>LVAR01000079.1 GCA_001604115.1 Clostridiales bacterium Firm_12 | reverse complement strand
GTTACAAAGGTATCCATGGGAAAGGGGCCGCACGCTAGGGCGCGACCCCTCAGACCGTTCCAACATGCGTGTCAAGAAGTAGTCCCGGGAAAATTTCCACAGGGTGAAACCTTTTGGGGAGTTTAGGGCAAAGCCCATAAAGCCTGACCGGGAACATCTTCGCAAACCGAGCGAACAGCCTGCAAAGTAGGGTGGCGAGCGTCTGTGGCACTGGGAAGAGGTTTTTCGGCAGCCTGAGGAATCGTATGCTATGGTGCGGCACCTTCCCCGGATGGACGGGCCGGCAGGCGCAACCCTGAATACGGCCCCATACAGATGCTGGCTATGTTCACACTTTCCGTGCCACCCGCCAAGATAAAAGACCAAGGCTGGGCATATACACTTGCGCTGTGGCGGGCAAAATGCCGCCGTGGCGCGGCCATGGAGGGCGATGCCCCTGCCATGCGCTCGGTTTATGACGGGAAGGAGAAGTACCGCTTGGCGTTGCCATAGCTCACATCGCGCACGATCCCGGTCAACGTTGCCATGTCAGCAGGGAACTGTCCTTCCTCGACCCATTGCCCCAGAACACGGCATAGGATGCGGCGGAAGTACTCATGCCGAGGATAGCTCAGGAAGCTCCGGCTGTCGGTCAGCATGCCTACAAACCCTGCCAGATAGCCGAGGTTTGCCAGGCTGGTGAGCTGCTGGGTCATGCCCTGCAAATGGTCGTTGAACCACCATGCAGAGCCGTGTTGCAGGCGACCAACAGCCTCACCGTTCTGAAAACAGCCGCATACGCTGTCGATGGCGGCATCATCATTGGGGTTCAGGCTGTACAGCACCGTCTTGGGGAGGGAGCCGGCTGCGTCCAATGCGCCCAGCAAGGCCGCCAGCTGCGCCGAAGGGGTGTGAGTATCGATGCAGTCATACCCTGTATCCGGCCCCAAGAGATCAAACATCGCGGGATTGTTGTCCCGGCGGCAGCCATAGTGCAGCTGCATGACCCAACCCAGCCGACGGTATTCTCCGGCCACAAAGGTGAGGAAAGCTGTCTTGAAGCGCAGTTCATCCTCCTGGGTGATGGCGTCCCCGGACAGCCTGCGCGCAAAGATGGCTTCCACCTCGGCGGCGGTAGCGGGGGCGTACATAGCATAGCGGAGCGCGTGATCGCTCAAGCGGCAGCCGTTCTCGTGAAAAAAGGCCATGCGCGCCTGTAGCGCCGCTTTGAGATCGGCAAAGGAGCGGATGGCAATGCCGCTCACGCTGGATAATTCCGCCAGATAGGGCAGATAGGTCTCCTTTTCCAGGTTCATGGCTTTATCCGGCCGCCAGGCAGGCAGCACGGCAGTCGCAAACGTCTTGTCCGCCTTGATTTTCTGGTGCCAGATAAGGGAATCGACAGGGTCATCGGTGGTGCAGATCAGCTCCACATTGCTTTGCCGGATCAACCCCCGCACGCTGAATCCCTCCTGTTGGAGTTTGGCATTCACATGCGCCCACACCTGATCGGCAGTATCGGCGTTCAGCAGGCCGTGATAATCAAAATAGCGCTGCAGCTCCAGATGGCTCCAGTGGTACAGGGGATTGCCGACGGCTTTGCCCAGCACGCGCGCCCAGGCACGGAACTTCTCCAGATCGTCGGCATCGCCGGTGATGTATTTTTCAGGAACACCGGCGCAGCGCATGAGTCGCCATTTGTAATGATCCCCGCCCAGCCATACTTGGGTGATGTTTTCATAGCGGCGATCCTCGTAGATTTCTCGAGGGTTGATGTGGCAATGATAATCGATGATGGGGCACGCTGCCGCCGCGTTGTGGTAGAGTTGCCGGGCGGTTTCCGTGGTCAGTAAAAAATCCTTGTCCATGAATGCCTGCATGCTGTGACCTCTCCCTGGCGCGTGCATGGAGCACCGCCCGGGTCGGGTGGCGCAACAGCAGCGTATTTGTAAACGCTTACGCATATTCACGCCTTTATTATAGTGATATCATGACAAAAATGCAACCCGGAAATTCATTGCACAGGCCAAAAAATCAACAAACGAAAGCCCATGAGCCTGTTGACGAAACCACGACAGTGCGGTACTATGAACTATACGGTGTGTAATCATTTACATAGGCGTGGCGGCACGCCAAAGGAGGATGCCATGAAACAGGCGGTTACGATCCATCCCAATGATAATGTCGCTGTGGCGTTGATGCCCCTGCATGCTGGCGAAACAGTCATGCTGGATCGGGGAGCAGTCATGCTGGGCACCGATGTTCCGGCGGGGCATAAATTTGCGCTGAAGGCGATCCCAAGCGGCGGGCACGTCATCAAATACGGTCAGCCTATCGGCGCGGCCAAGGAAGCGATCGCTGCCGGGGCGCATGTGCACACGCACAACCTGCGCACGCTGCTGGCAGGCGAGCGCAAGTACCAGTACGCGCCCACCGCCAAGGCATTGCCCCGGCGGGAAGCACGCACATTTCAAGGTTACCTGCGCCAGGACGGCCGTGCAGGCGTGCGCAATGAGCTGTGGATTGTGCCCACCGTGGGCTGCGTGAACGATGTGGCCACCGCGCTGGAACGCAAAGCGCAGGGGCTGGTGGGCGGCGCAGTGGAAAACGTGCGCGCATTTCCCCATCCCTACGGCTGTTCTCAAATGGGGGATGATCAGGAAAACACCCGCGCTATCCTGGCCAACCTGGCCACTCACCCGAATGCGGGCGGAGTGCTGATTCTTGGGCTGGGTTGCGAGAACAGTGGTGTGCGGGAGCTGCAAAAGCACATGGGCGGTTTTGACCCGGCGCGTGTGCGCTTCCTGATCGCGCAGGATGTGGCGGACGAGCTGTCAGCGGGCATGGATATGCTCACAGCGCTGGCGGAGCACATGCGCCAGGATGTGCGTGTAGCGGTGCCTGCCAGCAAGCTGGTCATCGGCATGAAATGCGGCGGCTCGGACGGTTTCAGCGGCATCACAGCAAACCCCGTTATCGGGCGGTTTTCAGACAGGCTCATCGCCATGGGCGGCAGCACCATCCTCACCGAAGTGCCGGAGATGTTTGGTGCGGAAACCCTGCTCATGGCGCGTTGTGAAAATGAGACCGTTTTCCAGGAGACGGTATCTCTCATCAACGATTTCAAACATTATTTTGAAGCGCATGGACAGACCATTTATGAAAACCCATCGCCTGGCAACAAGCAGGGCGGTATCTCCACCTTGGAGGACAAGGCGCTGGGCTGCACCCAAAAGAGCGGGGATGCGCCCGTGACTGCCGTGATCCCCTACACCGGGCGCGTGACTCGCCCCGGCCTTACCCTACAAAACGCACCCGGCAATGATTTGGTGGCCACCACGGCCGTAGCTGCGGCCGGGGCGCAGATCGTGCTGTTTTCCACCGGACGGGGCACGCCCTTTGGCGGCCCAGTGCCAACGCTCAAGATTGCGAGCAACACCCCGTTGGCCACCCAGAAGCAGAGCTGGATCGATTTTGACGCGGGTAGATTGCTGGCCGGCGAGACCTTGGACGCGCTGGGGGATGCGCTGTTTGAACTGGTGCTGCAAACTGCCAATGGGCAAAGAGCACGTAATGAGGAAAACGGCTATCAGGGCATCGCGATTTTCAAATCCGGCGTGACGTTATAGCACAATCGGCGGGCAATCCGGCGCAAATGCGCTGTGACGCGGAGCAATGCTGCAGTGAAAGGCCGCTGTGCAGCGGAAACATGATGCATTCCTGTATGGCAGGGGTCTCCAAGGGCGCTGACCACAGGATATTGCCGTTTATTGCATAGCCGCTTCACGGCTGCCCGCTTGTCTGGCTCAGGCATCGCGACACAGGGGCTTGGGGTTCCACTTCAAACCCTCAGGGGATTTCACCTTTGACCCATGGCCCCTGTGGCGGGGCTCATCAGCATACACGCCCCCTGCGCTGCCAGCTGGCTGCGCAGGGGGCGTGCTATCAAAACGCAAAGTCGGGTTTCGCTCACAGCAGCGGGTATGCCGCCATGTAGGCTTCTTGCAGCCCACATTCATCAATCAGTTTGAAGAGCGTATAGCGTGTGCGGTAATCCTTGGCGCAACGCATGGAGAGGTTCAGCAGCTTTTCATCCACGCCCATTTCCGCCGGGGTGGTTGGCGCACCGAGTTCCTGCATCGCGGAGAGGATGGCTTCATAGGGCGGCAGCATGCCGATCACACGGCGGATATCCGCCATGTGTGCCTGCGCTGTGCGGATACGGCGCTCCTGTTCCTCCCAGGGGAGAAAATCATCAGGGTTGTCACGCATGATGCTGGCGGCGGCTTCCGGCTCAAAAGCCTGAAGCATCCACGCTTCCCGCTGTGCGCGCGACATGCGCCCCGCCCGGATGGCAGGCAGATCCAGCGCGGTCAGATCCTCCTGTGCAAAACGGGTGAACAGCGGCCAGCACAGTAGCGTGGCCACCCCCACGGACGCGCCGTGCGCAGGAGGGTGCTTGCCATGCAGGAGCTGCATCATTTCCCAGTAATGCGCGATGTTGTGCTCCACGGATGCCACGGCGCGGGTGTGGCCCACGATCATGATAGTCACGCCCGCCAGCAGCAGTGCCTCGATCAGGATGCGTATCCCCTTTTCCGTGCGGGCGCGGATTTCCGGGATGTTCTGCAGCAGTTTTTCCACAGCATCCGTCACGATTTCACCGCAGACGTCGCAATAGGTTTCGCCGGCAATGATGGCGCCCAACATCCAATCCGCCTTGGCGATATACTTGCCCAGCACATCCCCCACACCGGAACAGACCATGGACAGCGGCGCCGTGCGCAGGATGTCCGTATCGCACACGATGATCTCCGGGCAAACGCCCGCACGGTGGATTTTGACACCCCGCAGCAACAGCGGCGCCACCACGGAGGTGTAGCCGTCCATGGAAGGCGCGGTGCCCACACTCACAAAAGGCAGGCCGGTGCGTACGGCATTTACCCGCACCGTATCGGTGATGCTGCCGCTGCCCACCGCCACCAGAAACGTGGTTTCCGGCTGAATGGACAGGAGCACTTCGCCGCAGGCACGTTCATCCGGATCCATCACGCCATCCCGGCGGATCACGCAGAGAATAACGTGGTAACCCGCCTCGGTGAGCGCAGCCTCCACCGCCATGCCTGCCAGCGGATAGGTATTTTGATCAGCCACCAGCACACAGTGCATGCCCAGCCCACGCCGTTGGACGTAGTCTGGCACACGGGCAAGCAGTCCCTGCCCCACATAGATGTCCTGCGTGGGCAGGTGGTGGGTGAGCCCGCAATCACAGGTGATACCCGAGAGGGTCAGTCGGTTTTCCGCATCGTAGGTGATGGTGGCAGCCATGGCAGACCCTCCTCTTATGAAAGAAAATCCTCCCGCATGGGGGCGAACACATCTACCAGCACACCGGCTTGCTTGCACACACAGCCATGCTGCGCATCAGGCGCGAACGCGATGGTGTCGCCTGCCCGCACCGTGTGCATCTCTCCTTCAATAGTAAAATCGAAAACTCCTTCGGCCACATAGGTGCACTGGACATGCGGGTGGCTGTGCATTGCGCCCATGGCACCCTGTTCAAACCGGACTTCCACCATCATCTGCTGGGGCATCCAGGCCAGCACTTTACGGGTCACGCCGCCCCCCAGATCCGTTGTGGGCATTTGTTCATACCGTACTACCTTGGAATCCATGAGCCTTGCCTCCTTTATGCCTGCGGCTGCGCCGTGCCCGGCTGTTGCATGGGCGCGGGCTTGAGTATATAGTTGAGGATGGACAGCACCACCAACGCCACCACGCCGATCAGGATGGCGCTCATGCCTCCGGCAAACCCATAGGCATCCGCCACGATGCCCACCAGTGCAGGCATGATGATCGCGCCGATGGAGCCGATCCCCAGGATGGCGCTGGTACCCATGGGGTAAAGATTGGTGATGTAGCTGGCATCGGAGTAGATCATCGGGCAGATCCCTGCCAGACAAAAGCCCAGCCCTGCAACGGAAAGCGTCACCAGCGCAATGCTGTCGCCGAGCAGCAGCACGGCAAAGAACACCAGCACGCCGATGCTGCCCGCCATCATGAGCAGCTTTTGCGGCAGGCGGCGGGAGAGCAACGCGCTGCAAAGCCTGCCCACCAGGATGATGGCCCACAGCAGCGTCGCCATGGTTTGGGAATAGGTGACCAATGCCTGCTGGGCATCCCCGCCCGCCAGGGCAAACTGTGCCAGCAGCGCCGGTTTGTGCTGCAGGTACGTGACCAGCCAACCATTGATGGAATATTCGGCGCACAGGTAAAAAAACATCATGCCACCCAGCAGCAGGAAGGTGCGGTTGCGCAGGAACACCAAGCTTTTCTGCGTGCTGTCGGTGCGGCTGGGGCGGTCATCCGCCAGGTTGATGCGGGTGAACGCCAGGGAGACAATCGCGCCCAGCACTACAATGGCCAGGATGGCGGCCTGCCAGCCTCCGATGCGGAAGGTGATCAAAAACAAGAGCGGAGCGCTGATGGCGCCTGCCGCAAAAAAACTGTGCAACAGATTGCTTGCAGAAGGGTTTCCCTCCGTCACACGGTTGACAGTACCGTTGTTAAAATTGCTGATGCTGCCGCGGCTCATGCCTGTGATGGCAAAGGCCAGCGTGAGCCAGAGGGGGTTGCCAAACAAGAGCAGCATGGCATACCCCAGCGCCGCCAGGGCGCTGAGCAGCACAATCGCGCGCCGCCGACTGCCAAGCCACAGCGGCACCAGGCCACTGAGCAGGCTGGCCGCCAAGTTGCCCGCGGAATGCCCGGCGAGCATCAGCCCGCCTTGGGAATCCGTCAGGTTGTAGGCTGCGCGGAGATCCGGGAGGATGGAGCCCATCATGAGCGTCATTAGGCCATTAAAGAAGAAAGCAAAAAAGCAGGTAGACAGCACACGGCGGGTATCCTTGGGTAACGAGGCGAAGTACGCAAACATGGTTTTGGCTCCTTGTCCTGTTTTGATAAAAAGACCCCCGGCCTTACCACAGGCCGGGGGTCTGCGATCGAATGGATCAGATCATACCCAGCAGGGTTGGCAGCCACATGGAAATGGCCGGGATATAGGTGACCAACAGCAGCCCCAGAACCATCACGCCGTACATGGGCAGCATGTGCAGGCTGGTGCGCTCAATGGGCGTTTTGCCCACCGCGCAGCCCACATACAGCGCCGAGCCGACCGGCGGCGTGCAAAGGCCGATGGCCAGGTTAAAGATCATGACGATGCCAAAGTGTACCGGGCTCAGGCCGATAGCGGGGGAGGTGACTACCGGCAGCAGGATGGGCGTCATGATCATGATCAGCGGCGCCATGTCCATAAAGCAGCCCAGCACCAGCAGCAGCACGTTGATGATGAGCAGCAGCACGTATTTGTTGCTGGTCACACCCACCAGGAAACTGGTGAGCATATCCGGCACGCGCAGCTCCACCATCATGTAGGCGAAGGCTTTGGCCACGGCGATCAGGGTGAGCACGATGGCCAGCGTCTTGAGCGTACGCTTGAACACTTGGCCAATGTTGCGCAGTTTGGCGCTGCGGAACACAAAGTAGGTCAGGATGAACGAGTATACGCATGCGACTGCGGCGCTCTCCGTAGCTGTGAACACGCCCATGGCCACGCCCACCATGATGATCACGATGGTGAACATCGGCAGGATGGCATTGAGGATGATCTTGCCCCACAGTGCGCGCGGAGTGCGCACGCCGGCCGGGAAGTTATAGTGCTTGCGCGTGAAGAAGCAGAAAATGAGCATGGCAAGACCCAGCAGGAAGCCGGGCAGCGCACCGGCCATGAATAGGCTACCAATGGTCACGCCGCCGCCGGCGGCCAGCGCGTAGATGACCATGTTGTGGCTGGGCGGGATCAACAGCCCTTGGCAGGCGGTGCTCACGGTCAGGCCAACGGCAAAATCCGCCGTATAACCTTGCTTGACCATCATGGGCACCACCACGGAACCCAGGGAGCTGACATCCGCCACGGCGGAGCCGGAAATGCCGCCGAAAAACATGCTATCCACACAGTTCACATAGGCCAGGCCGCCGCGAAAGCGCCCCACGATGAGGGTAGCAAAATCCACGATTTTCTCGGAAATGCCACCCTCGCTCATAAATTCACCCATGAGGATGAAAAAAGGGATGGCCAGCAGGGAAAAGTTGTTCACACCGCTGATCATTTGCTGCACCAGCACCGTCAAGTTTGTACCGGTGATCAACGCGGAACCGATGGTTGCCAGCAGCATCGCAAACGAAATGGGCACCCGGATCATGAGCAGCAGAAAGAAGCCGCCGATGAGCACGATGATTGCAAGCGTTGCAGGGGTCATTGAGCGTCACCTTCCTTTTTTGCTTCGCCGGAAGGCTGCGTGCAAGCCGCCTTCGCGATCTCCTCATCCAGTACGGTGCCATCGGCGACGGCCGCTTCTTCGGTCAGCGAATCGCAGTACAGTTCGGCGGCATCCTTGTCCGGCTCAGAAAAGAGCGTATCGCCGGGCTTGAGCACGCCGGTCAGGTATAGAATACTGTCAAAGGTGATCAGAAACCCAGCAAGCGGGATGGGCACAAATTGCCACCAGGTTTTCAGCCCAGTCATGGGCAGCGTGCCTGCAAGACCCATCATGCGGATGCAGCGCATCCCGCCATAATACAGCATGAATAACCCGCAAAGCAGCACGCACACATCCCCGAATACTTCCAGAAACTTACGGCCAAATCCATCTTTGCGGAAACGGTTGTATACGATACCTACGCACATATGCGTCTTGTCACGCACACCCATGGCGCAGGCCAAAAATGTGAACAAAGTGACCAGCAGGCGCGGCACTTCCTCTGCCCAGCCGATGCCGGTGTTGAAAAAATAGCGCAGGATCACCGTCATGGTGACCACCACAATCATTGCCGCCAGCGCGATTTCCCCGATCAACAGAAAAATACGGTGCGTCCAACGGTTTACGGCGCGAATCACGTTGACCATTGTACCCCTCCTCCTAGCAAAGCGGGGGAGAAACACGGCGTTCCTCCCCCGCTGGGTATCCCGTCAGGTATCAGATCAGAAATCCTTGCCCAAATCCTTGATAGCGGTGATGATGTCCGTGTAATCTGCGCCAAAGGTTTCATACAGGCCGGCCATAGCGGCTTCAAACTCTGCGCGGGCTTCGGGGGTCAGTTCGATCACAGTGGTGCCGGCAGCGCGGACGATCTCCTCAGAGGACTTTTCTTTTTCTGCCCACTTCTGGATCTCGAACTCCTGGGTAGCCTTGGCGCACTCTTCGATGATCGCCCAATCCGCGGGGTCGATGGTATCCTTCACAGCCTTGGAAGCCAGGAGGATCTCCGGCACGCGGGTGTGCTGGTCCAAGATGTAGTAGGGAGCGGCTTCATAGTCGCCCATGTTCTGGTAGGTAGGCCAGTTGTTTTCTGCGCCGTCGATCACTTTCTGGGTGATGGAGGCATACACGTCATTGGGGCCGATGCCGGTCACGGCGGTTGCGCCCAGGGCTTCCACCATGGCGACCATCATCGGGTTGTTCTGCACACGGATTTTGAGGCCAGCCATGTCCGCCTTGGTGTTCACGGCTTTGGTCAGGTAGAAGGAACGGTTGCCCGCGTCATAATAGCACAGGCCAACGATGCCGCTGGGGACGCCGTCCTTGTTCACGCCGGTCTCGATATCGGCAAGCAACTTCTGGCCGATCTCACCGTTGAGCACAGCCCACATATGCGCGCCGTTTTTATACAGATAAGGCATCTGGATGGCGTTGATGGAGGGCACATAGCTACCCACCGGGGAAGCCGATACGCGGGCAAAAGCGAGGTCGCCAAGCTGCAAAGCTTCAATGGCCTCAGTCTCCTGGCCATAGAGCGTGCCGCCGAGGTACACTTCAACCTTGATGCGGCCTTCCGTTTTTTCTTCCACAAGGCGTGCAAACTCCTGATCCGCCAGGGCGGTGGGGTAGCCTTCTGCGTGCACTTCGCTGAGCTTGAGCACCGTCTGGGCGGATGCCGCGGATGCGATGGACAGGACCATCACAAGGGCACAGACCATGGCAAGAACCTTTTTCATATGGGTATTCCTCCTCAATTGTTCCCCTTGGGGTTTGAACATACGCGATAACCGGATCGCGTAAGAGCTTACATTGATTATATCAAGACAATCTATGTTTTACAAGTGATATATGGTAAAAAATCATCCGATGGATGCTAAATCAGCACCAAAACCTTACTGTGCAACAAAAAGGAGCGGGAAAAAATATGAAACAAATGTGGAAC
Source organism: Clostridiales bacterium Firm_12 (assembly GCA_001604115.1). Taxonomy (GTDB): domain Bacteria; phylum Bacillota; class Clostridia; order Christensenellales; family Aristaeellaceae; genus CAXXOK01. The sequence continues at coordinate 5,369 of LVAR01000079.1, read as the reverse complement.
GTTCCGAAAGCGTTTACACGTCCGAAATCATCGGAGTGCCTTCGAGGACTAAGCGAAGGTAGCATATGGCAAGGTTTTTGCACACCAACCGTTTGCAAAAAGCAAGCGCACACCCATACACCACCGTGATGCCCCGACGCAGCACGCCGCGGACGTTTGACAGATCCGCAACGGTGCAACGGCAGAAAGCATTTGGCCGGAGGGCTGCACGGGAGCCAACAAGCAAACGACCCCGGCGCTGTTGCGCCGGGGTCGTTTGCTTGTTGGCTGCTCAGCGGGTGAGCAGCGTTGCTTCGGTTTCCTTGTCAAAGAAGTGCAGGTGATTGACATCAAAGGCGACCTGAATGGTCTGCCCGGCGCGGCTGGTGGTGCGGGGGTTCACGCGCGCAATGATGTTTTCGTCCTTGCCGCTGGTGGTCAGGTACAGGTAGGTTTCCGAGCCCATGAGCTCGGTCACTTCCACCTTGCAGTCGATCACGGCGTTGGGAGCCGCCTGCACGAACACATCTTCGTCATGGATGTTTTCCGGACGGATGCCCATGAAAATTTCCTTGCCGATAACGCTTTCGTCGCCAAACTTGGAAAGCTTGCTCGGCGGGATCACGATCTTGTTGTTGCCAAACACCGCCACAACATCCTTGTCCTGTTTTTCCAGGCGGACGTTGAAGATGTTCATCTGCGGGCTGCCGATAAAGCCGGCCACAAACAGGTTGGCGGGGTAGTCATACAGGTTCTGGGGGCTATCCACCTGCTGCACAAAGCCATCCTTCATGACCACGATGCGCGTACCCATGGTCATGGCCTCGGTCTGGTCATGCGTCACGTAAATGAAGGTGGTCTGCAAACGCTGGTGCAGCTTGGTGATCTCAGTACGCATGGCAACACGCAGCTTGGCGTCCAGGTTGGACAGCGGCTCGTCCATCAGGAACACCTTGGGCTCACGCACGATGGCGCGGCCAAGGGCAACGCGCTGGCGCTGGCCACCGGACAGTGCCTTGGGCTTGCGGTTGAGCAGGTGGTAAATGTCCAGCACCTTTGCATTCTCTTCCACGCGGGCTTTGATCTCGGCCTTGGGTACCTTGCGCAGCTTGAGACCGAAGGCCATGTTGTCAAAAACGGTCATGTGGGGGTAGAGGGCGTAGTTCTGGAACACCATGGCGATATCGCGATCCTTGGGGGCAACATCGTTCACCAGGCGATCGCCGATGTACAATTCGCCGCTGGAAATTTCCTCCAGGCCGGCCACCATGCGCAGCGTGGTGGATTTGCCGCAGCCCGAAGGGCCGACCAGCACGATGAATTCTTTGTCCTCGATATCCAGGTTAAAGTCGCTAACGGCGGTCACATTACCGGCGTATACTTTGAAAATATGCTTGAGGGATACGCTTGCCATGCTTCATGCTCCTCCTTGTTTTCTGCAAGCGGCATACGCTGCCGTGCCACTTCCTATGGGCTTATTATAACGGTTTCAGGGCTGCTTGCAAATGGTGCAATTCACCAAAGATTGTTCAAGCCCTTTGTTCACGATGTACACGGTGGGCAAAGTATCGCCATATTGCGCGGGTCTGCGCGGTTTTCCACAAGGCTGGAGTGCTTTTCACGCTGTATCGTGCTATAATAATGCAATCCGGTCTGCCACCTTCGCCCGCGTGCGGGTCGCTGGCGCCGGCCACCGATGCGGGAGGATGATACAGGGATGATCAAAGGGATGATTTTTGATTTGGATGGCGTGATCGTATCCACGGACGACTGCCATTACCTTGCCTGGAAACGCATGGCGGATGAAGAAGGCATTTATTTTGACCGGGAAATCAATGAGCGGCTGCGCGGCGTGAGCCGCATGGACAGCCTTCAGATCATTCTGGAGCGCGCGGCCAAACCTTACACCCAAACAGAAAAAGAGGCCATGGCTGCCCGCAAGAACGATTATTACGTTGCGCTGATCCAGGAGCTGACGCCGGCGGATATCCTGCCCGGGGCGGCGGAAACGCTCGCGGCTCTGCGGCAAAAGGGTGTGAAGATGGCCATTGGCTCTTCCAGCCGCAACACACCCGTCATCCTGGAGCGGATCGGGCTATCCACGGCCTTTGACGCCGTGGCGGATGGCAATCAGATCACCCGCAGCAAACCAGACCCGGAGGTGTTTCTGCTGGCGGCCAGGCTGCTTGGCCTGGCACCGGCCGAGTGCCTTGTGGTGGAGGATGCGGACGCGGGCGTGGAAGCGGCGCTGGCAGGCGGTATGAAGGCGCTGGGCGTAGGCTCGGCGGCGGCTAACCCCAGCGCGACCTACCGCGCCAAGAGCCTGGCCGAACTCAAGCTGGAAACGGTGCTCGGCTGACGGCTGGGCATAGGAGGAAATGCGGATATGAAGGAATATGCACGCGATGTGCTGGATGCGGCGCTCGCCACAGGCGGCGACTTTGCCGAGATTTTTTATGAGGATCAGCGCACCAACAGCCTGCAACTGATGGGCGGCAAGGTGGAGCTGATCAACTCCGGCCGGATGCACGGGGCAGGCATCCGTGTGTTTCAAGGGCTGAACGCCATCTACGCCTACACCAACGATACCGACCGGGAGGGGCTGCTGCGCTGTGCACAACAGGTGGCCTCCGCGGTGCAAAGCCAACGCAGGGGCGTTTTGCGCGCCAAGGGATTTGGTGTGGCAGAGCTGCCGCCGCCCCATGTGTACCGGCTGTGGCCAAGCCAGGTGGAAACCCGGCGCAAGTTGGACTACCTGCGCGCGGCGGATGCGGCGGCGCGCAGTGTGAGCCCGGAAATCGAACAGGTGAGCTGCTCACTGCTGGACAGTGAGCAGGATGTGGCCATTGCCAACAGCGATGGCTTATATGTGGAGGATACCCGTGTGCGCACGCGTCTTGCGTGCGTGGCCATTGCCAGCGACGGCAAAGAAAAGCAGCAGGGTTATGAAGCGCCGGGCGCCCTGATGGGCTATGAACTTTTTACCGCCCGCGTGGACGCTGAGAAAATCGGCCGCGATGCGGGCGAGAGCGCCCGGCTGATGCTGCATGCGCCAGAATGCCCTGCCGGCGTGATGCCGGTGGTGATCGACAACGGCTTTGGCGGGGTCATTTTCCATGAGGCATGCGGGCACAGCCTGGAGGCGACCAGCGTGGCATTTGGCATCAGCGAGTTCAGCGGCAAGCTGGGGCAGCAGATCGCGGCCAGCTGTGTGACTGCCGTGGACGATGGGACCCTGCCCAATGAGTGGGGCAGCTTGCGTGTGGATGACGAGGGCATGCCTACAACACGGCTGGTGCTCATTGAAAACGGCATGCTCAAAAACTATATGATCGACAAGTTGGGCGGCAAGCGCATGGGCATGGAGCCCACGGGCAGTGGCCGCAGGCAGGGCTACGCCAACGCGCCCACCTCACGCATGCGCAACACTTACATCGCCGCCGGCATGGATGATGAGCGGGAGATGATCGCCACCATGGGCGATGGCCTCTACGCCAAAAAGCTGGGCGGCGGCTCGGTGGATCCGGCCACCGGATCGTTCAACTTTTCCGTATCGGAGGGCTATCTGGTCAAGGATGGCCGCATCACCACGCCGGTGCGCGGCGCGTCCCTGATCGGCAAAGGCGCGGACGTGCTCATGCAGATTGACCGCGTTGGACGTGAAATGCGCATGGCGCAAGGCATGTGCGGGAGCATCAGCGGCTCGGTGCCGGTCAATGTGGGTCAGCCGATGATCCGGGTCAAGCGTATGACCGTTGGCGGCCGGGCGTAATACGGAGCGGGGCGTTGTCCTAGGCAACGTTGCCAGGCTTGCGGCACAGAGAAACGGCTGCAGACCGGGCTTCGATCTATTACGCGGTTCCGGTGCTATAGCAGTGCGCGGGGTAGCTGCCTTGCTAAGGCGGGAAGGGGCACCGCAGACCTCGCAAGAACAGGAGTGAAAACCATCATGAGAATTGACGAATTTCTCCCAAAGCTTTTTGACGCGGCCAAAGCGGCCGGGTTCTCCGTGGCAGAAGCCTACCTGCTGGAGGATGAGAGCTTCAAAGCCACGGCCATGAATGCGGAGATCACCCAATATTCCAGCCACCAGACGCGCGGGCTGGGCTTTCGCGCGGTGCTGAACGGGCGCATGGGCTATGCCGCGACCGAGGCTTTTGACGAGGCGGCCATTGGGCAGCTTATCCGCGGCGCGCTGGACAGCGCCACGTACTGCGAGGATGACAGCGAGCAGTTCATTTACGAGGGCCGCGAGCCGGTGGCTGTGCTGCCCCTGACCGGAGAGGATGCGCCCGCCGAGCAAAAACTCGCCTTTGCGCTGGCGATGGAAAGCGCCGCCAAGGCGTACGATGCTCGCATCACGCAGGTGGGGTATGATACGGTGCTCTCTGGCCGGGTCAAAGTGCGCATCGTGAACACCCACGGCATGGATAAACATTATGAACAAACCATTTGCGGGGCATATCTCCAGCCCATTGCGCGGGAAGGCGAACTGACCGCTACCGGCATGGAGATCCAGTTTAGCCGCCGCTTTGCCGATTTGGACGCGAATACGCTGGCGCAGGCCGCCGCACGGCAGGCGGTGGAGATGCTGGGCGCAAAGCCCGTGCGCTCCGGACAGTACCGCGTCGCCATCCTGAATTTGGCCATGACGGATCTGCTGGAGACTTTCTCCTCTGCATTTTCGGCGGAGAGCGCACAAAAATCCCTGTCGCTGTTGCAGGGAAAGGTGGGGGAGCAAATTGCCGCGCCTTGCGTGACGTTGGTGGATGACGCCTTGCGTGCCGATGCGTTTGGCAGCCGCCCCTTCGATGCGGAGGGCGTGCCCAGCCGCCGCAATGTGGTGGTGGATACGGGCGTGTTCAAAACCTTCCTGCACAACCTGAAAACCGCCCGCAAAGATGGGGTGCAGAGCACCGGCAATGCCAGCAAAGGTGGCTATTCCGGCTCGGTGAGGGTATCGCCTACCAATTTTTACATTGAGCCGGGCACGCAGCCGCTGGATAGATTGTTGGCCGAAATCGGGGATGGACTGCTCATCACGGAGGTGGAGGGGCTGCACGCCGGCGCCAACGCCGTGAGCGGGGATTTTTCACTGCTCAGCAAGGGCTTTACGGTAGAAGACGGCAAACGTTGCCGTGCCGTGGAGCAAATTACCATTGCAGGAAACTTTTTTGAAATGCTGAAAAATGTGCGCGCAGTCGGCAGCGATTTGCGCTTCCCCTCCGGCGGCGTGGGTGCGCCCAGCGTGGATGTTGGCGTGCTGAGCGTTGCAGGTACGGAGGGCTGAGGGGCATCGCGCCTGCCAAAGGCGAGCCGAGGGTAATAGGTTTGCTTGCCTTCCGTGGTTTGCGATCCTTTGATGGTTTCGGGCATTGTCCAAGGTATGC
>LVAR01000078.1 GCA_001604115.1 Clostridiales bacterium Firm_12 | reverse complement strand
GTGGCTGCCAATCCGCGCGCCCGCAGTGCAAAACTCAGGGTGTTTGAACGGCGGATGTAACGCTCACGCATCCATGCTTGTTTCAGGCCGTCTGTGAAGCCAAATCAGGGGAGCTTCTTTGCCAGAAAGCCAAGGGAAAAAATCCTTTGGCGGTTGCGGCCACTCCCCTTAACGATTCCATGACAAATCGCGCAGCGGCAAACAAGGAACCGGCAGTGCAACCCGGCCGGTGTCATTGCGGCAGTTCTTTAGCAGGCACAGGGGCGTTCCGCATCGCGGAGCGCCCCTGTGGTTATCATAAAAAATGGCCAAGGGAATAACCCGGTCTGGTTTCCAAAGGGAGATGCCCTTGGATGGGCTTGAATGAGACCCAAGGTGCTATCTTGACTCTTTCTTGACGTGTATCCCCGAAAGTGTGCAAACCCCGCAGGGCGATGCAGCCAGTGGCTGTGGCACTTGGCAAGATTCCTGGATCACAAAACAGGGGCGCTCCGCCTCGCGGAGCACCCCTGTGCCTGTTCAAGAAGATGAGTCAAAGCCCAAAGTCATATCAGGCTTCCAAGGGAGAGCCCTTTGGCGTGATAGGTTAGCGGGACTCGTACTTGCGTGCGCGCGGTTGGCTCACACGCTGGCTACGCTCGCCGGAGCTGTAACTGTTGCGCTGATCCGGGCGCACATCGCGGCGCTCGGGGCGTGCGTGCACGCTTTCCTGGCGCGGCAGGGCAGGCTGCACCCGCTGCGGGGCTGCGGCACTGGCTGCTTGCGTGCGCACGGGTTGCGCGGCGCTGCGTTGGGGCGCGCTATTCCAGCCGGAGGCCTGCGGCACTGCGGCAGAGCGGTTTTGCCAAGCCGATGCGCTGCTCCGGGTATCATTGCCGCGTCGCATGCCGGGGCGTCCCATGGAGGCAGGGCTACGCTCAGCAATGGCTTCGCCGCGCATATTCACCCGGGTCACACGCTCGGGGCGCGGCGGGCGCGCTTCCTTCACGGTTTCGGTAAAGACTTGCATCGGCCAGGCGCTTTCTTCGCGGGGGATACGCTTGCCGATGAGTTTTTCAATCCCTGCAAGGCACTTCATCTCGTCGATGCAGCAAAAGCTGATGGCGTCGCCTTCCAGCCCGGCGCGGCCGGTGCGTCCAATGCGATGCACGTATGCCTCCGGCTCATTGGGCAGATCGTAGTTGATCACATGGGAAAGCCCCACCACATCAATGCCGCGTGCTGCAATATCCGTGGCGATGAGCACTTTCAGATCGCCGTTTTTGAACTGCCCCAGGGCAGCCTGACGGGCGCTCTGGCTTTTATCGCCATGGATGGCCATGGAGCGCACGCCCATGCGTTCCAGCTCGCGCACAACGCGGTCGGCGCCGTGCTTGGTGCGGGTGAACACGAGGGCATTTTCGACGTTGGGCTTTTTCAGCAGATCAGCCAGCAGGAACTTCTTGTTGAGTTTATCTACCATAAACAGCGTTTGGCGGATGGTATCAACCGTGCTGCTCACAGGATCCACCTTGACGCTCTTGGGGCTGCTGAGGATGCTCATGGCCAGCTTTTCCACCTCGCCCGGCATGGTGGCGGAGAAAAACAGCGTCTGGCGTTTGGCGGGCAACTGCGCGATCACGCGCTTCACATCATATATGAAGCCCATGTCCAGCATGCGGTCGGCCTCGTCCAGCACAAAGATTTCGATCGCGTCCAGCTTAATGTGGCCTTGCCCGATCAGGTCGTTGAGCCTGCCGGGGGTGGCGATGATCACCTGCACGCCGCGGCGGAGCTGATCCACCTGCCCGGACTGGTTCACGCCGCCGAAAATCACACAGCTCTTGAGCGGCAGGTGTTTGCCGTAGAGCGCAAAATTCTCCTGGATCTGGATGGCCAGCTCCCGGGTGGGGGTCAATACAAGGGCGCGCGGCTTGCGGCTGCCTTCCTGCTTCTCGGTAAAAAGCCGTTGCAGGATGGGCAATGCAAAAGCGGCAGTCTTGCCGGTGCCGGTTTGCGCGCAACCCAGCACGTCGTTGCCCTCCAACACAAACGGGATGGTCTCCCGCTGGATGGGGGTCGGTTCGTCATAGCCCGCCTCACGCGTTGCTTTCAGGATGGGCGCGATCAGGGGCATTTCGGTAAACTTCATGAGTCCTTCCTTTCCATGGTCACATTCCACGCATCGGGTATGGAATGATTCGCAGGGCGCGGCTTTGCCTCATTTGCCCTGCGAGCCGCTACTGGTGTTGCGGCGCTGTACTTTGCGGATATGGCTGGCCATGGCATGTTGCGCGTGCGCATGTGCCACCGATGCCTGCTGCCGTACCCTACCCTGCGGGAATCGCACGGAAATCCCAGTATACCATAGTTTGCACAAAAAAGCAAAACTTGAAACGGCTCCTTGGAAACTTTCACCTCATCACGCTGCGGCACCATAGGCCGTAGGAGCTCCTCTTGGGACGGGCAGCCGCGCCGCAGCGCCGGGAATGCCGGCGCACAATGCCTTGCCTCCGTGAGGCGGCCAGCGCATGCAATTCACGGCAGGCAGCCCAAACCCAATGGCCGCAGGCTGCTTTTTAACCATGGCCTGAACGTTTGCTGTCCGCGCTTATACCCGGGGCTGCTGCGCAAGGTTTTGACGCCCCATGCCCACCTAGAGGTTTTGCCCCGGATGATGTTTCGCTGCGGCGGTGTACGAAAAACCCAGGCGATCCGCATGGCGCGGTTCGCCTGGGTAGCAGCCGGGCTTTACTCCAGTTCAAAAGCACCGGTATACAGCTGGTAATACTTGCCCTTTTGCGCGAGCAGCTCGTCATGCGTGCCGCGCTCGATGATGCGTCCCTGCTCCAACACCATGATCACATCCGCATTGCGCACGGTGGAAAGCCGGTGCGCGATCACAAACACGGTGCGTCCTTGCATCAGGGCATCCATGCCTTTTTGCACGATGGCTTCGGTACGGGTGTCGATGGAGCTTGTGGCCTCGTCCAGGATCATCACAGGCGGGTCTGCCACGGCGGCGCGCGCGATGCTGATCAGCTGCCGCTGGCCTTGACTCAGGCCGCTGCCATCCCCTGTGAGCACGGTTTCGTAGCCGTTGGGCAACATGCGGATAAAGGTGTCTGCATTGGCGCGCTTGGCGGCGGCGATGCACTCCGCGTCTGTAGCGGTCAGCTTGCCATAGCGGATGTTTTCCATCACGGTGCCGGTGAACAGGTTCACATCTTGCAGCACCACACCAAGGCTATGGCGCAAATCGTCTTTCTTGATTTTGTTGATGTTGATGCCGTCATAACGGATCTTGCCATCCGCAATGCTGTAGAAGCGGTTGATGAGGTTGGTGATGGTGGTTTTGCCTGCGCCGGTGGAGCCGACAAAGGCGACCTTCTGACCGGGCTTGGCGTAGATGCTGATGTCGTTGAGCACCAGCTTGCCTTCCTCGTAGCCAAAATCCACATCCTGCAGGACGACATCGCCCATCAGGCGCTCGTAGGTGGTGGTTCCGTCGCTATGGGGGTGCTTCCATGCCCAGATGCCGGTGTGCTCGCCGGTTTCGACCAGCGCGCCGCGGCTATCCAGCTTGGCATTGACCAGCGTCACATAACCATCATCCACCTCGGCGGGCTCGTCCATCAGGGCAAAAATACGCCCAGCGCCCGCCAGCGCCATGATCACGGCGTTCAGCTGCTGGCTGATTTGCGTGAGGGGCATGGTAAAGCTGCGGCTCAGCTGCAGGAAGGCCGCAATGCCGCCCAACGTGAGCCCGCCCACACCGCCGATGGCCAGCACGCCGCCCAGCACGGCCATCAGCGCGTACTGCAGATTGCCAAGGTTGCCCATGATGGGCATAAGAATGTTGGCAAAGGTATTGGCCTTGGTTGCGCTGTCCAGCAGCTCGGCATTGCGGGTTTCAAAGCCTTCGATGGCCTTTTCCTCGTGATTGAAAACCTTGACTACCTTTTGGCCGTTGATCATCTCCTCAATGTAGCCGTTCAGGTTGCCAATGGTTTTTTGTTGCTGCACAAAATACTTGCCGCTTTTGCCGCCGATCTTGGCAGCCAGCAGCATCATCAGCAACACTGTCAGCACCACAAACGCGGTCAGGATCAGGTTGGTCATGCACATGGCCACAAAGACGGTGGAAACAGAAATCAGCGCGGATACGGTTTGCGGCAAGCTCTGGCTGATCATTTGACGCAGCGTATCGGTATCGTTGGTAAAGTGGCTCATCACATCGCCAAAGGGGTGGGTATCAAAATACTTGACCGGCAGGTGCTGCATGTGGGCAAACAGCTCGTCGCGGATATTCTTGAGGGTGTTTTGCCCCACGGCCACCATCAGGTAGTTGCTCAGGAACCCGGCCACGGCGCCGGCTACATATACGACTGCCATCATGAAAATGGCGCGCAGCAAGCCGTCAAACACCGGGTTGGGAATCAGGAGCATGGGTGTGATGTAATCATCGATCAGGCGCTGTAAAAACATGGCGCCCACAGCGCCTGTTACCGCGCTGATGAGGATGCACACAAACACCAGCGCCAGCCGCCACTTGAAGGGAGAAAGGTAGGAAAGCAGGCGTTTGATCACGCCTTTGTTCAGCTTTGGCCGCTGCCCCATAGGGCCGCCATGGCCGCCGCGCATTGGGCCTCGCATCATGGATGCTCGCCCCCTTTCGTTTGGGATTCATACACTTCTTGATAGATGGCGCTGGACTGCAGCAGGCTGGCATGTGTGCCGACGGCGGCAATGCGCCCGCCTTCCATCACGACGATCATATCCGCATCCTGCACCGAAGCAACGCGTTGCGCCACGATCAGCTTGGTGGTATGGGGGATTTCCTCCCGGAATGCTTTGCGGATGAGCGAATCGGTCGCGGTATCCACTGCGCTGGTGGAATCATCCAGGATCAGGATTTTGGGGTTTTTGAGCAGCGCGCGCGCGATGCACAGGCGTTGCTTTTGCCCGCCGGATACGTTTGCACCGCCTTGCTCGATCACCGTATCATACCCATCGGGGAACTGGCGGATGAAGCCATCTGCCTGCGCAAGCTCGCAGGCGTGGATCAACTGCTCGTCCGTCGCGTTTTCATTGCCCCAACGCAGGTTGTCCTTGATGGTGCCGCTGAAAAGTTCGTTTTTTTGCAGCACCATGGACACGGCATCGCGCAAGGCAGTCAGATCATAGTCCTTGACGTTTACGCCGCCCACATAGACGGTGCCCTGCGTCGCGTCATACAGGCGGGGAATCAGCTGCATCAGGGTGGATTTGCCGCTGCCGGTCTCACCCAGGATGCCTACCACCGCCCCGGAGGGGATGGTCAGATCGATATCTTTCAGGCACAACTGCTCGGCATCCTTGCTGTAGCGGAAATCCACATGCTCAAAGCGCAGGGAGCCATCCTCAACGCCGGCTACGCCACCGGGGACGCTGGTAATATCCGTCTGCTCCGCCAGCACTTCCGTGATGCGCTCCGCGCTGGCGCGGGAAATGGTCATCATCACAAAAACCATGGACAGCATCATCAGGCTCATGAGCATCTGAAATGCATAGGTGAGCAGGCTCATCAACTGCCCGGTGGTCAGCGCGCTGCCGACGATCATCTTTGCGCCAAACCAGCTGAGCAGCAGGATGATCACATACATCGTGAACTGCATCAGCGGCATGGCAAAGGCCAGGATGCGCTCTGCAAGGCTGAAATCCTTGAAGATGCTCTGGGACACTTCCTTGAACTTCCCGGTTTCGTGATCTTCCCGCACAAAGCTTTTGACCACCCGGATGCCGCGCACGTTTTCCTGCACCACTTTATTGAGGCGATCATAGGTTTTGAACACGCGCTCAAACACAGGATGCGCTTTGCGGATGATGATGAACATGCCGATGCCCAGCACCGGGATGGTGCCCAGAAAAATGAGCGCCATTTGCGCATTCACGCGGAAGGCCATCACCAGCGCGAATACCAGCATCATGGGGGAGCGAACCGCAATGCGCACCATGATCTGGAATGCGTTTTGCACGTTGGTCACATCCGTGGTCAGCCGTGTGACCAGGCTGGCGGTAGAAAAGCGATCAATGTTGAGAAACGAGAAGGATTGCACATTGTGATAGAGATCCTGTCGCAGATTGTGGGCATACCCGGCGGACGCGACGGCTGCCGTACGACCGGCCAGGGCACCAAATAAAAGTGAGAGCAAGCAGCAGAGCACCAACCAGGCGCCGTACTGCCAGATGGCGGCCATGTTGCCTTTGCCGATGCCTTCGTCAATCAAGCTGGCCATCAGCAGGGGGATCACCACATCGATGATCACCTCCAGGCTCACATAAAAGGGGGTAAGAATGGTTTGTTTGCGGTATTCACGCAAACTTTGGGCAAGTCGTTTGATCATTGTTCTCCCTCCCCGCAGCACGGCGGCTGCGGTTGTTCGCCCGAGCGGGCGAGATATTCATTGAGATTGTGCTCGAATTTGGCCATGATGGTAAAAAAAGATGCCAGTTCCTCCTGGGTCACACCTCGTTTGATATAGGCTTCCACTTTGGCCATATCCTGATGAAAACGCTTGCTGTAGGAGATGGCTTCCGGGGTGAGCACAACGCGTTTCAGGCGCGCGTCATGGGGCACGGATTCCCGGCGGATCAGTCCGTTTTTTTCCATGGTCTGCAGGATCGTGCTGGCGGTGGAACGCCGTATTTCAAACGCACGCTCCAAATCGCGCTGGTACACTTCCCCTGCGTCATGGTGCTGGATGAAACCAATCATGCGCCCTTGCATGGGGGTGAGCTGCTCGTGAGGCGCGGTTTTGGTTTCCGCCAGGCGACGGATCAGATTGAACAGCCGCCGCATGGCAAAGGTTACGTCCTGTTTTGAATACGCTTGGATTGCATGTCGCCTCCTATAATGTTAGGATGCTAACATTATAGGAGGCGATGGTTGGATTGTCAACCAGAAGATTGAATGTTCACGGTGTGTTCACAAATCCCGGGCGCAGCAATCAGTCCCCAAAGCAAGGCTTAGTGAGCCACATCGCCCATCAGGCCATCCACCAGCTCGATGGCACGGCTCAGGCGCTGGGTATAATCCCCGCCCACCACCACCAGCTTGCTGCCAAACCCGTGGTAGTGGTACATGTTCAAAAGCCGGTCGCTCAGCGCCATACGGCGCTCCTGCTCACCGTTCAGGCGCTGGCCGTCCGACACCCATTTGACATCCGGCAGCAGGTAAAGCATCAAGTCATACTTGCCTGCATCAATGTAAGCCTCCACCACCGGGTTGCGGCGTCCCAGGTAAATCTCGCTGAAATAGTCGGTATAGGTAGCGTCCGTATCAAAAAAGCAAACACGGTTTGCACTGCGCAGCGCCTGATAATCCTGCTCGTATTGCAAATGGGCGATGCGCATGAAATCGGTATCCGTAAAAATGGTTTCATCATTGCCCAGATAGTCCCTGGCATAATAACGGCCTACCTCCTCCGACCAGGAGGTATTGTACAGCTTGGCCAGGCACTTGGTCAGCGTTGTTTTGCCGCAGCTTTCCGTGCCGGCAATGAGCACTTTTTTGGCGAAGAAAGGACGCGCCGAGCCAAGGATGTAATGCCAGTTGCCCAGGATGTTCTTGCGGATGTCCGTGGCGGATATAGGGTAGCGCGTGCGGGCGGGGTCAAACAGCGCTACCGTGCTGTTGGGGAAAAACTCCGCAAACATGGACTGATCTTCAAAATCCCCCATGAAAAATGCATCGATACCCTCCGGTACCACGGCCTTCATGCGCTGGCTCCAGGCTGGCCAGCCGTCCGGCGCGGCGGGGATGTCGGTTTCGTCCAGCACGCGCACCTCAATGTGTTCCATATCCTGCACCTGCTGGGATATCCACTGCTTGCGCAGTTGGTAGGTGATGGTGGGCAGCCCAGCCGCCTGGCAAATCTCGCGCGTTTGCTCCGCATTGTCGGAGATGACCACCACCAGCTTTTCACACTGGGTGGAAGCCTCGATGATCTGATACAGATGGCCTCTGTGCGGCGGGCAGAAACGGCCAAAATATACGCCGGTCTTGTACATACGTACCCTCCTTGGCTTGGTTGCACTGTGGGATAGTATAGCGGCTTTTCCGCAAGGGAACAAGCATTGTCTGCTTTTTGACGAGCAAGGCGGCACACTACGGCGCTTTGCCACCCCATCATAACAACCGGCGCGGGTGGGTGTCAATCCATGGGGAGGCTTTTTTCGCCGGAGCAGGCAAACCCCTCACACAGCAGATGCGCAACCCCGCATGCGAGAACGGCTTGTAACCATACGCGCCGCTTGCTATAATGGAAACAGATAGCCGTGTCCCTGCGGGGGAAACCAGAGCCGATGCCGGCCATCGGAGGAACGGAGAGCCTTATGTCGCTGAAAGAAAACCTGATGCAGGCGCTGGAGCAAAGCCGAGAGGCGGCGCTATCCGGGCAGGCATTGGCGGATCGTTTTCACGTATCCCGCAACGCCATTTGGAAGGCGATCCAAGCCCTCAAGGAGGAGGGCGTTGCCATTGAGTCGGCGCCCAACCGGGGGTATCGATTGGCGCCGGAGTATGACCGCGCCAGCGAGGGTGTGTTGCGGCGGCTGCTTGCGGATGACGCGCTGGGCATCCACTGCCTTGACAAAGTCGATTCCACCAACAACCAAGCCAGGCGACTGCTCATGGGCGGCGAGAAGGCGCCGTTTTTGCTGGTGGCGGAGGAACAAACCGCTGGGCGCGGCCGACTGGGGCGGGCATTTTACTCCCCGGCAGGCGGCCTGTACCTGACGCTGGCCATTGGCGCGGGGCAAGCGGCGGAGGATGCGCTGGGCGTGACTGCCTATGCCGCCGTAGCGGTGGCAGAAGCGGTACAGCACATTTGCAGCCGAACTTTGCGCATCAAATGGGTCAACGATCTGTTTTGGGAAGAAAAGAAGGTATGCGGCATCCTGACGGAGGCGACGACGGATTTTGAAACAGGCACCGTGGAATCCCTGCTGATCGGCATTGGCCTGAACCTGCGCCCGACCCCGTGGCCGGAGCCGCTGCGGAATATCGTGGGGGATCTGCGCTGTACACACCCCGTTAAAAACCTGTTGGCAGCCGAAATCGCAAAGCGCTTGCTGGCCTATCGTCCGGGGATGCAGGATCATCTGGCCGCCTATCGCGCGCGCAGCATGACCCTCGGACAGCAGGTGGCCTGGCAGGCGGATGGCGTCGAGCATCAAGGGCTTGCCGAAGATGTTGCGACCAACGGTGCATTGATCGTGCGGGATGCAGCCGGGCTGCGGCATACCATCCGCAGCGGCGAGGTGCGCAAGCTGGGGGCACAGCCGTAACAGCTGCCCGGCCGTTGTTGTAGGGCAAAGGTCTGCCATCCGCTTTGTTAAGGCTCAGAAGGCAATCCGGCAAAGTTGGCAGCAAGCAACCATGGGGGCATCCTGCGGTCGCCAGCCCTGCAGGGGTTATTCGGCTGTTCAAGCACTAGGGGCACGTTTTCAAGCTTATGTGATAACAATCCAAGCCCTGAAAGGGCTTATGCACAGGATCCATCCCCAACACCGCGAAGGACAGGATAAACAGGCAGGCCGTCAAGACGGGAGGGCGCATTGCCCTGCCATTTTGACGGCCTGTGATGGTCACAGCATCAGCCCCAGTCGCCGCAAACGGGCACGGATGGCGAAGGGGGAGCGCTCGTGCTCCTCGCACATCTCGGCGATGGTAGCATCACTCTCAAATTCCTCCCGCAGGCGATCATCTTCGCCCGTGCTCCAGGGGCGGCCGGTATTGTCGCCCGCACGCCCGCTCACAGGCAAAGCGTCGGAGTCAAAGCCATCATCCTCCTCGATGGTGCGGGGGGCATAGAAGACCCCTTCGTGGCGGCAGATGAGCGTCAGGAAGGCATCGCCGTACAGATCCCGCTTCTTGCTGCCCACGCCGGTCACGCGCGCCAGATCATCCCAGGTATGGGGTTTCTTGGCGGCCATGTCCCGAAGGGTGGCATCGGTAAAAATAACGTAGGCAGGCACGCGCTTCTCGGCGGCGATTTGGGCGCGCTGGTGCTTGAGTAAGGCGTACAGCGGGGATTCTTCCTCCGGGGCGGGCTTCAGGCGCTTGGGCTTTGGCTGGCCAATGCTAACGGTAGGCGATCCACGGTGCGCCGGGGCGCGCTCCGGCTCTTCCGCATGCAACGGCTCGCCCAGGCAAACGGAGCAATTGCCGCAATCCGCCCCCGCCCGCTCGCCAAAATAGTTGAGGATAAACTGCCGCAGGCAGCGCCTGCCGGCACAGTAGAAGGTCATCTGTTTGAGGCGATCCATATCGCGCTGATACAGAGCCGCCTGTTCATCGGCGGTAAGCTCTGGGTTTGGCTCGCTGTGCTCGACCATCCAGCGGCCGGTGATCACATCCTGCCCGCTGTACAGCAGCACACACTCTGCAGGACTGCCGTCTCGCCCGGCGCGGCCTGCTTCCTGATAATAATTTTCCAAGCTGCGGGGCATGTTATAGTGCACTACATAGCTGACGTTAGACTTGTCAATGCCCATGCCAAACGCGTTGGTGGCGACAATCACCGGACGCTCGTCATACTGAAAGGCATCCTGATTGTGCATGCGCTCCGCATCGGCCAGTCCGGCATGGTAGCGGGTGGCACGCACGCCTTCGCCGGTCAGGCGCAGGCACACCTCCTCCACGGCCTTGCGGGTATTGCAGTAGACGATGCCGCTTTCCCCCCTGTGGCGCTGCACTACCTCCATGAGTGCGGCAAACTTGTCGCGCGGTTTCAGGCAGGAAAGGCGCAGGTTGGGGCGGTCAAACCCGGTCACGCGGGTCACAGGGGCATTGAGCCGCAGCAGGCGCGCCATGTCCGCCTTGACCTGCGGGGTCGCGGTGGCGGTGTATGCGCCCACAGGCGGGCGGCTGGGCAGGCTCTCGATAAAATCGACGATTTTGAGGTAGCTGGGGCGGAAATCCTGCCCCCACTGGCTCACGCAGTGTGCCTCGTCCACGGCGATCAGGCTCAGGCAGGCGCTGCGGGCAAAGGCAGTAAACTCCGGCACATCCAGCCGCTCAGGCGCGATATAAATGATGCGGTAGGCGCCCAGTGCGGCGCGGCGCAACGCTTCGCGCTGCTGCCCGCCCGTCAGGGAGCTGTTGATGTATGCCGCCGCAACACCGGCCGACTTCAGCGCGGCAACCTGATCCTTCATCAGGGAAATGAGTGGGCTCACCACCAGGGCAATGCCTTCCCGCAGCAGCGCGGGCACCTGATAGCACAGGGATTTTCCGGCGCCGGTGGGCATCACGCCCAGCGCATCCTGCCCGGCGAGCAGCGCATCGATCAGCGCTTCCTGCCCATCCCGAAAGGTATCATAGCCAAAAAAGGTTTTCAGGGCTTCATGCTTGGTCATGCTGGGTGGCCGCCTGCCGTGCGCTAAGGGCGCAGGGGCTTGCGGGTGCTCCCTTCCGCCTGCGCACAGGCGCAGAGCTGTTATGTTGTATGGCGAAGCGGCGGTGGGCGGTCAGGCATCGTCCGCGTCAGGGAGCATATGCTTCACGCGCAGCGCGGCGGCCTTGACGGCATTTTTCCGTTCGCCTGCGGCAACCAGCGCGTCGGTAGCTTCGCGAAGCGTGTGCCCGCTCAGCAGCGCGTCAAAGAGCTGTGCCTCCAGCGACAGGGTGCAGGGCGGCAAAGCTTGGGGCAGGGCATCGTGCCACTGCAACACCACACAATATTCGCCTTTATCTGCCTTGGGGTTGGCTTGCAGCGCGGCGAGCACCTCGCCCACTGTGCCGCGCACCGTCAGTTCAAATTTCTTGGTCAGGTCGCAGCTGGCGCTCACCTGGGTTTTGGGCAGCGCTGCCTGCACACAGGCGAGCAGATCCAGGATGCGGTGCGGCGATTCATACACCACGGCGATTTGCGAAGCACGTGCCATGGCGAGCAGTTTTTCGGTCAGTTCCACCTTTTGGCGGGGTAAAAACCCATAGAAGGTGTAATCCGTGATGGGCATACCGCTGATGCTCAGCGCGGCGACTACCGCGCTGCAACCGGGCACAGCCAGCACGGGGATGCCGCTGCGGATGGCCTCCGCAGTGAGCAGACTCCCCGGATCGCTGATGCAGGGCGTGCCCGCATCAGTCGTGACGGCCACATCAATGCCCTCGGCCAGCATGCGGGCTACGATCTGCGCTGCTTTGGCGCGCTCGTTGTGCTCATGGCAGCTGGTCAGAGGGGTGTGGATGTCAAAGGCGGCCAGTAACTTCTGTGTGACGCGGGTATCCTCCGCCGCGATCAGGGAAACCTGCCGGAGGGTTTCCAGCGCCCGAGGGCTCATATCGCCCAGGTTGCCGATGGGGGTTGCCACCACATAGAGCGTCGGCATGGATGTGTCTCCAATCCTGCAAGGCACTGCCCGGGCTGCGGGCAGGCGCGTGTTTGATTTGTCCGAATGGGCATGGTTAGCATAGGGCATTTTGAAAAACGTGTCAAGGGCAGGACTGCTGTGCAGCGCGCAAAACGCCGAGCACCGGGCATGCAAAAAGCCGGGAGCGGAGGGGGATTCCCTCTGTTCCCGGCTACAGGGCGATTTACTTGCCGCTGGGCGTAGGCAGCTTGATGTCCAGCTCCGCCGCCAAGGCCACCAGCGTATCCAGCGCGGTCACGATCTGCTCCGGCTTGTGCTCGCTGATCACGCAAAAGCGGAGGCGCGCTTTGTTCTTAGGTACAGCAGGATACACGGCCGGGGGTACGAACACGCCGCGCTCCCGCATCTTGTTGGACAGAAGGAACGCATCTTCATCGCGCCCCACCATCACAGGGATGACGGCGGTGTGTCCCGCCAGGCAGATGTCCAGCGAGCGTGCCCTGGCTTCGGCCGCAAAACAATCAATATTGCGCTTCATATCCGCCATGATTTGCGGATTGTGGCGTAGTTGCCGCACGCTTTCCAGCGTGGCAGCGGCCAGCGGCGGCGATATGCCCACGCTGAAAACAAAGCCCGGCAGGTTATAGCGCAGGTATTCGATGATGCTCCGCGACCCGGCCAAGTAGCCGCCGCATGTGCCAAGCCCCTTGGACAGCGTACCCATCTTGATATCCACATCGTCCGGGGCAAGGCCGAAATACTCGTCCACGCCGCCGCCGGTCTCGCCGATCACGCAGGCACTGTGAGCCTCATCCACCAGGAGGAAGCAGCCGTACTTTTTCTTGAGCGCTACAAAGGCGGGCACATTGGCGATGTCGCCATCCATGCTGTAGGCGCCCTCAATCACGATCAGCACCTTGGCATAGCGGTCGCGCTGGGTGCGCAGGATGCTTTCCAGCGCCTCCGGATCGTTATGGGGGAAGGGCTTGCTGGTCGCCCGGCTGAGCCTGCACCCCTGCTCGATGGAGTTATGCGCCAGCGCATCATACACGATCAGGTCATTCTTGCCGCAGAAATTGCCCACCAGCGTCACGTTGGTGGAGTGGCCGCCCACCAGCACCAGACAATCCTCCGCGTGCTTCCAATCGGCCAGCTCGCGCTCCAACTCCTGATACAGCTTCTTTTCCCCGGCCAGGAGGCGGCTGCCGCTGGCGCTGGTGCCGTATTGGTCTATGGCGGCCTTGGCGGCGGCCTGCACCTCGGGGCGTCCGCTCATGCCTACATAGTTGTAGCTGCCAAAATTGAGCACCTCATGGCCGGCCATCAGGCTCTTGTCCCGCAAAGGGGATTCATGGCACACAAAGTAGGGGTTATCCTCCCCGGTGCTCATGAGCGCATGCATCCGGTTCTGGAAAGCGATGAACTCCGGCGTTTCCTCAAAGGTGCGGATGGGGGTGATTTCCTCATCCGGCTGGGACTGGTTTTCATATGCGCCCACACCGTTGAGCTTGCCGTAGATGAGCGCGCTCATATCCTCCACGGTGGTGCAGCGGCCATACTCCTCTACGGGGATGTTCACATTGAACTGCTCCTCCGCTTTGAGGGCCGCGGCTAACACTTGAAGGCTATCGCCGTGCAGATCATCGATAAAATGCGCATCATCCGCAAACGCGCCCACATCCAGCGATAGTGCCTCAGCGTAGAGGGCGCGCACCTTCTGCTTGATTTCGTTCATTTGCAGATCGGTAGGCTTGACCTCGCGCGCGACCACCTCGGGGGCGGGGGCTTCCTGCGGCGCGGTTTTTTGCAGGGTCATGCGCAGATCACGGTAGGCGAGTTTATTCTCCTGCAGCATGGTCTTCAGGGCAAGGCGCTTGACCTTGATGCCGTTGACCAGCGGGAGTTTTTCGGCGGTGACGATTACCCGGCTGACGCGCTTGAGCGTC
Source organism: Clostridiales bacterium Firm_12 (assembly GCA_001604115.1). Taxonomy (GTDB): domain Bacteria; phylum Bacillota; class Clostridia; order Christensenellales; family Aristaeellaceae; genus CAXXOK01. The sequence continues at coordinate 8,503 of LVAR01000078.1, read as the reverse complement.
GGCAGCTTGGCATTGACGGCCAACACCTGACGCATCAGGCTTTCCAGATAGGCATCGTCCTTGTAATGATCGCCCACGTTCATGGCCAGCACGATGTCCTCGTACTTCTGGTTTTTGCCGGGCTTGAGCACGCCCAGCACCGTGAACTGTTCCACGCCTTCCATGGCGCTGAATGCATCCTCCAGCTCATCCGGATAGACGTTCTCGCCGGATTCGTTGATGATCACATCCTTGCAGCGGCCTTCCACAAACATGCGGTCGCCCTTTTCCAGCCGAACCACATCGCCGGTGGGGTACCAGCCGCCTTCCAGCGTATCGGGCGGGAGCAGCTGACCGTCCACAAGCCTGCCGGTGTGGATGGATTTGCCCCGGATGAGCATCTCGCCGCGCCGTCCCTTTTTCTCGCCGGGAGTCACGCGGTATTCCACGTTGTTCAGGGGTTTGCCGACGGAGCCGCTCACGCGCTTGCGCAGGTTTAAGGTGGTTTCCAGGCTGGTCACGGCGGTTTCGGTCATACCAAACCCGCACACGGTATAATACCCCAGCGCGTTGAGGGTGCGCAGGTGCTCGCTGGGGGTGTGGCTGCCGCCCAGGATGATCACCTTGATGTTGGTGCCCAGCAGCTTGCGGTCAATACCGGCAAAAAGCAGCTTCTCCGCCAGGGTCAAACCCACAGAGGGTGCCACCGTTTGCACGCCCAGGCTGATGCCCTTGAGCACTTTGAACATGCCGCGTTTGAGTGCGCTCTGTTTGGACAGGCTGCGCGACAGCCCGGCGCAAAAGTTATTGGCCAGCAGCGGCACGGCCATCAGCAGTTCCGGCTGGAAACGCTGGGCGGTTTCCAAAATGACCTGAGGGGTGCGGTTTTCCATATAAATGTTGGCATAACCTAAAAAATGGACCCACATCACGTTGGCCATGAAGCCAAACACATGATGGAACGGCAGGAATGCCAGCGCGCGCCGGTGCTCCGCGCCGATGATGCGCTTTTGCGCACGGTGCAGGATCTCGCTGGAGAGCACCTGCTCCACCACTGCATGCCCATGATACACAAAGATGCGGCTGGTGCCCGTGGTGCCGCTGGTGCAAAGGCCTACCTGATCGCCATAGACCGCCACAAAATCTGCGGGCGCATCCGGCGCGGCCATGAGCGAGGTCAGCATGATGGGCGTGACGCCCTCCGGCAGCGCGCGGGTTTTGGCGGCAATGATGCCCTTGGCGCCTGATTGCCCCAGCAGGTAGGCGACCATATCATCGCTCAGGGCGGCATCCACCAGCAGGGCGTTGTAGCCGGCCTGGATCACACCCCAGAACACGGGAAACCATTCCTTGCAGGTGTCCAGAGAAATGGCGACATATGCGCCGGGGGCTGCGCCAAGCTGCTTGCGGATGGCGGCGGCGTAGTTGCGGGTCATCCGGGCATAATCCTGAAAGGTATAAGATTTTTCCTGTCCGTTTTCCAGCCATACGGCCGCTTCGGTATCGCCATAATTGCATATGATATGATAAAGGGTTTCCAGACGCATATCAGCGCGCAGCGTGCGGCTGATCGCGCCGATGTCCAACAGGTTCATGAGCGACCTCCTTTGTGATAATAGTCGGTCAGGATGTGGAAGTTGAGCCGCGCAGGAAGCAGTTTGTGCAGATACACTGCCAGGTGCTGATCCACCTTGGCAACGCGCAGGCGAAAGCGCATGCGCTTGCGGCGGGCGTTGCGTGCGACCCGCTGCCCCAGCCGCTCCGGGGCCAGGCCGCTGCTTTCATCCCGGTGGATCACGCCCAGCGCGCTTTGGCATGGCGTTGCGTAGGGATTATCCGCCTGGGCGCAGGAAGCATGCAGCCGTGTGTGCTGGCTGCCCCCGCGGTGATCCCCCGGCTCCACCAAACACACCTGCACGCCAAAGGGTTTGACCTCCATGGCAAGGCACTCCGCGTAACCTTCAATGGCGTGCTTGCTGGCCGTATATGCGCTTTGGAATGGGATGCCCAGCAGACCGTTGATGGAGGAAAACAGGATGATCCGCCCGTGCCCCTGCGCGCGCATGCGCGGCAAGGCGGCATTGACCATCGCCACCAGCCCCAAAAAATTAGTCTGCATCACACGGTCATATTCGCCTGCGGTCGTGTGCTCGCAGGGGCCGAGCACCAGCACGGCCGCGCAGTAGACGAGGGCATCCACCCTGGGACTGATGGCCAGTGCCGCGTCCGTGAAGGCCGCGCGGCTGGCGGGGTCGGTCACATCCAGGGGGAGGGTGTGGATGCCGGGTTCGGCAGGGTCCCTTGCCGATGGCGCGACAAAACGACGCGCGCCCGATACCACCTGCCAGCCATCGGCAGCGAGGGCTTCCGCCGTCGCCAATCCCAGGCCGCTGGAGGCACCGATGACCCATGCGGTTCCTCTGTTCACATTGTACCTCCGGGAATCAGTGCAGTATTATGAGGAAGATAAACACCCGAATTATACCGCAAAGCGCTTGGGCATGCAACCAAAATTGTTAGATGGGCTAAACAAATCATCGTAAAATGCTTGTGAGAAAAGGGCTTGACGGATATGAGCGCCGGGGCGTCTCCGCGGAGCGCAGGGGGCGGATGCGTGCATCCAGCCCGATGAGCGGACCCGGGAAGCAGCGCCTGCAGGATTCGGCGCATCAGCCCGAAGCGCGCGGCCAGCAGAGCCGCCGCCATAACAAAACGCAGCCAGAGGGGCATCTGCCCTCTGGCTGTGTAAGGTTGGCTAACTTGGCTTCAACGGTTCAGGTGAAAGTAGGTAGCCAGAATATCGGCGATGCGCTCGCTGGCGTGTCCATCCCCATAGGGATTCATGGAGCGCTCCATCTCATGGTATTTATCGGGATTTGTGAGCAGTTCCATCACCGCGTCATATATGGGTTGTTCGCCGGTGCCGACCAAGCGCAGGGTGCCCGCATCCACACCCTCAGGGCGCTCGGTGGTGTCGCGCATCACCAGCACCGGCTTGCCCAGGGAAGGGGCTTCTTCCTGGATGCCGCCGCTGTCCGTCATGATCAGGTAGGCGCGCGCCATCACATTATGAAAATCCAGCACATCCAACGGCTCAATCATATGGATGCGATCCTGCCCGGAAAAGCAGCGGCGCGCCATGTCCCGCACGCTGGGGTTCATGTGCATGGGGTAGATCAGCTTGACATCCGGCGTTTCATCCACCACGCGGCGGATGGCTGTGAACATGTGGCGCATGGGTGTGCCAAGGTTCTCGCGGCGGTGCGCCGTCAGCAGCAGCAGCCGGCTGCCCGCCGCCCACTCGATTTCGGGGTGGGAATAATCTTCCCGTACAGTGGTGGATAGCGCATCGATAACGGTATTCCCGGTCACATACACTGCGCCTTCCGGCTTGCCTTCGCGCAGGAGGTTGTCCCGGCTCATTTCCGTGGGGGCAAAATAGAATTTAGCGATCAGATCCACTGCCTGGCGGTTGAACTCCTCGGGAAAAGGGGAGTGCAGGTTATATGTGCGCAGTCCCGCCTCCACATGGCCTACGGGGATCTGCAAATAAAAACAGGCCAGCGAGGTCACAAAGGCGGTGGAGGTATCGCCGTGCACCAGCACCACATCCGGTTTTTCCGCCTCCAAAATCTCGCGGATCCGCTGGAGAATATTCACGGTAACGTCAAACAGGGTTTGTTTTTGCTGCATGATGCACAGATCGTATTTAGGAGTCACCTGAAAACAGGTCAGGATTTGATCCAGCATCTGGCGGTGTTGCCCCGTGACACACACGACCGTTTCAAAGGACGGGTGGCGCTCAAGCACATGCACCAGAGGGCACATTTTGATCGCCTCCGGTCTGGTGCCGAAGATGAGCATCACTTTTTTCATGCATAACCAACCTAACCCGCTGCAAGCAGCGTTTGGATTTATCTCCTTCATTGTACCGTACCCGTCTGGGAAATGCAAGCCGCGCCTGCCAAGGCCAGCGCGCGGGCAAACCATGCTTCCATGCGCCGGGGGATGGCATCTCCCGGGGCAGTGCTGGCAAAGCGGATGGTACGTCCACCCGGCGCGGCCGGCTCGGTATCGCGGAGCAGGTCATGCTGCATCAGCTGCGCTTGGAGTTGGCGTGCCGTGCCCAGATTCCCATCCACCAATTGCACGCTACCGGGCAAAAATGCCGCCAGCGTCGGCCGCAAAAACACATAATGCGTGCAACCCAGCACCACAGCCTTGACTGGGTCTTTCAGGTGTGGCGAAAGCAGCGCATGCAACATGGCCTGCATCCGCTCGCCCGCCACCTCGCCCGCTTCGATCAGTTCCACCAGCCCGGGGCAGGGAACAGGGATGGCATGCTGGCCATAGCGCTGCATCAGCAAATGAAATTTTTCAAGCCGTAAGGTCATGGCGGTGGCCATGACCAGCACATTACCTTCGCCGGGGAGCAGCTCGGCCGGTTTGAGCGCCGGTTCCATGCCGATGATGGGCAGGCTGTAAGCTTGCCGCACCGCTGCGCCAGCCGCGCTGGTGGCGGTGTTGCAGGCAATCACGATCGCCTTGCAGTCCTGCGCCAGCAGCAGATCCACCGCAGCGCGCGTGTAGGCGAGCACCTCCGCAGGGGAACGGTCACCATAAGGAGCGTGCAGGTTATCGCCCAGAAAGATCAGATCCTCGCCGGGAAGCAGCTTTGCCACTTCCGCCAGCACTGTGATCCCGCCAAAGCCACTGTCAAAAACGCCGATGGGACGCGCGTCCACAGTCAACCACCTCCGCAAAACTGGCACCATTATAGCCCTGCCCGCCCGGTTTGGCAAGGCGGATGGCGCATCGCTACTGGGCGGACGCCCCGATGATGGCGATGGTCGTATTGCTCAGGTTGGTGATGCTTGCGATCAGCGATGCAAGCGAATCATTTACTTTTTGCCCGCTGGACAGCCGCGCGTCATACGTATCGATGATGGTATAAATATCGTCAAAAGTGCTCTGGGCGTACAGCCGCCCCACCTCGCCGAACATGCTCACATTCAGGTCGTTGAGCACCTCGATCCCGTGCACATACTGGCGGATGCGCCCCAATATATTGCTGGTGCTGGTGGCACCCAAACGGCTTAGGGTGTTGGTCTGGCTCACGGCATGCTGGATCTCCGAGCGCAGCTTGGCGTTGCGCTGGCTCTCAAAATGCGCCTCGCTCAGCCCGCCGACACCTACCAGCTTGAGCAGCACAAACGCGGCCACAATGATGAGCACGATCACTAAAATCGGGCGGTAACGGTTGGAGCGCATGATGTTGTTAAACCTGCTCCGGTTGGAATAACGATACAAGGGCGTACCTCCTTTTGGTCTATAATTGCAGTCCAAACGAGGGAAAAGCGATCAGCTGTTGCGTATGCGGGAAGGATCATCCCAGATAAAACAGATGCATTATACCATAGCTTGCCGCTGGGGTAAAGGCAGGCAAACCGAAGCGCCGCGCATTGCCCGCCGCACGCCCCTGTGGTATGATGGGGGTGGTCGCCCTGGGGCGCATGCCGCGCCCAGCCGCGAGCAACCGCAAGCCATGATGGCCGCGTAGGCAGCAGGAGGGATACCCATGACGGTGAAGGAGCTTCCAAACCCAACCAAAGAGCAGTTTCAACAGATGGTGGATTTACTGACGGATTCGTTTTGGAAAACGCCGCTGTTTCACGATTTTCTGTTTCCGGGGCACAAGGCGCTCGCCCATTTGTTCCTGACCGCGCTGCTGCGCTACGGCGTGGGCACGGGACGCAATTTCGTGATCGAGGAGCAAGGGAACATCGTTGCCTGCGCCCTGTGGGGCCTGCCCAATGAGCCCGCCTTTGGCCTGCGCACCTACCTGCGCTACGGCATGTGGTGGCCGATGCTGCGCATCGCGTTGCGCAGCCCCGCCGCGATGGGGCGCATTCAGGAATTCCTGCGCATGCTGGACGAAAACGCGCCCCACATGCCCTGCGCAACGCTGGAGTACCTTGCCTCCCGCAAACGCGGCGCCGGTGCGGCGCTGGTGCGGGCCAGCATCCCGGCCTTCCATGGCATGACGCTGCATGTGGAAAGCATCGTGTCCAAGAACGATCATGCCTTTTACAGGCAGTTTGGCTTTGTGCCCTTTGCGCGCACCCACTTCCATGGTACGGATTATGCATTTATGCTCATTGCACCCGGCAAAGAGATTCTGGCGTGACCGGTCTATGCCGAGGCGGCTGTTTTTCTGCTGTGCTGGGCTTGACAAGCGCTGCGGCCTTCGCTATAATCTACCCAATTTAGACGCGATGAACGGGCGCGGTGCGCGCAGCACCCCATGCAGAGAGACGTCGGCCGGTGCAAGACGTTGGGGCAGACGCACACCTCCTCCCCCGGGAGCGGCCTGCGGGAATGGCAGTACCGTGGGACGGGTTTGCCCGATACAGCATCTTGAGCGGGAGCCTTGGCTCCAAGCGAAGTGGTACCGCGGAAGCAACAGCCTCCGTCTTCGATGGCATATCGAAGGCGGAGGCGTTTTGTGATTACACAAACACAAGGAGGGCGCAACATGGCTTTTGTACCGACACACGAGCTTCACGACTACACCGTTGCCGGGCTTTTACGGAGAAACGCGGAGCGGCTGCCGGACAACGATTGTGTGGTTGCGCCGGAGTTTGGCGTGCGCTGGAGCTGGCAGGAGTTTGACCGCCTGACGGATGTGGTGGCGCGGGGATTTTATGCCATGGGCATCCGCAAAGGCGATCATGTGGCCATTTGGGCTACCAATGTGCCGGAGTGGATGCTCACCATGTTTGCCACGGCCAAATTGGGCGCGATTTTGGTCACGGTAAACACCAATTACAAACAGTTTGAGCTCAACTACCTGCTCACCCAGAGCGATGCCAAAATGCTGGTCATGATTCCGGAGGTGCGGGGCAATGATTACATCGACCATATCACCGGGCTCATGCCTGGCTTACTTACGCAGGATCCGGATCATGTCCGGGAGGCGAAGCTGCCATTCCTCCGGCATGTGGTGCTCATTGGCCAAAGCGAGAAAAAGGCGCGCGGCATGAGCAGCTTTGACGCGCTCTACGCCCTGGCCGAAACAGTGCCCCAAAGCGTGGTGGAGGAGCATATCGCCGGGCTGGATACGCATGAGGTCATCAACATGCAATATACCAGCGGCACCACGGGGTTTCCCAAGGGCGTGATGCTCACCCATCACAACATTACCAACAATGGGCAATTTATGGGCGATTGTATGAAGTTAACCGATGCGGACCGCTTGATGATCGTTGTGCCGCTGTTCCATTGCTTCGGCTGTGTGCTGGGGGTCATGAGCTGCCTGACCCACGCATCCACCATGGTGCTGATGACCCGCTACCAGCCTGAGCAGGAGATGGCCTACCTGGAGCAGGAGCGCTGCACTGCGGTGCACGGCGTGCCCACGATGTTCATCGGCATGCTGGAGCACCCCAGTTTTGACCGCTTCGATTTTTCCCATCTGCGCACGGGTATCATGGCGGGCAGCCCTTGCCCCATCAAGACCATGCGCGATGTCACAAGCAAAATGCATCTGTCTGAGCTGACTATCACCTATGGGCAAACGGAGTGCTCCCCGGGCATGACCATGAGCCGTACAGATGATCCGCTGGAGTTGCGCGTGAGCACGGTGGGCAAGCTGCTGCCCTTTGCGGAGGGCAAGATCATCAGCCCCGAGACGGGGGAAGAATTGCCCCGCGGCATCCCGGGCGAGATCATCACCCGCGGTTATCATGTCATGAAGGGTTACTACAAAATGCCGGAGGCCACCAAGGCCGCCGTGGATGAGGCGGGCTGGCTGCACACCGGTGATATCGGCACCATGGATGAGGATGGAAATTTCCGCATCACTGGGCGGCTCAAGGATATGATCATCCGTGGCGGGGAAAACATCTATCCCCGCGAGATCGAGGAATTCATGTACACTCACCCGGCCATCCGGGATGTGCAGGTGGTCGGCGTGCCGGATGAAAAGTACGGCGAGGAAGTCTGTGCGTGCGTGATCTTCAAAGAGGGGCAATGCGCACCGGATGAGGCGCTGATCGAGTTTGTGCGTGCCGGGCTCAGCCGTTACAAGGCGCCGCGCTACATCCTGCCGCTGACGGAGTTCCCCATGACGGCCAGTGGCAAGATCCAAAAATACATACTGCGGGAACTGGGCGTGCAGCGGCTTGGGCTGCAAAAGGCCGCTAATATTGAAACGGCCTGACGGCCAAGCAGCCGTTGGTTCTGCGGATTCTTCTCAATCGTAAAAAATCCATGTGCCGGATCGTGTTGCACACGAAATATGGTATACTGTTCACGGAGCGTGCGGATCGCACGCTCCGTGTCGGTTTGGCCAGGCGATGCCGGACCATTGCGCAAACCCTTTCCTTGCTTGACGCGCGGGGTAAAGCGTGATACATTGAAACCGACTCCATCCTCTTTTAAGCATGAGGTGTCCGATGAGCGATTTCACACCCTATGATGCATACGAACCCAACGAGCCGCGCCTGCAGGGCGCGGACTCAGG
>LVAR01000077.1 GCA_001604115.1 Clostridiales bacterium Firm_12 | reverse complement strand
CTCATACGGCACGCTCCTTTGCGGCCACACGCGTGAGAAGCTCAAGCCATTGGTCGCGGATGGCGGGCAAGACCAGCCTGGCGGTGGCGGCGCTGGCGGCCGCGCCCAGCCGGGCGCGAAGCGGCGCATCCATCAGCAGCCGCTCCAGCTGCGCCTGCAGGGCGGGTACATCCCCCACGGGGGCAAGCAGGCCGTTTTGCTCAGGCTGGATCAGCTCCCGCACGCCGCACGGGCAGGCGGTCGCCAGGCAGGGAAGGCCGGCGTGCATGGCCTCGCACAGCACATTGGGGAACCCCTCGTAGCGGGAGGTGAGCACAAACGCGCCCGCCGCGCGCATGGCGGCGTACGGCGCATGCGTCACACCCATCAGGCGGATGCGCTCCTGCATGCCCAGTGCGCGGATCTGCGCGGCCAGCGCGGGCTGCTGCTCCCCCTGGCCATAGAGGTGCAGCTGCCAGGCGGGGTGGCGCTGCGCCACCCCGGCAAAGGCCGCCAGCAGGGTGGGAAAATCCTTTTGCGGGGCGAGCCGCCCCATGGCCAGCACTACGTTTTCCCGCGCGGGCGGCTCGGCGGGGCACTGCGCGGCCAGCGCAGCGGTATCCAGCGGGTTAGCCAGCACGGTGATGCGGCTTTGCAGCCATGCGGGGTACAGCGCGGCGGCTTCCTGTGTTTGCACGACCACTGCGCTGGCGTTGCGGTAGATCAGGCAACCAAGCCAAAACACCAGCCGGCTGTGCTCCAGGCGGGGGTGGTTGCGCTCGCACACCACGGTGCGCACCTTAAGCCCCAGCGCGCACAGGGGCAGCATCAGGTTGCAGCGGCGCATAAAGGCGACGGCCACATCGCAATCCCGGCGCGCCTTGAGCTGCCGGCGCATGGCGCGAAACGCCCGCAGCGCCGCGCGCAGCCCGCCTGCCTGCCCTGGGCTGTGGCGCAGCAGCGTCACGCCCTCCGGCACAGGGTAAAACTGCGGCCGCCGCTCCAGCGAGGTCACGCACACGGTGTGCCCGGCGCGCTGGAACGCGCCCGCCAGCGTGGTGAGCACGTGCTCCGCCCCCCCGGCGGAAAGGCTGCTGATGTACAGGTCTATCTTCACAGGAAGCCTCCTTTGCGGCTGGGGCTGGGCGTGCGGTACAGCGCCAGCGTGCGGCGGACGATATCCTCCCAGCAGTATTGGGCGATCACGTGCCCGGCGGCGCAGGCGCGGTAATGCTCCACCACCACGGGCACATCGCACAGCATTTGCAGCTTCTCGGCCAGGTCGCTCACGCTGCGGCAGGCAAAGGTGAGCGCCATGCCGCCGGTGGCCTCCGTGCACTCCGGTATGTCGGAGGTGAGGCAGCAATTGCCGTAGCTCATGGCCTCCAGCAGGCTCAGGGGCATGCCCTCCACCTCGGAGGGGAGCACATAGGCATAGGGGTTGCTGTATAGCTCCTCCAGCAGCTGCCCCTGCACAAACCCTGTAAAGATGATGCGCGCATCCCCCGCGGCGCGAGCCTTGAGCTGCCGCAGGAAGGCGTCCGTATCGCTCGCGCCCCCGGCAATGACCAGCTTGAGCGGCGTTTGCGTCAGGCGGAAAGCATCCACCAGGCAGTCGATCCCTTTTTCCGGGACAAGCCTGCCCAGGTACAGCAGATAATCCCGCCCAGCCAGCCCAAACGCGCGGGTGATGGCATCCGCCGGGCGGTGCGTGGGCAGGGTGCACCCATTGGGAATGTAATGGGTGCTGCGGCCATAGGTGGTGCGGAAATACGCCTGCACATTACGGCTCAGCACAATGATTTCATCCGCATGGCGGGCGGCCATCCGTTCCCCCATGCGCAGGGTTGCCCCGGCAAAGCGCCCCCACTTGGCACGCTGGTGATCCAGCCCGTGGATGGTCGCAATGCACCGCTTGCCCAGCAGCTTGGGCAGCCAGATCATGATGCAAGGCCCCTCGGCATGGAAGTGCACCACATCATAGCGCCCAAAGGCCGCGCGCACAGCGGCAAAGCAGGCCGCGCTGATGGCCGCCAGCCCGCGCCTGTCCAGGGTGGGCACGGCGATGAGCCGCACCCCCTGAAACTGTTTGAGCGGCGCTGTGCCATGCTGCGCGCCGCTCACATGCCGCCCCCTGCGGTTGTAGCAAGTGACCCGATGCCCCTGCGCGGCCATGCGGGTGGCGATGGCTTCCACCACGACCTCCACGCCGCCTTCCCGCGAAGGGATGCGCTTGTGCCCGAGCATCGCGATGCGTAAGGGGGTACTTTCCATGGTGCGTGCCTCCCCTGTGGTCTGGTGATGGGCATGTAGCCGTGCGCCCTAACAGCAGTAATAGCCGCGGTACCACTCTGCAAAGCGTCGCAGCCCTTCCCGCAGGCTGGTGCTGGGGCGAAAACCGAAATCCCGCTCCAGCGGGCGGGTGTCGGCATAGGTCACGGGCACATCGCCCGGCTGCATGGGCAGCAGCTCCTTGCAGGTAGCGGGATCGTGATCGGCGGGCAGCACGCCCGCGCGCACCAGCTCCTGCTGGAGAATATCCACAAAATCGGTCAGGGTTTCCGGATGGCTGTTGCCGATGTTGTACAGCGCATAGGGCGGCACGGGGAGCCCGTCCGCGCCGGGGCGCCGGTCAGGCGGCTTTTGCATCACGCGCACCAAGCCCTCCACGATATCATCCACATAGGTAAAATCCCGTTGGCAGTTGCCGTAGTTGTATAGCTGGATGGGCTTGCCTGCGCGCAGATGTTCCGTAAAGCGGAAATACGCCATGTCCGGACGGCCTGCAGGGCCATATACCGTGAAAAACCGAAGCCCTGTGGCCGGGATATCATACAGCTTGGCATAGGCGTGCGCCATCAGCTCATTGGCTTTTTTGGTGGCGGCATACAGGCTCACGGGCTGGTCCGCCTGATCTTCCACCGCGTAGGGCAGCTTTGCCCCCGCGCCATAGACGGACGAGCTGGAGGCATACACCAGGTGCGCCACGCCGCCCGCGCCGCCATCCGCCGCATGGCGGCAGGCCTCCAGCACATTGAAAAACCCTGTGAGGTTGGCATCCATATACGCATCCGGATGGGTGATGGAGTAGCGCACCCCGGCCTGCGCCGCCAGATTGACCACCACCTGCGGCTGGTAGGTGTCAAAGGCCTGCATAACCAGCGCCTTGTCGGCAATATCCCCTTGCAGGAAACGAAATGCCGGGTAGCGGGAAAGCCCTTGCAGGCGATGCTCTTTCAGGCGCACATCATAATAATCGTTCAGGTTATCCAGGCCTATGATGCAGGCGGCGCCGGAGGTCTGGCACAGGCGCCTGACCAGGCTGGCGCCGATGAATCCGGCGGCGCCGGTCACCAAGATGGTTTTTCCTTGCAGCGTGATGTTCATGCTTTGCCCTCCCATGCTTGCGGTGCCCGCTCCACGGCGGGCAGATGGGCACAGCCATGCCAGGCGCCTTTGGGTTGCGCCTGAACGGAGGGTGCGCCCGATGGCCTGCAGCACGGTTACATGACGGGCTGCAGTCGTTTTTTTCCAGAGATATTGTCCATGGATCCAAAGAAAATGCTCCGCCATCCGCGAACGTTGGCGCAGCAGTGAGTGCAGTGTAACCCGACGGACGCACCATCGCCGAACTCTCGGCGGCTGGTCGGCACGGCGGTATGTGATCAGTGAGGAACGCCAAAGATTTTCCGGCGGCAAAATGATCCGCAAACATCTTTGCTTTCAAAGGATTTTTCATTGCGGGTGCCGGAAACCATCCAGCGGCCATTATAGCATAGAATTGAACAAACGTCCATCGCAGGGCGTTTGCGCCCAACCGATCTGTGAAAAACAGGCGGCCTGACACCATGCCGACCTGCCTGCCTGGTTACAGCAACGGGAAACCATTGTATTCCCGTTGTAATCGACTCATGCCTGCGCGCGAAGCGCCCGCTACGGAGGCCAAAGGCAGTGGCCTGCAAAGACGAAGCACCCGTTTTTGAGCATAATTCACGAAAACAAACGCAAAATTTTCACTTCAACCATTGTTTGCCATACGCCGCTATGGTATACTACAAAAAAGCCTGGAGGTGGTTTGCGTGCAAAAAGTGACCGTATCGGAATTCCTGGCCAAAGCACCCGAGCTGTTGGTCAATGCCGCCTATGAGGACGAGGCGACGGAGATCACCCTGAGCTCCGGGGGCACGGCCATCCTACTGAGCCTGCAGGAATGGAAATCCATGCGCGATACCATGGCGCTGCTGTTTGACCAGTGCCGCCCGCGGCAATTGGCCGAGGAGGTTTAAGCACCACGCGCCACGCCTGCCTGCACAGGGCGCTCCTTTGGCATGCCGCCGGCATCGGCCCCAGTGACCCGTAATGCCGCGCCAGGGCTACCGCAAGCGCCCAACGCCGCTACATTAGAAAAGCGCCTTGCCCAAAAGGGCAAGGCGCTTGTTTTATGCGGCAAAGGCATGGCCGGCAGCATAGGCCTCCGGTTTCGTTAGGCTCAACTAGGCTTGCCTGCCCAGCAGCGACTCCAGCTTGCCCAGCAGGCGGGGAAAGTCGATGGGTTTGGACACATGCCCATCCATGCCCGCCTCCTGCGCCAGGCGCATGTCTTCGGCAAAGGCATCCGCCGTCATGGCCAGGATGGGCACGCGGTGCGCGTCCGGGTGGCCGCTGCCGCGGATGGCGCGCGTGGCCTCGTAGCCGTCCATCACCGGCATGCGCACATCCATCAGGATGGCGTCATAGGTGCCGGGCGCGCTTTTGGTAAAGCGCTCCACCGCTTCGCGGCCGTTGGTGGCGGGGTCAATGGCAAAGCCGCCTTGCTGCATCAGCAGTTCCGTGGCGATTTCCAGGTTCATATCATTATCTTCCACCAAGAGCAGGCGCTTGCCCTGAAAGCGCGGCGGGGTGCCGGGTTTGGCCGTGTCCTGCTCACATGCGCCTGGATCCACCGGCAGCGTCAGGGTCACGGTAAAGGTGGATCCCACACCCGTGTGGGAGGTGACGGACATGTGCCCGCCCATGAGGGTGACCAGCTTTTTGGCGATGCTCAGCCCAAGCCCAGTGCCGCCAAACTGGCCGACGGCGGCATCCCGCTCGTAGGCGGTAAACAGCCGCTGCTGAAAGGCTTCCGTCATGCCGATGCCCGTATCCCGCACCTCAAAGCGCAGGCGCGCCATGCCCTCGGCCACCAGCGTTTCCTCGGCGGTCAGGGTCACCTCACCCCCCTGCGGGGTAAACTTCATGGCATTGCTGAGCAGGTTGACCACCACCTGCTTGATGCGCAGGCCATCCCCCATCAGGCAGGGGGCGGGCAGCTGACCCATGGCAACACGGTAGGTAATGCCCCGGTTCTTTGCCTGCGCGTTGTAGATGGAGGCAAGCGTCTTGAGCGTTTCGCGCACATCAAAGCGCTCGCTGGCCAGGTGCAGGGTGCCGCTTTCGATGGTGCCCATGTCCAGCACATCCCCCACAAGCTGGAGCAGGTGGTTGGCGGCATAGTCGCTTTTGATGAACAGATCGCTCAGCCGGGCGGGATCGTCCACGGCGTTGCGCGCCAGCGCCAGGTAGCCTAGCAGGGCGTTGAGCGGCGAGCGGATCTCATGGCTGATGTAGGCGGTAAACTCCGACTTGGCTTTGCTGAGCTGCTCCGTGGCCTTGAGCGCCTCGGTGAGCTGGCGGTTTTTCTCCTCCTCGGCGCGCACGGCGGCATCCACATCCACAATAAAGGTCATAAAGCTGGACGGGTGGTCCGGTGTGGGCAGCATGCGCTGAAACACCACGCGCGACCACTTGAACTGATCGCCGTAGCGCAGGCGGCAGTCTATGTGGTACTGGAGCTGCGACCCGTCGGGATCCTCCACGATGGCGCGGTGCAGCAGCGCGCGCGCGGCAGCCATATCGTCCGGGTGGATATAGCTGTGCAGCAGGTCGTAATGGAAGGGCGGCATCGGCTCACGCTTGATTTCGCCATCAACGATGCGGTAACGCCAGCGCTCCAAGGTGCCGGAGTCCAGCACCCAAACATCGTCATTGACTTTGGTTGCATAGTCCAAAAACGCGGCGATCTCGGCAGTGCGGGCGCGCGTTTGGCGGTTGCGCACATCATGCAGGATGCTCAGCACCAACAGCGCCAGAATGAGCAGGATGGCCGCGGAGGATACAAACGCCACGTCCGTGGGCATTTGGTCGGCAATGGTGGTCAGGTTGATGGGCTGGCTATCCAGCAGGGAAAGGATGGTCAGGTCGTTGACCTCGGCGGCGGGC
>LVAR01000076.1 GCA_001604115.1 Clostridiales bacterium Firm_12 | reverse complement strand
GCAAGCGTGTAGCTGCCACCGGGTAGATTGGTGAAGGCATACTTGCCTGTAGCATCCGTAGTGATCGTGGCAGCCTTGCCCGCTGCATCCGTGAGGGTAAGGGTCACATTGGCCACCGGAGCGTTAGCCTCGGAAACCGTGCCCCCCAGTGCACCCAGCAGCTTGGCCGTTACATCCACGGTCAGCGTTTGCCCATAGGTTAGCGATACATCCGCAAGCGCATAGCTGCCATCGGCCTGCCGCGCCATGCCTTCCGGCCGGGTGATAGCAGCGTTCTGCCCTGCGGGTAGCGAAAGCGTCAGCATATACTCACCCGCCGCCATGGCATGCAAGGCATAGGCCCCGCTGGCATCCACCGTGGCGGAGCGTACGGCGGCGCCCTGCTGGGTCAGGCTCAGGGAAGCACCGGCAATCGGCTCGCCTGCTTCATCCATCACTGTGCCCGCCACGCCGCTCAGCTGTGCATATACGATATGCATGTCTGTCTGGGGCAAAGCCAGTTCCTGCCATACTTCCTGTTCCGTGGCCTGTGTGGCTACACTCATCACATTTTCTGGGAGTGTGGCAAGCAACCGACCCTGTGTGGTGCCCGCATCACCATAAAGGGCAAAACTGCCCTGCGCATCAGTCTGGGCACCGTAAACGGTACCGTTCTCCCCTGTGAGCAGCACGCCCAGCCCCGCATCCTGCGCCGCCACCTGCCCGCTTTGCTCCCGCACTGTACCCTGCACCTGCAGCACCAGCGCATCGGCGTTCTTGCCGGTTGCCACGCCGCCCTGAACAGACAAATCGTAACGCGCATAGCTCCCGCCGCGCACGCCAAAAACAGCATCAAGCAGGGCGTTTGCCTCGTGTGTGTCACTGCGCAGGAGATTCCCTTCCGGCTGCTCGGCCGTTGGCGGCAACGTGCGCGGGTCGGGCACCAGCATGGTGATCGCCTGCACATCTCCCGCCAAAATCGGGATGCTGATGTTGCCTGCAAGCCATGCATCGGGCTGCACCATCACCTGATCGGCTGTTTTTGTGCGCAGGAGGCTCAGCCCGGCCGCCAGCATTTGGGTATCCGTGCGCGCGCCTTCCGGCAGGCAGATCACCACTGCAGGGATCGCTTCGTCCAACGGCTCCTGCATGGACTCGACCACCACGGTTTGCGTTCCGTTTTCCAGCGTGGCGGCATTGGCCACCGCCTGCACCGTGATACGCCCATCCGGAATGGTCAGCGCCAGCTTTGCCTCCGGAATCATGGATGCACCCTGCACCTGGCTGATACCATCCGCGCCGGGGTAAGTAAAGGTATATTGGACTGCCGCTGTCCAGTCCACACTGGCTGGCACGCGCGTTTCCGGCACGGTAGCGGCGGGGGTATAGCGGAGTTGTGCCTGCAAAGTGCCTGCCACAAATCCGGCCGGAAGCGTGGCATCCCCCTGCGCATTATAATAGGAAACCACTGCGCCGGCTGCCTCTTGCAGGGCAAGCACATCGCCAATGTTGCCCCACACAGGGCTGCCAACCGGGGTGCCTTGCGCGTCCAATGCCTGTACGGCAACACGGGTAGCATGACCGCCCTGCACACGCACACTGGAAACGCTGAGGATGTTGCTCCCTATGCTCTGTTTGCCGCCGTCGCTGCGCAGCGTGGCTGGCGCCAGTGTGACGCTGTAGTTGGACAGCGCTACATCATTGGAGCCGTTGCACAGCCCATCCAGCATGATATCGGTAACAAAAGCGCCGTTCTGCCGGGTAAAGCTGCCCCCAGCCAGCACCGGGGTACCGGTCATGGCGTTGTACAGCGGGGCAGATTCGTTTTGGACGGACACCGTCGCCATGCTCTCCTGCGTGCCAAAAAAGGTGTCCACCGTCAGGGGCAAGGGGTTGGTGAGCAGCAACGCCCCTTCCGGCGCACGCATCTGCACCAGCTGATATGTGCCGTTATCCAAAGGTTGCTGTGCGGTATAGCCGCCATCTGCATCGGTGACAAAGCTTGCGACCACCGTGCCATTCGTATCCAGCACAGCGAACTCCGCGCCCCCGGCGGGGGTTCCGTCCGCCAGCGTGTTGCGCACACGGTAAAGGCCGCGCCGTGCATAGGCAAATACGGTCTTGCGATTGGCTTCGCCCTGCGCAATGGGGACGGTTATTTCCCCTTCGCAGAGAAAGCCGTCGCTAAAATCCTCGGCAACAGGTGTCAGAATGGCTTCCGTCGCCGTTGGGTCAGTGATCACCAAGGTATCGGCGGCGCCGCCAGCCAGGGCCTCAGCCGTCGGATTGGCGGTGATGCGCCCAATGTTTTCACCGCCGACAAACACATCAAAACGCCCCGTCAGCGAGAGGGACAGCCATGAATCCACCCCGGAGGGGGTCACACCTTTCAGATCCAGCGAAAGGGTCGTTTGCCCCTGCGCCAGCGCCCCCAAAGGCAGAGTAGCCAGCAGCATCGCCGCCGCGAGCAGCGCCACAGCCCAGCACTTCGTATGCCTGATCCAGCGCCCCATATGGCGCGCAGCGCGCCCGAAATTGTTCTGCTCCATGCCAGCGCTTCGCCTCCTGTATCATGACCCTCCCAAAAAGCAGAGGATCGCAAGGTAAACCAAGATAAATAGTAAAGCAAGGCCTACCCTTTGTCAACGGAAGCGGCGCAAGATTAACGTTGATTACAACCATGAACAAACCGTGAAACACGCACCAAAACCGCCTGTGCCATTGACGCGGGCACATGCCATGATATAATATAGTGATTAGCGGGCTATGTCCTGCTCCATAAGGAGGGATAGACAAGATGGCAGAACAAAAGAGGATTGCGATCATCACGGATTCCTCCTGCGACCTTAGCGACGAACAGTTGGCCGCACACGACATCCATATGATTTCTTTGCGCATCGTGTGCCAGCATGCAGAATACCGCGACCGTGTGGAGCTGAACCAAGAACAGCTCTATGAGTTGCTCCAGCACGAGTTGCCCAAGACCAGCCTGCCCTTGCCGGAGGATGTGAGCGCCCTGTATGATCGGCTGCTGGCCGATGGCGTGACCGATGCCATCCACCTATGCATCTCCTCCGGGCTAAGCGGCACATTTAACATGGTGCGCATGATTGCAGAGGATTATCAAGGCAAGATGAACATTCACATGGTGGATTCGCTCTCGCTTTCCACCGGACTGGGCGCGATGGTGTTGGCCGTAGCCGAAGCCATTGAGGCCGGCGACGATCCGGAAACCGCCATTCAAAAGGCCAAGTCACTGCGCAAGTCCCAATTGGCTATGTATGTGATCCGCACGCTGGAATATTTGCGCAAGGGCGGCCGCATCGGCCTGGTGGAAGGCGTGGTCGGCAATTTGCTGAACATCAAGCCGATCATTTTTGTCAATGATGACGGCGTTTACCAGACCTTGGCCAAGGCGCGCGGCTATAAAGCGGCAGCGGAAACCATGGTGCAGGAGGCTGTCAAGCGCTATGGCCAGGCCAAGATCAACCTTTCCGTGGTGCATGGGCAAGCCTTGGAAGAGGCACAGGTCTTGATGGACAAGCTCAAGCAGGTGCTCAACATCCAAAACAGCTTCATTGCGCCGGTCAGTCCGGTGCTGGCCATCCATACAGGCCCGGGGTTGTTGGGCATCATTGCCAATTTCGTTGAATAAGCGTTGCAGGGAAAAGGGAAGCGGGTGCATGTGAATCCATGCACCCGCTTCCCTTTTCCCTGACCACGGCATATGCGCCTGCGCGGCGGTGCCGCACCCCCGGGTTGCTATGGCGTCGGGTAGTCCAGCAGTTGGCCTGTGGCTTGGCCGCCTTGCAGCGTGACCAGCACACCGCAGGTGGCTTTTTGTGTCAGCAGGACTTCCGCACCCACATCCCAGAGCCTGCGCATGACCGAAGGCTTGGGCGTGCCTGCCGCCACATCCCGGTCGGTCGAAACCACCGCGATTTGCGGCCGCACAGTGTAGATTAAACCGCTGCTGCTGGCATCATCATCGCCATGGTGCCCCACCTTGAGCACAGCCGCTTTGGGCACCGCCCCGGCCTGAAGCAGCATGGTTTCGGCAGGTTCCTCCATGTCCGCAGCCAGGAGCATGTCGCCCTGCGCGGTGACCAGGTGCAGCACGAGGGAATTATTGTTCTCATCCTCCGTATCCCGCTGGAGGGGGCCAAGCACCCGAAACTCGATTCCGTCGGCTACAGGCAGCACATCCCCGGCGTTGAGCCATGCAAACGGCACCTTAGTCTCGGTCACCCATTGATACACCGGGTGCTTCTGGATATTTTTCTGAATGAAGTATGCGGGCGCATAGAGTTTTTCTACCTGTATGCCGCTTTTGAGCAGTGCGCCAAGCCCACCCACATGATCCTTATCCGTATGGGTGATGAACACGCCTTCCAGGCGATCCACGCCAAAATGAGCAAGCGCATCCAGCATGGCCGCCGCGCTTTCCTTGCTGCCGGCATCCACCAGGTAGCGCTTTTCGCCTAGCAACAACAGTGCGCTATCCGCCTTGCCTACATTGATAAAAAGCGCCTGTACAATAGGGTCGCTTGGCGCTGATTGACCAGTGGCCAAGGCAGGGAGCGCTGCCAACAGCAGGGCAAGTACCAGGGCGCAAATGCGTTTGCGCATTCAATTCCTCCTCAGAGCATCCACGTGCTGCCTAATGCAGGCCCTGCGTGACAGCGCGCGGGAAATCGTGTATAATCAGCCAGACGTATGCACACGGAAAGGAACGATATCACATGAGCATTCTACAAGGCGCGCTCCTGGGGCTGGTGCAAGGCTTGGCGGAGTTTTTGCCCATCTCCTCCAGCGGTCACCTGAACCTGATCCAGGCATTGTTTCAATTGGATCTGACCCACCAACTGCTGTTCAACATTCTGCTGCACGTTGGTTCACTGGTGGCCGTACTGCTTGTCTTTTGGCGGGACTGGTGGGAAATGCTGCGCCACCCCATCCGTAACCGGACGCTGCTGCTGCTGGTGGTCGCATCTCTGCCCGCGCTGGCCGCCAAGCTGGTCCTGGGCGATACCCTGGATGTGCTAGAAACCAGCAACGCGCTGCTGGGTGTGAGCTTTCTGTTTACCGGCCTGCTGCTGATCCTGACACAGGCTATCGGGCAGCGCAATGAGCGCCTGCAGTTGGCCGGTGAGAAAGTGGGCGTGTTCCATGCCTTGGCAATGGGTCTGATGCAGGTCATCGGTATGCTGCCCGGCGTGAGCCGCAGCGGATCCACCATCTTTGGCGGTGTGGGCGCCAAGCTGAGCCGGGCAAGCGCAGCCAAATTCAGCTTTATGATGAGCATGCCCGCCATTGTGGCCAGCTTCCTGAGCGAGGGCTACAGCGCCTACAAGAGTGGCGCGCTGAGCCAATCCGGGGATTGGGCTGCCATCGTGGTCGGCATGGTGGTGGCAGGCGTAAGCGGCTACCTGGCCATACGGTTTATGCTCCGGATCATCGCCAAGGTGTCGCTGAACTGGTTTGCCCTGTATGTGATCGTGCTGGGCATCGTGGTGCTTGCCTTGCAGGCCACCGGCGTGATCGATGGCGCACCGCTGCATCTGCTGCCGCAAGCAACAGCCGTGCCGCTTCCCTGACGGGCGAAACTGCAAAAGGCCGCCGCCATCGGATGTGGGGCGGCTTTTTGCTTATTGATTGCGGTCACGTGCGCGGCCTGCGCGCCAGCAATAGATAGCTCAGCGGGATGCCAAGGCCGTCCAAGACGGCGGTATCATCGCTGATGTCCTTGCTAAACTCGGTCAGCCGCTCGATGGTTAACCCGTTTTGCACCGCATGGGTCACCACGCTGCCCAACGTGTGGCTGAAACTGGTAAACGGTTTGCTGTCATACGCCTGCCCCGCCAGGTAGACCATCCCATAGGTATCCACAAAAGGATCACTGCGGAAATAGTCATATACCAACCGGGCCGGATTCTCCGGGTCAAACGCCTCCTCCTGCGGGACGGCAAACATCGCAGTCACTGGATGTGCGTCATGCAGCAGCATGCGGCCGCCGGGTTTCAGGCACGCATACACCTTGGCAAAAAACGGCGCCAAATCCTTCATCCAACAAAGCGCGCCAATCGTGATCAGGATCAGGTCAAACTGGCCATGGTACGAATCTGGCGCCTGGCAAACGTCCCCTTCCACAAACGTGCAGGGAATGCCGGTTTCTCCCGCAATGCGTCTGGCCTGTGCAAGGATGTTGCCGGCCAGATCGAACCCCACGCCTGCTCGCGCGCCCGTATGCCGGACAAGGCTCATGAGCTCACGGCCATTATTGCAGCAGAACTGGGCGATGTGTGCGCCCTGCAGCGGCAACGGCGAGAGCGCATCCCACACCTCCGGCGCTAAAAAGGGTTGCCGCTCCGTTTGCAACCGCATGGCGTGATCCTCGCCAAAGCTGTTGATGCGGCGGTCGAACGCTTCTTCCCATGCGGCTTTGTTTTGGCTGAGATAATCGTTCATAGGCCCTCCGTCAGCGAATAAAATCCGTCCGGTGACCGGGCTCTTCGGGCAGGGGCACGGGCACGCCATGCTGTTTACCCAGCTCGATGCACCGCAGCAGCCAAGCCAGATTGCGCCCGAGATTTCTCATCACTTCCATGCCTTCTTCATCCTTTTCCGCCTGCGGCGCGCCGGATCCGTGCACCATCGTCCAGTAGGTGGATGTGACCAGCGGCATGCTGCGGATGCCCGGATACTTGGCCAGCACATCCAGCGAGGCGGTTGTGCCCGCGCGGCGTGCCACTGCAACGCAGGCGGCGGGTTTGCCCAGGAAAGCAGCGTCGTTGCCGGCCGAGAACATACGATCCAGCAGGCTGAGCAGCGTGCCGTTTGGCGAAGCAAAATAGACCGGCGTTGCCAGCACCAGCGCATCTGCCCCCTCCATTTTTTCCAGCGCTATGTTCACTTCATCATCAAAGGCACGGCAGCGGCCGTCGCAACGGCCGCAGGCAATGCAGCCGCGAATCGACTTATGCCCTACGGTCATGACCTCGCTTTGGATATCGGCAGCATCCAGCATGCCGATCACCTCATCCAGCGCGCGACGCGTGGTGCCATGCAGGTGCGGACTTCCGTTGATCATGAGTACCTTCATGGATTGCCCTCCTTGAATGGTGGGATTGGGTGGCTGCGTAGGGTCGTCGGGGATGTTTCAGCCCCTGCGCTACAGGGGTATCCTTGGCCGTGGCCAGCGGTAAGCAGTGAAATGCGGTCAACCGTTGTATCCAGCTGCGTTAGGGTCTGTGTTAGGCGCATCGGTCGCGACAGGCTGAGCATCCGTTGCCGTGTTCTGCTCCGGCTGCGTTTGCGCACCGTCTTGGCTCACAGGGGTGGTGTCCCCAGGGGTGCCGTTTTGAAAGCTGTTATCCCCGGTTACCTTGGCACAGCTGGCCAACGCCAGTGCGAGGGTCAGGCACAGGAGCAATAAAGCGACTTTTTTCATGGTTGCATACCGCCTTTCCTATGGGCGCGCGATGCTCGCGCGATGCCCTATTATACCATATTTTCCACTGCAAAGCTTTACATTCCCCCGCGCGCTTGTTACAATAATCGCTGCCCACGGAATAAGGAGGCCATTTGAATGAGCAATATCTGGCATGACATCTCTCCTGCCCGCATCACACCCAACGATTTTATCGCTGTGGTCGAGATCGAGAAAGGCAGCAAAAAGAAATATGAGCTTGATAAGGAAACCGGTCATCTGATCCTGGATCGCATCCTGTACACATCCACCCACTACCCAAGCAACTACGGGCTCATCCCCCGCACCTATGCGGACGATTTGGATCCGCTGGATGTGCTGGTGCTCTCCAGCGAAGTCATTCAGCCCATGAGCCTGGTGCGGTGCTATCCCGTAGGCGTGCTGACCATGCTTGATCAGGGCAAGCTGGATGAAAAGATCATCGCCATCCCCTTCCAGGATCCCACCTACAACGGCTACCGGGATATTTCCGAGTTGCCCGCCCATATTTTCTCGGAGATGAGCCACTTCTTCAGCGTTTATAAGAACCTGGAGGGCAAGGAAACCGTGGTGGATGAGCTCCGCGATGCCCAGCAGGCACGCGAAGTGATCCAAAAATGCCTGGATGCTTATGTGGACAAGTTTTGCCGCTGAAGCCGCACCCTGTGTGTGCCAACAAACAGGCACCGACTTGCATCCTCCGCCAAAACGGCGTAAAATGAAAATGTTACCCAAACGCTTACCAAGGGACGGCAGGCGATTTTCAGCCTGCGCCTGGAAAGGATGAGCGCATTTATGCAGGTTTACCATCCCCCGCAAACCCATAATGGCCTGCCGCCGGAAAATGTTTTTCTGGTTGCGGACAGCGCCAACATGACCGTCGCGGAGGGCTATCTGGTACAGACATACCACCCCTATCTGTTCCCGGAGCGCCCGATCAACCTTTACCTGAACGTATATTCCAAAGGGCCCGGGCTGGACATGCTGCTGGGGGCTTTGCTTGCGCGTGCCGTGCAACTGCGCCAGCAGACCCCTAACCTTCGTGCGCGCGTGTTTGCGCAGGTCGGCATGCAGGATGCGGCCATGCTCTCCTTTTATCAGGAGAGCGGCTTTGCCGCAGACGATGCCCTTGATGTGGTGCAGCTGACCATGCCCAACGCCAAACCCAGTGCGCCCATGGGCTATGAAATGGGTCAGGTGCCCTTGCAAAAACCGCTGGAGCAGGCCGCGTTTTTGATGCGCATGAACGCCTACCGGCTGGATGCCCTCCAACAGCCGCTGTTGCAGCGCTACATGACCATGCCGCACTTTACGGCGCTGTACCTGTCCCGCGGCTCAGAGATCGTAGGCGAGATCGCGTTTACGGGCACCGGCGATACGGCGCACATCTTCGGGCTGTATGTATCGCCGAATTTCCGCCGGCTGGGTCTGGGCAAAACGTTGCTGGCCGCAGGCATGAACATGCTGCAGGAGCACGGCGTGCAAAACTTTGAAGCGCAGGTGATCCGCCGCAACATTCCGCAATGCAGGCTGGCACAGAGTTGCAGAGCCACTTTCCTGCGCACTGCATGCCTTTACCCCGGCATCAATTACGATTGAGCGGAGGGCTTATGCGCTACCAACTCGTGCGCAGCAAACGCAAGACGCTGGCGCTGGCGTTGGATCACCAAGGCGCGCTGACGGTACGCGCCCCTCTGCGCCTGCCGGTGAGCCAGATCGACGTTTTTGTGGATGATCACTGGGATTGGGTGCTTAGCACGCGGGAACGCATCGCACTGCGGCCTGCACTGCCCCCCTTTGCCCTGGCCGAAGGTGCCGGCATCCCCTATCTGGGGGCGACCCTTTCCCTGCACTTTGCGGCAACGGCGCGTGTGCGCTTGCAGGGCGACTGTCTGCTGGTGCCGCAAGGTACCTCCTCCCTCGCGCCGGTGCTCCGCTTTTTGGACGCGCAGGCAAAGCGCGTGTTCACGGAGCGCGTGGCTGCGCTATCCGCTGCCATACTGCTGCACCCCCAACGCATCCGCATCTCCCATGCAAAGGGGCGCTGGGGCAGCATGAGCGGCCGAGGAACCCTGAGCCTGAACCGGGCGTTGCTGCATTGCCCGCCGGATGTGGTGGATTATGTGATCATCCATGAGCTTTGCCACATTGCGCACCCCAACCACTCCGCAGCGTTCTGGGCCAAGGTGGAAAACTTTCTGCCCGCCTACCGCACCCAACGCGCGTGGCTCCGGGAGCACGGCGCGCTCATCACCCTGTTGCCCGCCTGCCCGTAAAGGAGGCCAACAATGCAAAGCACACCCAAACCGCGCCCTAATCTGCTTTTTATAATCCTGATGCTGCTGGTGTATATGCCGATGCTGCTCAGCCTAGCCATGGCGCAAGCCAAATGGTACGGCTGGCTGGCAACGGCATTGTCCTTTCTGGCGCTGCTGTGGATGCACGGCCGCCCTTTCTGGCACACATGGCGCATCGCGCTTTGTTTTATTGGCGCATATATGGTCGCGTTCCTGGGGCTTTATGCGGCTCGACCGGCATGGGATGTTTCGCTGGCCGCACAGATCAGCAGTGGGCTGGTGCGCACCTTTACCTCTCTGCCGCAGCAGGAACGTGCCATGGGCGAAGCCATTCTGGGGGAGCGCGGCTGGCAGCCGCCCGCCGGTTACACCCTGCAAACAAGGGCTTTACCGCATGCCAAACTGGAACTGCTCACCAAAGAGGGTGCAGCGAATGACCGCGCCGTGTTGCAATTCCATGGCGGGGCTTTCGTAGCGGGGCTGTATGATCTGTACCGGGATTTTGCCGTACGCTACGCAACCCTGTATGGGGATGCTTTGGTCGCCTCGCTGGACTATCGCCTCGCCCCGGCCTACCCCTATCCAAGCCAGCAGGAGGATGCCATGGACGCGTGGCGATACCTGACGGATACGCTCGGCTTTGACCCTGCTCGCATCATCGTTGCAGGGGATAGCGCGGGGGGCAATCTGGCGCTTTCGCTCGGGCTTCGGCTACGGGACGCTGGTCAGGCTATGCCCGGAGGCTTTGTGGTCATGTCCCCCTGGGCGGATCTGAGCAATTCCGGAGCCTCCCATACCGCCAACGCAACGGCGGATCCTTCCTTTGGCATCGCAGAAAAGGATTTTCATGGGCAGGCCATCGGCGTGCCCACCACCTATCCTGATGGCCTGGATGCGCGCGATCCGTACCTGTCCCCTTCTTTTGGGGATTATGCGGGCTTCCCGCCGATGCTTCTGCAGGCAGGCAGCGTGGAGGTCTTGCTCAGCGACAGCGAAATGGTCTACTACAATGCAAAACAGCACGGCGTGGACTGTC
>LVAR01000075.1:3528-17804 GCA_001604115.1 Clostridiales bacterium Firm_12 | reverse complement strand
GTGGAAACGGCGGCGGGGCGATGCCCGTTATCTCCCTACAGACGGGTCAAGGGCGAATGCCCTTGCCGGGGTGCAGGGGTGAAATCCTTTGCCCAGACTGTAAAAGAACCTATGCAATGTGCCACCGCCGCTCGCCTCATAGCCCTGCGGGCTGTTCGCTCGCTTGCCAGCCATGCTGCGGCAGGAGGCTTTGGGGCGCTGCCCCAAACCCCGCAAGGGCTTTCGCCCTTGACCCTTTCCCGCTGCGGCAGAGGGTTTTGGGGCAGCCTGACCGCTGCCCGTCCCCATGCGTTCACTCATGCACCCAAGTAGCTCAATACCAGCTTCTGCGCGCCTTCCACATCCCGCAGATCCACAACCTCGCAGGCGCTGTGCACATAGCGGCAGGGCACGCTCACGGTGCACACGGCCACGCCGCCGCGGGACAGCTGCATGGCGCCCGCATCCGTACCGCCATAGGGCAGCACTTCCCGCTGCGCCACGATACCCGCGCGTTCGGCTGCTGCGTGCAGCGCCTGCACCAGCGCGGGGTTGGAGATGCTGCGCGCGTTCATCACCAGCACGGTGGGGCCTTCGCCCAGGTTCATGGACACACGGCGATCCTCCGGTGTATCCCCGGTCAGGGTCACATCCAGCGCGATGCCCACATCCGGCTGCACGCTGTAGGCGCTGGTGGTCGCTCCGCGGATGCCCACCTCCTCCTGCGTGGTAAAGACGGCGATCACGGTATCCTTGACGGGGGGCAGGTTTTGCATGATGCTCACCAGCAGAGCGCAGGCCACGCGATCGTCCATGGCGGGGCTGGCCAGGCGGTTTACGCCCAGCTTGAAGCTCTCCTCGGCGTAAACGGCCACATCCCCCAAATTAACCATGGTCAGGGCTTCCTGTGCGTCCTTGGCGCCGATATCAATGTAATAAGCGCGCAGGGAGGAGGTTTCGCCGGGCTTCAGGGGCTGCTCGTTGAGCACGCCCATCACGCCGTTTGCAAACTTGACGCGGCGGGTGCGGCTGTTGTTCACGGAAATGCCGCCCACATTGCTCACACGCAGGTAGCCTTCTTTTTCCACATGGGTCACGATCAGGCCGATCTGATCCATGTGCGCGGCCAGCATGATGCGCTTGCCGGCGGGATCGGTGCCCTTTTTCTCGCAAATCAGGTTGCCCAGCGCGTCGCGGCGGATGGTGTCCACCTTGTCGTGGAGCATCGCCTGGATGGTATCGGCCACCTGCTCTTCATGGCCGGAGGGGCCGTAGATGGCCGTAAGCTGTTTGATCAAACTTTCCACGGATGTTTCATCCTTTCTGTCATGGGGCGCAGGGCGCTCACAAATTGCTCAGGAACGCGCGGGCAAGCGCCTCCTGAGCGGCAATATCGCTCAGGGCGCACACGGTGGTCGGGCTGTGGATGTTGCGGCAGGGCACGGACAGCACGATGGTGCGCGCGCCCTCCCCGGCCAGCTGCACCGCGCCGCCATCGTTGCCGCCGGACACAAACTGCTTGACCTGGTGGGCGATGCCCTCCCGCTGGGCGGTGGCCAGCATGTCCCGGTACAGCCCGCCGTCAGCGATGGAGGCATTGTCCATAAAGGAAACGCACACGCCCTCGCCCACACGGCACACCTTGAGCGCATCCGGCGTATCCCCCAGATCGTTGGCGGATGTGGTTTCCAAGATCAGGCCAATGTCCGGCTGCACGCGATAGGCCGCGGCGGCCGCGCCCCGGCAGCCCACTTCCTCCTGACTGGTAAAGGCGAAAACCAGCTCGCCCGCATAAGGCGTTTCCAGCAGGCGCAGCAGGTTGTACACGCCCACGCGGTCATCCAGCGCTTTGGCGTAGACCAGCCCTTCCCCAAAGGGGGTAAAGGGCGTTTCAAAGGTGATCATGGTTCCGGCAGGCGCCAGACGCTCGGCCTCGGCTTTGTCCCGTGCGCCGATATCCACATACAGCTGCTCAATGGGCAGCACGGCTTTGCGCTCCTCCGCGCTTTGCTGGTGGATGGCCATCGCGCCAATCACGCCCGGCAGGGCAGGCTTGTCCGGCGCATCATAGCCCACGCGCACGCGCTTGGATACCAGCACGCGGCTATCCACCCCGCCGATGGCGCGAAAGCGGATCAGCCCTTCTTCGGTGGCGGAAACGGCCATCAGCCCCACCTCATCCATGTGGGCGGCCAGCATCACGCGCGGCTTGGCAGGGTCAGTGCCCTTGCGGGTCACGATCACGCTGCCCACACCATCCAGCGCCACGGCATCCGCGCCAAAGCGCGCGGTGCAGGCTTCCAGGATCATCCGGCGCACGGGCTCCTCCCGGCCGCTGAGCCCCTGGGCTTCGCAGAGGGTTTTCAGGTCCATAGCGCTTCATCCCACCCTTCGTCGATCTCGGCGGCAAACAGCGCCACCAACCGCCCGCACTCACGCAGGGCGTTCATATCCAGCAGTTCCACGGTGGTGTGCATGTACTTCAGGGGCAAATCCACCAGCACACTGGGGATGCCTTCGCGGGCGATCTGCACGGTATCGGTATCGGTGCCGGTGCGGCTTTCCAGCTGCTCCACATTCAGGCGAATGCCATTTTTGGCCGCCGTCTGGCGGATGCGGTCCACCAGCTTGAATTGCAGGTAGGGGCCGTAGCCGATGGCGGGCGCATCCAGCGGGATGGTCGTGTCCGGCCGGCTGGCGGGGATGGGCGCGTGGCTCACATCCATCACGATGGCCAGATCCGGGTTCACGGTGTGCGCGGCCACCTTGGCGCCGCGGCAGCCGACCTCCTCCTGCGTGGTGGCGGCAAACACGATCTCGGCGGCGTGCTTCATGCGGCTCAGCCGCTCGGCAGCCTCCAGCATCACGGCGATGCAGGCGCGGTCATCCATTGTTTTGCCGGCGGCGCGCTCGTTGAGCAAGGCAATGGTCTGCCCCGTGAGGGTGACCAGATCGCCCACATGCACCTGGCTGCGCACGGCCTCCGCCGGAAGCCCCAGATCGATATAGAGATCCTCCCGGCTGTAGTTTTGCTTGCGCTCGGCCTCGGTGAGCAGGTGCGGCGCCTTGGCGCCGATCACGCCGGTCAGCGGCGTGGCGGGCAGTCCTGCGCCGGTGGCGTGCACCGTCACGACTGCCGCGGGCAGGATGCGCGGATCCACCCCGCCAACATTGCCCATGCGCAGCGATCCGTCTTTGAGAATTTCCACCACCATGAGCGCGATCTCGTCCATGTGCGCACACAGGATGATCCTGGGGGCGCGGCCGCCGCGCGCGGTGGGTTGGTTGGGCTTGAGTGTGGCCAGTACGTTAAAGAGGGGGTCTATGGTCACAGCATCGCACAGGGGTTCAAAGCGCGCTTTGAGCCACTCCGCGGTGCTCTGCTCATGACCGCTGGGGCCGAACTGCACGCTCGCCCCCTGTAAGTAAGAGAGGATGTCCATGGGTGTACCGCCTTTCTTTCACGGTAGGTCAGGCGCGGGGCATCGCCGGCGTACAGCCGCAAGCGGGTGCGCACCCACAGGGGTGCCCGGTGCCGGGGCGGGTCGCCGTCCGGCGGCATGAGCCTGACCTTTGCATTATACGCCCCCCGCGCGCCGCATGCAAGCCAGGCAAGGGGCTTGCATGGCGTAGGGCGGCTGCCCCGGCGTGGCCGGGCTGGCAACTTTGAACGCGCCGTAAACTTTTCCGGCTGCGCGTGACCCGCGCCCATGCCGCAACCGCCCTGGCTGCAAGCTTGCCAAACGCGGGTTTCATGCCCGCAAACGGACAGCCTGACCGTGCATGGTTTGACAACCACCCCTCCCCCCGCTACAATAAAAGCCACGGACGTTGCTTTTTTGCGCGCCCACAGCCCTGCGGCGGTATGGTCCATGCCGGCGCACGGCCATGGGCGCGGCCACCTGCCGCGCTGCGCGCCCCGCCCGCCCCAGACCGCTTATGCATAAAGGAGAACACCCCTGATGACCTATCCCAAACGCAGCCTTGCCGTGCTGGGCAGCACCGGCAGCATCGGCACCCAGGCGCTGGATGTGGCCGCCCGCCACGCGGATCGCTTTACCGTGGTAGCCCTTACCGCGCACAGCAACCGGGAAACGCTCTTTGCGCAGGTGCGCGCCTTCCGCCCCTTGCTGGCCGGGCTGACCGATGCCCGCCTGACCCTGGCCGATGTGCCCGACGACCTGCGCTTTTGCCGCTGGGTGTTTGGCCCGCAGGCGCTCACCGAAGCCGCCGCGCTTGCGCAGGCGCAGGATGTGCTGGTGTCTGTGGTCGGCATGCTGGGGCTGCCCAGCGTGCTCACCGCGCTGGAGCATCGCAAGCGTGTGCTGCTGGCCAATAAGGAGGCGCTGGTGGCGGGCGGGGCGCTGGTCATGCGCGCCGCGCAGGCCGCGGGCGAAAATATGCTCCTCCCGGTGGACAGCGAGCACAGCGCCATTTTCCAGTGCCTGCAAGGCGCGGGCGGCAACCCCATCCGGCGCATTTTGCTCACCTGCTCGGGCGGGCCTTTCCGTACCTGGGCAAAGGCGGATCTGGACGCCGCCACGCGGGCGCAGGCGCTGCGCCACCCTACGTGGGCCATGGGCGCAAAGATCACCACAGACAGCGCCACGCTGTTTAACAAGGCGCTGGAAATCATCGAAGCCAAACATTTGTTTCACGTGGAACCACAGCAGATCCAGGTGCTCATCCACCCGCAAAGCGTGGTGCACAGCGCGGTGGAGTTTCAGGATGGCGCGGTGGTGGCGCAGCTGGGCACCCCGGACATGCGCCTGCCCATCCTCTACGCCATGGCCTACCCGGAGCGCCTGCCCACCGGCGGCGCGCCGCTGGATCTTTTCGCCATGCGGGAGCTCACCTTTGAAGCGCCCGATCCGGTTCGCTTTCCCTCCCTGCGCATGGCGGAGGAAAGCCTGCTGGCAGGCGGGGCGGCGTGCTGCGTGCTCAACGCCGCCAACGAGGTGGCCGTAAACCGCTTCCTGGGTCTGGATGGCGGCATGGCCATCCCGGTGGGTAAAATTTACGCCGTGGTGGCGGAGACGCTCCAGCGCGTGGGGCACCTGCCCGCGGACGATTTGCCCGCCGTGCTGGAGGCCGACCGCCGCGCCCGCGAGGTAGCCGCCAGCCTGCTGCCCTGATCTGCGCTGCCAAACTGCCCGCGCGGGCTTGCCGCGCCGCCCTTACGTTTTGCGTGCCCCATGACGGTTTTCCCACACGAGCCAACGGCTCCCCAAGGAGGTGCACCCATCTTGAACATCCTGTATATCCTGCTGGGCGTTGCGCTGCTCGGCCTGTTCATCACTGTGCATGAGTTCGGGCATTTTATCGCCGCGCGGCTCACGGGTATTGCCGTCAAGGAGTATTCGGTGGGCTTTGGCCCCAAGCTGCTCCAGTGGCGCAGCAAAAAGCACGAGACGCTGTTCACCCTGCGCCCCATCCCGCTGGGCGGTTACTGCATGTTTTACGGCGATGAGACGGATCAGGCCAACGCGGACGACCCCCGCGCCTTTGACAAGGCTGCCGTGTGGCGGCGCATGCTCACCGTGTTCAGCGGCCCGCTGATGAACTTTGTGCTGGCCTTTGCCCTGGCCGTGGGGCTGATGGCGGGCTATGCCATGGTGGCCGCGCAGCCGGTGTTTGACCAGGTGGATGCCGGCATGCCCGCGCAGGTGGCCGGCGTGCAGCCCGGCGATGTGCTGCTTGCCGTGGATGGCACGCCCGTGGCCATCGGCGATGCCGGCGCGCTGACCGCCGCCATTGCCGCCCTGCCGGAAGGCGGGCAGGTCACGCTGTTGTTGCAGCGCGGGCAGGATGAACTGACCGTGCCCCTGACCCCCGTCTTTGACGCGGCGGAGGGCCGCGCACGCATCGGCGTGACCATCCGCTCCGCCGCGCCCCTGCCCGCCGGGATGGTCATCCCCGCCGCGTGGCAGACGTGCCTGAACGCATCCACCGCCATTTTGGATTCGCTGGGCAAGCTGGTGACCACCGGCGAGGGCATCCAGGATACGGCCGGCCCCATCGGCGTGGTGCAGCTGATCGCCGAGCAAACGCGCGCCGGAGGGCTGGAGGTGCTGCTGTGGCTGGCGGTGGTCATCAGCATCAACCTGGGGCTGATGAACCTGCTGCCCATCCCCGGGCTGGACGGCAGCCGCCTGGTGTTCATGCTGGTGGAAACCATCCGCCGCAAGCCCGTGAGCCGCAAGGTGGAAAACGCCGTGCACCTGGCCGGCTTTGCCCTGCTCATGGGGCTGATGCTGTTTTTTACCTTCCAGGACGTGGGGCGCATCATCGGCGGGTAACGCCCCCCTTTGCCCCGTGCACAAAACAGGTTGCGGCGGCGGCGTGTGCCATGGTATAATCGACGCATGCGGAACAAAGGTTTGCTATCTCAACTGCATGTGTGAGGAGGACAGGGTTGATGAAGGTCACCCTTAAGGAATATCTCAAAAAGAACTGGAATGTGCCCAACTCGCTCACCCTCGTGCGGCTGATCATGATCCCCTTCTACCTTGTCTATTTTGGGCAGGGGCTCAAGTACCGAGCCCTTCTGATGTTCCTGATCGCCGCGCTCACCGACCTGCTGGACGGCACCATCGCCCGGCACTTTCACCAGATCACGGATCTGGGCAAGCTGCTGGACCCGGTGGCCGATAAGCTGATGGTGCTCACGGTGCTGTTTTCCATGGCCATCGGCAACAGCCACATCCCGGCGGTCATTCCCTGGCCGGTGGTGTGCATCGTGCTGGGCAAGGAGCTGCTGCTCATGCTCGGCGGGCTGGTGATGCTGCGCCGCCGCGTGGTGGTGTTCAGCCATCTGATCGGCAAAGTGGCGCATGTGCTGTTCATCGCCGGGCTCACGGCCTCGTTTTTCCATGACTGGTTTTTGGCAAACACCACGCTGCGCCCCACGCCGGATCTGCTCCTGCTGTGGACGGCCGTAGGCTGCACGCTGGGCGCGCTGGTGTTTTATGTGTGGGATTCCATCAAAAAGCTGCGCAGCGCGGGGGAGCAAACGCCCAAGGCGTGAGCCCCGTGCCCCGGATTTGGACGCCGCCTCCCTGCCGCCGGGCGCAGGGAGGTTTTTGTTTGGCAAGCTGCATCTTTTCCGTACTGCGCTTGCCACGGCGCGGCCAACCGTGCTATCATCCATCCATATGCCTTGGCATGTGGAAAGGGGCCATACCATGCAGCTTGACCAAAACCGACACACAGGCGCTGGGCGCGCGCACCTGCTGGCGCTGGGCACCATCATCGTATGGGGTACCACGTTCATCGCCTCCACGGTGGCGCTGCGCACCCTCTCCCCCAGCGAACTACTGCTCATGCGTCTGGTGATCGCGCTCATCGCCCTGCTGCTGGCCAGCCGCCAGCGCCTCACCCTGACGGACCGGCGGCACGAGTGGTACCTGATCGGCGCGGCGCTGTCCGGGGTGGTGCTCTACTTTCTGTTTGAAAACATCGCCCTCACCTATACCAGCTCCGCCAATTGCAGCGTGATCGTATCCACCGCGCCGTTTTTCGTGGCCATGGCCACCCGCCTCTTTGTGCGGGACGAGAAACTGCCCAAATCGTTTTTCCCGGGCTTTGCCATCGCCATCGTGGGGGTGGGGCTGGTGTCCTTTGCGGGGCACAGCCTTCGGCTCAACCCCCTGGGGGATGCGCTCAGCCTGCTGGCGGCGGTGGCCTGGGCGTTTTACAGCGTGTTCATCCGCAAGCTGGACGGGCACGGCTACAACACCTTGCTGCTCACGCGGCGCATCTTCGCCTATGCGCTGGTGTTCATGATCCCGGTGGTGCTGGTCACAGGCTTTACCGTGACCCCCGCGGATGTGCTGGCGCCGGGCACGCTCTTCAGCGTTTTGTTTCTGGGCATCGTTGCCAGTGCGCTGTGTTTTGTCACATGGAACACTGCGGTGCGTGTGCTGGGCGCCATCAAGACCAGCGCGTACATCTACCTCATCCCCGCGGTGACCATCGTGTTTGCCTGGCTGCTGCTGCGCGACCCCATCCATCCGCTGGCCATCGTAGGGGCAGGGCTCACGCTGGTGGGGCTGATGATGAGCCAGCGCCGCGGCTAGGCCGCATGGCAGCCCCAAGTTGTAACAAACCCGCCGGCACGCCGCGCATTGCGCCGGGCGGCTGGCGCAACGGCGGCGGCTATGGTATAATGCTTTGTCGGCGATGGACGCGTTTGCCGGGGGCAGTGCATGCGTTTGGCGCGGCGCACCCCGTTTGGGGTTTGTAGGAGGGAAATACCATGTTTGGCAAGTTGATGAACAGCTATTTTTATGGCAAGAGCGGCAAGGGTGATTATACCCCCGAGGACATGCCCACCACGCGCGGGCAACTGTTCCGGGAAACGCTGCGCACCCGCCTGGCCGGGCTTTTGCGGCTGAATCTGGTGTATATGCTGGCGTGGCTGCCGGCGATGGTGATCATCGCCTACCACGTGCTGGCGCTGTATGCAGTGCTGGCCGGCATTGGCGAGGCGGCGGGGGATGCCGCTGCGGCCGCCCAACTGCTGGACGCGTCCAAGGCGATCATCCTGACCGGGCTCTTGTGGCTGATCCCGGCGCTGGCCATTACCGGCCCTTTTACCGCAGGGCTAAGCTTTGTGACGCGCAACTGGGCACGGGACGAGCATGCCTTTGTCTGGAGCGATTATAAGGATGCCGTCAAAGAAAACTGGAAGCCCGCGCTGGCCATGAGCACCATAACCGGCTTTGTGCCCATGATTACCTATGTGTGCTGGATGTTTTACGGCGATCTGGCCAAGACCAACCCGCTGTTCATGCTGCCGCAGGTGCTCACCCTTACCCTGGGCGTGATCTGGATGATGAGCCTGCTCTATGCCTACCCCATGATGGTGACCTACCGCCTCACCTTTAAGGACATGCTCAAAAACTGCCTGCTGCTGACCATCGGCCGGCTGCCAGGCACGCTGGGCATCAAACTGCTGGGCACGCTGCCGCTGCTGATCGGCGCTGCAGTTGCCTACCTCACGCCCTACCTGCACTGGGTGGTGCTCGTCTGCTTTTTGTACTACGCACTCTATGGCTACGCGCTCAGCCGTTTTGTGGGCGCAAGCTATGTCAACGCCGTGTTTGACAAATACATCAACGTCAAGATCGAGGGTGCGCAGATCAACCGCGGGCTGCACACCGATCTGGATGACGACGCCGAGGATGACCTCCCTGCGGATGGCCAATAAACGCCTGCCCCGCAGCTGCACCCGGGCCCCTTTGGCCGCCCCGCAGGCGGCCAGCCTTTTTGCGCCCTTGCGCCGGGCAGGGAGCCCCCTGCCAACACCGTTGATTGAGGTGACGTGATTGTATACCGCCTTCGCATCCGTCTATGATAAATTGATGGCCGACGTGGATTACCGCGCATGGGCCGCCTTTTACCAAACCCTGCTCACGCTCTATGGCCTGCGCGCCGGCAAGGTGTGCGAGTGCGCTTGCGGCACCGGCAGCCTGACCATCCCGCTCAGCGAGATGGGCTACCAGATGACCGGCGCCGACCTGTCCGAGGAAATGCTCTTTGAAGCCAGCCAGAAGGCGCGCAAGGCAGGCGCGATGATCCCTTTTGTCAAGCAGGATATGCGCCAGCTGCGCCTGCACCGGCAGATGGACGCGGTGCTGTGCACCTGCGACGGCATCAACTACCTGCCCACCCCGGCGGATGTGCGCCAGTTTTTTACGGCCGCGTGGGCGGCCATCCGCCCCGGCGGCGCGCTCATCTTTGACGCCAGCACGCCTTACAAACTGGCGCAGGTGCTGGGCGATAATTTCGTGGGCGATGAAATGGCGGACATCGCCTATCTGTGGAAAAACACGTACCACCCGGAAAACGGCAGTGTGGACATGGCGCTGTCCATCTTCCTGCGGCAGGCGGGCGAGACCTATGAGCGCATCAGCGAGCAGCAGACGCAGTACAGCCACCCCATCGAAGTGTACGAGGCGCTGCTGCACGATGCCGGCTTTGCCGATGTGCGGGTGTTTGGCGATGGCACCTTTGCCCCGCCAGCCCCAACCGAGCTGCGCTGGCACATTGCCGCCCGCAAACCCGCCCTCCCCGAAAGCTGAAACGTTGCGTAACCACCCCGCCTGACCCGCGCCAGGTGTGCCCCGCGCGCGGGCTCGGGCCGCTTTCCGGCCGCCTGCGCCCTCCATCCGCCGTGCCTTCGCGCCAACCCGCAAAAAGGTTGCATCATCAGCCGCAATACGGGTATAATCCATAAGGGGCAGCATGCCCGGCGGGCAGGCCGCCCC
Source organism: Clostridiales bacterium Firm_12 (assembly GCA_001604115.1). Taxonomy (GTDB): domain Bacteria; phylum Bacillota; class Clostridia; order Christensenellales; family Aristaeellaceae; genus CAXXOK01. The sequence goes on along the minus strand of LVAR01000075.1, from coordinate 7,554 downwards.
TTGGCCAGCCATCACAACACCACGGCGGCGATGCGCCCTGCGCGCCGCCGACCCTGCCGATAGAAGGAGAACCCATGGAAAACAAAGACCGCATTTTGCATTTTACCCTGGCGGACGGCGCGGTGCGCGGCCTGCTGATCGATGCTACCGAGACCGTGCGCGAGGCGCAGCGCCTGCACAGCACCAGCGCCGTGGCCACTGCCGCGCTGGGGCGCGCGCTCACCGGCACCGCTATGCTGGCCGCCACCCTCAAGGAGCCAAATGCTTCCGTGACCCTGACCCTGGACGGCGGCGGCCCCCTGGGCAAGATCGTGTGCGTGGGCGATGGCCAGAGCGTGCGCGGCATGGTGACCAACCCGCTGGCCACCCTGCCCCTGAAGGATGGCAAGCTGAACGTGGGCGATGCAGTCGGCCGCCATGGCCGCCTGTCCATCGTGAAGGATCTGCGGCTCAAAAGCCCCTACATTGGGCAAATCGAGATCCAGACCGGCGAGATTGCCGCCGATCTGGCCTGGTATTTTGTCAAAAGCGAGCAAAGCCCTTCGCTGGTGAGCCTGGGTGTAGTCGCCAGCGATGTGGCCGTGGCCGCCGCCGGGGGCGTGCTCTTGCAGCCCATGCCCGGCTGCCCGGACGGGCTGATCGACCAGTTGGAGTTTCGCAGCCCCATCTATGGCGCCATCGCCTCCGAGCTGCAATATGAAACGCTGGAAAACCTCTTTGCCCTGTGGTTTGATGGCATGCAGCCCGCGCTGCTTTCCACCGCGCCGCTGGCCTACCGCTGCCCCTGCTCCCGCAAGCGCATGGAGCGTGCGCTCATCTCCCTGGGCACGCAGGAGCTGACCCGCATCATCGCCGATGAGGTGGAGGGCGCGGAGCTGGTGTGTCACTTTTGCAATGAGAAGTATCATTTTACCACGCATGATCTGATCCGCCTGCTCAACCAAATTCGCTAGGCAGGCGCCCAGCTTGTCACTTTGCGGCCGGGCGGCACGGTTATGGGCTGGAAAAGCCCCTGCCGCTGCCCGGTGGCCGCCCGCAGCGGCAGGGCAGCCATGAATTGCCGCCCGTGCTTGCGTGCAACGCCCCGCAGGCGGCCGTGCCCCGCACGCTTGCGCCGTACCCGCTTGGCCATGCGCCCTGCCAAGGCGCTCAGCGGCCGCGCCGCAATGCGTCCCCCTCACCCGCACATCCCCAAGGAGAATATCAATGAACGGGAAAACCGCCGAAATCTTTCGTTTGCAGCGCTCCAGCACCTATTGGGCCGGGCGGGCTCAGCGCCACCTGCGCGCGGGCAACCGCCGCCGCGCCGCCGCGCTGCTTCGCCACGCGCTCACCCTTGCCCCGCAGGACAGCGCGCTGCGCATGGAATATGCCAAGACCCTCCAGGATATGGAGTGCTACGAGGCCAGCAACCGCGAGGCCTTTGGCGCGCTGACCCGCGACCCGCGCCGCTATGCCCTCTATGGCGTGATCGGCCGCAACATGCTGGCGCTGGGGCACGAGCAGGAGGCCATGGACGCCTTTGCCCGCTACCTGCTGGCGGTGCGCCGCTCCGGCGATGTACCGGAGTTTGACGAGGAGCTGGAGGAGCTGGAGGATTTTGAGACCGACCGCCCGGACATCCGCGCCCGCCATGATGCGCTGCTGAACATTGCCGGCCGCCGCCTGGCGCGTGGCGCAGTAGAGGCCGCTGAGCGCGCGCTGGCTGCCGCCCTGCCTGCGCGTGATGCCGACGACCGGTACGATTGCCTGCTGTCCCTGCTTGGGCAGGCCAAAGGGGATGCGCGCGGCGCGGTGCAAAGCGCGCAGCGCGCAAGCCTGCGCAACCCGTGGAGCGCGCGTGCCCTGTGCACGCTGGCCGGGGCATACGCCTATGCCGGGGAGCGCGTCAAGGCTGCCTCCGCTTTGCTTAAGGCCTCACTGCGCTGCCAAGGCGCGCAGGATGAGCAGCTGCTGTGTTATTCAGCCGCCAGTCTGGGGTTTCCGGAGCTTTCGATGTGCGCGCTGCGCCGCGCCCTAAAATGGAGCCCGGAGCGCCTGCCCGCGGCCTACGACCTGTGCGTGACCCTGCTCAAGCTGGGACGTTTGGACGATGCGGAGGGGCTGGCGCATATGTGCCGCGATCTGGATCCGTCCGATGTGCCCGCGCGCAGCACACACCGCACCATAGCCCAGTGGCGGGAGCTCTCGCTCACGCCCGCGCAGGTGCGCGCCGCAGCGCGCACGCTGCCGTTTTACCCGCTGCTGTCGGCTGCGCAAAACAACGAGCTGCTGGCGCAGCTGGCTTTGGCGCTGGAGCATGGCGCAGAGGCCTTCAGCCAGCAGCTGATGGAAGATGAAAACCTCTACGCCACGCTGCTGTATGCGCTGGGGGAGTCGGATCACCAATTGGGGCGGCTGGTGCCCATCATCGCCGCATACCTGCCGCCCGCCTTTGCCGAGCGCATGCTGCGGGAGGTGCTGGTGCTGCACACGGAGGATGATGCCATCAAGCGCTACGCCGCCGCCGCGCTCATGAACCTGGAAGCCAAGCCGCCCTTTGTGGTGTGGCATGCCGGGCGCATTGCCGAGATCGACCCTTCTGTGCAAACCCGGCGGGATGGGAACATCACCCGCATCATGCTGGTGCGCCGCATGGCGGATATCCACCGGATGACCGGGGATGCGCGCCTGATGACCCATGCCCTGCGCATCCTGCACAGCATGGGCAGGCGGCGCCGCAGCGGCGTGGCGCGGGATGCGGACCGCATTTTCCGCGCGGCGCTGGAGCAGCATTACCTGCTCACCTTTGGCCTGCCGGACAACCCCCGCCTGCGCGGGCTGCTCAAGTATACTGCTGATGAGCGCCGCCGTGTGCGCGCTGTGTTTCAGGATTTTTGCACTTTGGTGCCCATCCCCATCCGCCCCACGCCACAGCCTGGCCGCTAACCGGCCTTGAGCCCGGCGCCGACGAGCGTGCCTGCCCCTGCTTGCCGGGTGCACCGCCATCCGCATTGCCGCGTGCCGCCGGCAGCCCCTCATGCCACACCGGGCAGCACGCAAGCCGCGCCCGCGCGGCATCCCCCCGCAAGCGCAGCCCACAACCCACAGCCCATGCAAGGAGGCTTACCATGGAACGCATTGATTTTGACGCCTACTTTACCGACGCGCTCAACATCTGGATCGAGCAGCACAAGGATCGCTTCAAACACCCGGACGATATGGAGGACGCTGCAACCGACTATTACCTCCAGTGGCTGGATGCCCCTGCCGATTGGCTGGGCGGGCTTTCGCCCAACCGCTATTTTGGGCAGTTTGGCGATGCCGCCGCGCTCACCGATCTGCTGCGCGGCTATCTTGCCGATGGCGTGCCTGTGCCCGACCCGTTGCTGGACCGCATTGTGGAGCTGGCCGAGGAGGCGCCCCTGCTGACCCTCATTCGGGACGAGGCCGCCCCCTGCGAGGCGCGCATGCTGGCCATCAGCCTGCTGCGCCAGCTGGAAAGCCATACCCCCATGGTGGATTACCTGCGTTGGCAGGTGGAACGCAACCAGGATGAGGACATCCTGGATCATGCGCTGGAAAGCCTGCAGGAGATGGGTCAGGCTGTGCGCAAGCCAGCCAAGGTGGCTTTTTTGGCCGCCGACCAGTCCGGCAAGGAAGCCTTGCTGGATGTGCTGGCAAACTTTGAAGGCGATGAGGATGTGCTGCAGTTTGCCATCCGGCAATTCCAGACCCAGCCGCAAAAGCGTGCCCTGTATGCCGGGTATCTGGGCAAGCTGGGCGATGACCGCGCGCTGGAGCCCCTGATGGACGCAGCCGAGGGCAATGACATCAACTACGTTGATTTTATTGAGATCCGCAACGCCATCGAGCGTTTGGGCGGGGAAGCGCCCATCCGTGAGTTCAATGACGACCCCACCTATCAAGCCGTGCAGAAATTGCAAAAACGGTAAAGATGTCAGGGGCACGAAACCCCTCTCCCTTTGTAAAAGCATGGTAAGCTCCCCTCAACCTGTATACAAAACGTCCGTTTGCCGTTACAAT
>LVAR01000075.1:0-3427 GCA_001604115.1 Clostridiales bacterium Firm_12 | reverse complement strand
TGATAACCTTGGAAGAAATCAAAAAGAACGAGAGCATCCGCGCGCTCATCAAGGCGGGCAACCGCTACCTGGAAGCGCTCGGGTATACGGATCACGGCCCCAGGCACCTGAGCTACGTCAGCCGCACGGCCAGCCATATCCTCAAAGCGCTGGGCTATAGCGAGCGCGAGATCGAGCTGGCGGCCATCGCAGGCTGGTCACACGATGTGGGCAACAGCATCAACCGGCACGACCATGGCCCCAACGGGGCGGTGCTGCTGTTTTCCATCCTGAAAGATGCCGGCATGGCCATGGGCGATGTGGTGGAGGTCATCACCGCTGTGGGCAACCATGAGGAGCAGAGCGGCACCGTTTCCAGCGCCGTGAGCGCCGCACTGATCCTGGCGGATAAGAGCGACGCGCACAAGAGCCGCGTGCGCAACGGCCGCCCGGACCCCACCGATGTGCACGACCGCGTGAACTTTGCCATCCAGCAAAATGAAGTCACGGTGGACCGCAAAGCGCGGCTCATCCGTCAGTCGCTGGTGATGGACAACTCCAGCAGCGTGCTGGAGTATCTGAGTATTTACATGCCGCGCATCATCATGTGCGAAAAAGCCGCCGCCTTCTTGGGGCAGGAGTTCCAGCTGGTGATCAACGGGCACGCGGTGAACAACCAAAGCCCCGAGCCGCAGGTGGTTCCCTGACGGGCAGCCCTGCCCTCCGGGCACAAGCCATGCGGCCAAAAGCTGCACCGATGCGCGGCGCAATGCCCGGCGCGCACTCCGCGCCCGCACAGGGCCTGGAGGGCAGCCTGCGCCTTGCAGGCCCGCTTGACCTTGCAGCGTTTGCAGGGCACCATGCTCCGGCAGTGCCCCAGGCACGCGCGGGGCATTTTTGCTCCCTGCCGGTCTATGGCAGCGCAGGCGGCGCATCGGCTATCGGGCATGCGGGCTGCGCCGCTGCGGCATCCATCCCACCTGAAGGGCGCATGGCGCGCAGGTGGGTTGCGGCGTTGTGGGCGGCCACCCCAGACCCCTTTGGAAAGCGAGGGAAATAATCCATGATCTGTGAACGCTGCGGCAGCTATCTGCCGGATGAAGCGATCCTGTGCAACACCTGCGGCGCCATGATGCACCGCACCACCCAGACCCGCGACGAGGGCGTGCGCGCCATCCGTCAAGGCAGGCGCATGGCTGTGCCTGCGCCCCTGCCCGACCAGATGCGAGGGGATGTTCCCGTGTATGGGGATTATGACATGAGCCCCTTGCCGGTGGAGCAGGAGCGCGGCGTGCGGCGCAGCAAGCCGCCCAAGGCGCCCACCGCCTCGCTGGACGCATTTGCCAGCCGGCCGAACACCCGGCGCGGCGTGCCGGTGCGCGGCAACATCCGCACACGGCAAGTGGTGTCCAAGCATGGCAAGGCGCATGTGGTCAGCGGCAGGCCGATCAACTGGATGCGCATCGGCGTGATTTTTGCAGTGCTGCTGCTTGCGGCCGCCATCGGTTATATGCTTTACATGCGCACCTCCGATACCGGGCAGCGCACCACGGCAAGAAAGCGCGTGGTCACCGCCAATGCCGGCATGCTCACCCTGGCCACCAGCACCGATCCGCTCCTGGATGTGGAAAAACAGGCGCTGCTCAAGGACTGGAGCGATGCCCCCGCCCAGGCCTATTGGCTGGTGGGGCAGGAGTATATGGATATGGGCGATATGCCGGATGCCGTGATGGCGTTCCAGATCGCTAATATTTTGCAGCCAAACAATTATGACGGTTTGCTTTTGCTGGGCTCAGCCTATGAGTTGAACAATGAGGATGCGCAGGCCGAGGCACTGTACCGGCAAATGCTGGAAACCGTGAGCCCTTCGCGCCCGGAGGCCTACACCGCGCTCATCAATATGCTGCTTAACCAGGATCGCAGGCCGGAGGCCGCGGATCTGATGCTGCTTGCCTTTACCAATACGGATCGGGAAAATTTCCGCCAACAGCGGCGTGATTTTATCCCCAATACGCCGCAGGTGGATACGGATCACCTATCCGGCCGCTATGAGCTGGAGCAGCACATCACCGTGACCAGCCCGCAGGGGTATGATGTGTACTATACCCTGGACGATGCCGCCGAGCTGCCCGAGGGCGGCACACTGCTCACTGATGGCACGGTGACCATCCCGGAAGGCACCTTCACCCTGCGCGCCGTGTGCGTGGTGGAAGATCTGGTGAGCGATGAAATGCACGCCAGCTACACCGTCTATTACCCAACGCCTGCCGCGCCCAAGTGCAACCTGGCGCCCAACACCTATAGCTCGCTGCGCGAGGTGAGCCTGCGCCCGGGCGAGGCGCTCAACGCCAAGGAAGCGCGCAAGGGCAAGACCAAGGAGCAGCTCGCCGTGGAGGATGATCAGACGTTTTACTACACCATCGACGGCTCCCTGCCCGATCCGGCCATCAGCCCTGTGTACACGGGGCCTATCAAGCTGCCCAGCGGGCGCGTGACGCTGCGGGCGGTAGCCGTAAACGGCTACGGCAAGCAGTCCAGCACCATGGAGGTCGGTTACAAGTTTGATGTCAAGCCCCACCCGCTGGAGGTATATTCCGAGACGGATGTATTCAGCGGTTTCAAGCTAAACGACACGACGCTGGAGGCATTTACCGCCGCCTTTGGGCAGCCCAAAAGCACCGTGCCCACCACCTACCTGACGCTGGATGCGCAGGCGCAGCATCTGGAATATGGGTGGGGCTATGCGGTGTTTGCGCTCACCGGCGGCCAGTGGAGTCTGGTGCGTGTGGAAATGACGGGCGCGATCGCCGGGGGGCCGCGCGGCGTGGGCATTGGCAGCAGCGAAGCGGACATCACCGGTGTGTATAAGGATTTTGGCATGCCGCAAAACCAGGACACCAGCCGAAACCTGTACTATGCAGATCCCCAGATCGGCGTGGTGCTGGCCAATGAGGACGGCACGCGCACGGTGCAATATACCTGCAGGACGTTGGGCGGCAAAACCTGGGTGCTGCAATATCACCTCAAAAATGGACGCTGTGTGAAGATCGTGAACTATTTTAAGCCCTGACCGGTCATCTCGGCAGCCAAACCATCCCAGATGGGGGTCAGTGACCGCTTGTGGGGTGCGGGGCAACGCCCCGCGCCCGCAAGCGCCTACGCCACAAACACGGTGCAGTCAGCGGCTCCGCACACCCCAATGCAACAGGAGCCAGGCAATTGCCCAGCTCTTATTTTTGATACTATCATGGGGGTCAAGGGGTCACTGACCCCTTGTGGGGTGCGGGGCAGCGCCCCGCACGTTCCCCTCCTTGCACCCGCAAGCGCCTACGCCGCAAACGCGGTGCGGCCCGCGGCTCCGCACACTCCAATGCAACAGGAGCCAAGCAATTGCCCAGCTCCTGTTTTTGAAACCATCATGGGGTCAAGGGGTCACTGACCCCTTGTG
>LVAR01000074.1 GCA_001604115.1 Clostridiales bacterium Firm_12 | reverse complement strand
GCAGCTTCAGAGCCAACGCTGTGCTCCCCCTGAAAATACAGCTGCGGATCGAGCACGTTGCGCATGAGCGCCCAATTGGTGCCCAGCGCAACTACCGCAGTCAATGCGATGGTTGCGATCAGGGGCAGCGGCCTTTTCAGGGCGGATGGCGCCCGGGCGCACCCTTGGATCCACAGCCACAGCAGCAGCATGGCACTGCCCAGCACCATGGGCGCCATGTAGCGTTCAATCAGCAACACCATATTGCCGGCATACGCACCGGTGTATACGTTGGTTTCATCATAAAATGTGGTAAAGAAGCTTGCATAGATCGCAGCGGTAAAGATCACGAACATCCCGCACAAAAACACTGCAAGGCGACGCATTTCCCGCCGGGGTTGGAGTTTTCCCAGCGCCAGCAGCAGCACGGCACCCAGCAGCAGCGCCAGCCATGCGGCCAGCGGGATGGACAGCGGCGGGGCGGTTTGCATCGTCAACTCGCCGGCATACTTGCTGGTCAGCGCTTGGAGCAGGGCGGGCAACACACCCGCGGCGTTCACGGGGGGTACGTAGCTGCCTGCCAGCATCGCCGAAAGGCGATCCGTCACACCGGTGCTGTTGTAGCCGGAAAGCCCCATGCGCGCGCAGTAGAGGCTCCAGACAGCCACCGTGAGCAGCGGCGCCAGCGCGGCGAGCACCACGCGGCCGGGTTTTTCCTGACCGCGCACCAACAGAAGCGTCAGGGCAAATGCGCCAAGCAGCAGGCCGATCGCCTTGATCAGGAAAAGCCCGCATAGCCCAAGCGCAATCGCAAGCAAGCTCCATCCATCCCCGCGCCGGTGTTGCCACACCAGCACCAATACATACCCAAAGCACAGCGACAGTGTGGTATCCACGCCCAGAAACACATAGCTGAGCACATTGCCCCAGGTGGGCATGGCCACAAAACCGATCCATACCAGCGGCAGCAGGTACCATCTGCGCCAAGGGATGCGGCTGGCCAGCGGCATCAGAAAGGCAGCATAGGTGCCAAACAGCGCGCCATACAGCGCCTGCTCACTCCATGCGCCGCCTGCATGCATCCATAGCCACTGCAACACCTGCACGCCGGGGGGATAATCCCCAAAGCGCTCGTTGAGCAGGTGTGCGCCATCCACCAAGCCGCCCGCATGCCACAGGGACTTGACCGAGAGCGCCCACTGCGCCAGATCATCCCGCCACCAGACGGTCATCGGCCATGCGGTGTACCAGAAGAACACAGCCAGCCCGCCGAAAAGCAGCAGGCCGGGCGTGAGCGCATAGGTGCGCAAATCCATCAGCATGGCACGCGCCCCAAGGCGTTTGCGCAGTAAATCCGCCAGCGTCCAAAGGCATAGGAAGGCAAACAACCCTACCATAACGGGCGTGATCAGCAACAGCGCCCCGCACATGGCCAGGGCGGTCAGCAGAACCATCAGCGCAAGTACCGTCGCGGGCAACACCAGCTCAATCCTGCGGCGCAGCCGGGCGCTGAGCAAGCACACCGTCAACAGGAAGATGATTCCAAGCAGCATAGGCAGCTCCTTTTCGATGGATTGTGAAGAGTCTGCCGCATGAGTGAAACGGCAGAAACGGTTAACCATGTTATTTCATTTGCATTATAAAGGGTTACGCGCTTTTTGTCAAAATCCCGCAGGCCGTGGCATGCCCGGCGCGTGCGTAATGGCGGGCAGCGTAACGGGGCGGGGCGGCCTGCCATACGCCGGGTTGCCCGCAGCGTAAACCCCATTGAGCCGCGTGACGCTCCGTGCTATAATGCAAGAAAAAAGGCGGGGTGATCGATATGATTTGGAATGATTTGCACTTTTTCAGCGAAGCATTGGGCATTCAGACGGCTGCCTATGTTCTGCTGCCGGATGCGGAGGTCATGCTGGCACATGCCGGGGAACCGCTGCCTACGATGTATCTGCTGCATGGGCTCAGCGATGACCATACCTGCTGGCTCCGCTATTCCAGAATCGAAAAATATGCGGATACCTATTACGTAGCCGTGGTCATGCCTGCGGTGAACCGCTCCTTCTATGCGGATATGGTGCATGGCGCAAAGTACTGGACCTACATCAGTGAGGAGCTGCCCCGGATGCTCGAGCAGGTGTTCCCCTTGTGCCGTGAGCGCTCCGGGCGTTTTGCCGCCGGTTTGTCCATGGGTGGTTACGGCGCAATGAAGCTGGGGCTAGCCTTACCCGGCCGTTATGGTGCGGTAGCTGCACTCTCGGCTCCGCTGTGGCTTCATGTGGCGTTGGATGGCGACATCAACGCCCCCTTCCAAAAAGATCTGATGGATATCTTCGGGGATCGGGAAGGGCTGATCAACGGCATCGGGAATTTGGACAAGCTTGCGGATGCGCTGGATGCCCTGGATGCGCCGCGCATCTATGCCGCTTGCGGCACAGCGGATTTTCTGTACGAGGCCAACGAGATTTTTATGGCGAAATACCAACAGAAGTTCAACATCCGCTATGAGCGGGAGCCGGATGCTGCCCATACCTGGCCCTATTGGGATCACGCGATCCGGGACGTGCTGGCCTGGCTGCCCCTGCAAGCGGTGCACAAAGACTTTTAAGCCGCCATACGGCCGCGCACAGACGCTTGCAGCACGCCGTTCCCAGCGCATGCATCCGGGAAGAAACACGCACGGCGAAACGTTGTTTGGGTAGGATGTTGCTGCTGTTTGGCACGCCGTACACGGCCCCCGCGAAAGGAACGATGGTACATGAAGCAATGGATCAAGCCGCGGCACGCGCGCCTCGGTGTGTTGGCGTTGGCACTGCTGATGCTGCTCACCTTCACGGGCGCGGCGCTGGCGCAAACCTATGCGATGGTAACCGGCACACAATCCCTGAACCTGCGCGCAGAGGCGAACTCCTCCAGCGATTGGCTGGGTTCCTATGCCCGCGGCGCATGGGTGGAAGTGACCGGAAATCAGAACAATTTTTACCGCGTACGCACAGCGGATCGGAAAACCGGATATATGAGCAAGAATTTCCTGGCCAGTACCGATGACGTAACGTACGGCAACGTGGCCATCGTAAGTAACGCCAAGGCAACGGCGTTCCTCAACCTGCGCTCCTACCCCAGTTACGCCGCAGAGGTCGTGACCATCCTGTATAATGGGGTGCCGCTCACGGTGCTCTCTGCGGAAAACGGATGGTTTCGGGTGCAGATGGGCAGTACTGTCGGGTATGTGCGCAGCGAGTTTACCACGGTTTCCTACCAGCCGATCGGCATCAAGGTAGGCACCATCAAAACGCCCAACAATACGGCGGTAAACATGCGCGTGGGGCCGAGCACCAGCGCGGCTGTGCGCCGTCAGTTTGCCGGCGATCGCTATGTATCGGTGATCTACCAGGGTACCGGCTGGTGGTATGTGAGCATCGACGGCTATCAGGGCTTTATCAGCAGCGATTTTCTGGCCGAAGGCCTGCAGGCGGAGCGCGATCTGGGTAGGCAAGGCGGCGGCAGCGGGTATGCCCTTGTGAACAACCCAGTCAGCACCCAGCGGCTCAATCTGCGTGACCAGCCCAACACAGCCGCGACCATTTTGGCACAGCTCAGCAATGGACTTAAGTTATCCGTTCTGGTGCAGGGCACAGAGTGGAGCAAGGTCTATGCCGAATCGCTTGCGGCCAGCGGCTATGTGATGACCAAGTACATCAAACTGCACAACCTGCCCAGCACGCCGACCCTCAAAACCGTGCACCCCCAAGGTTCCTTTGTGAACCTGCGCAGCGCTGCTGCCATGAACGCCCCGGTGATTACACGAATCCCCAACGGGAAAAGCGCCACCATCCTGATCCCGGGGGCGGACTGGACCAAAGTGCGCTACAACGGGCTGACCGGGTATGTTATGAACGTCTTTACCTCCATCGCAGGCAAGTAACCCGCCAGCACACCGGCAAGCGGCCAGCCGCACTGGTTTGGATACGCGAACCTTTGGCGAGCCTGGCCGGTTCACTGGTCGGGAAACCACACTGTGCAGCGCACAGGCCAAGCAAACAAGAGCACGCGCCCATCAGGGCGCGTGCTCTTGTTTGCTTGGGCGAAAGGGCAGCGGCTAGCGCAGGTATTTGCCGCGCACACGGGTCTGAGGCGTCAAGCGTTCGCTGTTCATAACGCTTCGGTTGCGCACAACGTTGAGCACCAGGCCTATGCCGGCCATGTTGGTGACCAGGTTACTGCCGCCGTAGCTCAGGAATGGCAGGGGGATGCCCGTCACAGGCATGAGTCCTGTGGTCATGCCCACATTTTCGAACACATGAAACAGCAGCATGCCCATCACCCCGATGATGATCATCTGCCCAAAGCGGTCTGCGGTAAAGCGTGCCAGATAGATCAGCCGCACTACGATAAGCAGGTACATCACCACCACAAACATGGTGCCCGCGAAGCCAAACGCCTCCCCGATGGTCGAAAAAATGAAATCCGTCCAGTCTTCCGGCACATAGTCCAGCTGGCTGAAGCTGCCCTGCACAAAGGTACCAATGCCGGTGAGCCCCCCGGAACCGATGGCGATCTTGGAGTTATTCACCTGATAGGTGGCGGCTTCGTCCACCAGAGACGGATTCACAAAGGAGAGGATGCGCGTGAGGCGGTAGCTGTCGGATCCGGAAGCCATTGTCACGCCATAGAGCACCGCAATGCCGATTACCCCCGCGGCAATGATGCCGCCCAGGATCTTGAGCCGCATGCCGCCAAAGAACATCATCACGCCAAAGAGGAAAATGGCCACCAGCACCGAGCCCATCTCGCCCTGCACCAGCGTGAGCAGCCACGGGATGCCCATAAGCAGCGCGAGCCGGAAAGCGCTGTTCCAAGAGCCCATCGGATCATCGTTCTTTTCCAGATATTTTGCGGTCACGATGATGCACGCCAGCTTCATGAACTCGGATGGTTGCAGCGTGTAGCCCCACAGCACGTCGATCCAGGCCTTCACGCCGGCTGCCTGGCCGCCCAGTGCCACCAGCAGCAGCCCGCAGGCCACATAGTAAAACAGCTGAGAGCGGCGGCGGATGAACTCGTACGGGAAAAAGGTGATCACGCCGATCACGATCGGCGAAATGAGAAAGAAGATTGCCTGGCGCAGCCCGTAGTGGGAGGCTACGATGTAGTTAAGCAGCGTATCCTCGACCTGGGAGTCCGTCTTGAACGTGGCAACGGAAACGCTCAGCACACCGAAGGCGGCCAGCCCAAACACCAGCGCAGTAAGCGTGATGTCGAAATGCGCCTTGGAGCGCCGGGATTCATTGAGCATCATATGGGGTTTCCCTCCTTACCGTACGGGGAAAAAAGTCCCGTGGCGGTTGTGGTTCAACGCCACCCAAAAAGGCGCCGTTTTTTAGTGAAAGCCGGCATCGGCACAAATTCCCCCAAAAAGCGCTGGCTGATCCGGTCCAGCGCCTGGCGCGCGGGGCAATCCTCCTCCATGACGGTACGGTGGCCGGTGAGCGCGCGCAGCACTGCCTGATCCTCCGGCACATAGCCGAGCAAAGGCACATCCAGCGTATTGGCGACCGTTTGAGGGCTGTACATCGTGCCGGCCAGCACCATCTCGGGCACCACGCGGTTCACAATCAACAGGGGGCGCGGCTTGCCCAGCTTTTCAAGCAAGGCGGTCATGCGCTCTGCATCGCGGATGGACACATCGTCCGGGGTGGCGATCAGCAGGGTGTGGTCGGCGCTGTGCAGCGTATTGACCACGCCGCGCTCCAACCCTGCGGGCGCATCCATCAGCACATAGGAAAACCGCTTTTTGAGCTTGCGAACGATTTTACCCATCAGCTCGGCGCTCATATCCTGGGATGTGCCCAGTTGCGCCGCCGGCAGTAGCGACAGTGACGGCGCGGCGGCATACTGCACCAGCGCATACTTGAGTTTGCAGTCCTTGTTGGCCACATCCACCATGTCAAACACGATTTTGTTTTGCAGACCCAGCAGGATGTCCAGGCTCCGCAGCCCGATGTCCGTATCCACAGCGCAGGTCAAAAGCTGGCGCCGCGCCAAGGCAACGGCCAGCGCCGCCGTGATGGTAGATTTGCCGACCCCACCCTTGCCCGATGCGATCATCCATGCCTGGCTCATTGGCTTTCCCTCCCGCTTGGGGTGTTGATGGTGGCGGTACGCAGCCTGCTCACGGGGACAGCATATTGCCGCCGGGGAACACCGCATTGTCCGTGCGCAAGGTTTTTTGATCCATGTACCAGCCGACGAACTCGCGCGCCGCCAGGCTGGCTTCCCCGCCGCTGAAACCGCTGGGGATGAACACCACCACGGCGATTTCCGGCTTTTCATACGGGGCAAGCATGATGAACCATGCGTTGTTTTCCAGGTCGATGGTTGTGACCTCTGCCGTGCCGGTTTTAGCGCAAACATCGTTGCGGTAGTTCCAGGATTTGAAGTACTTGGCGGCAGTACCGGATTCGTCTACCACGCCTTTCATCCCTTCCAGGATCAGGGGCAGGAACTGATCCGCGCCTTCAAAGCGATTCATTTCCGATGGGGTGCGCTGGCTGAGGATATCCCCTTCGGGGGATGTGATGCTGTCGACGATCATCAGATTATATACCACGCCGCCGTTGCCCAGCGCCGCCGCGTAACGGCTCACGGCTGCCGGCGTGACCACGGTGATGGACTGCCCGATGGCCACCTGAATTGTCTGGCCACCGCCCCACTTGATATCGTTGAGGTAGTTGTAGGTATCGCCAATGATGGCCTGCAAATAGACCATCTCACGGGTCATGTTGAGCTCTTCCATCAGGATGGGGCGCATGCTTACGACCCAGTCCGTCTGGTTGGTGTTCACGGCCATGTCCATCAAACGTTTGATGCAGCGGTTCAGGCGCTCGTCATCATAGGTGATGTTGCGGATCGCGCCCTGGTTGCGCAGGTGCTTTTTGATGGAGTTGAACACGATGATGGGCACTGCCGTATCCTGTGATGCTTCGTCCATGGACTTGTCCGGATCATACAGGCTGTTTTGGCAGCCGACCACACTGCGCTCCTCGCCCGGCAGATCCACGCCGGTGCGGCTGGTCAGGCCAAATTCGGAAGCGTACTGGTACAGCCTTGTCTCGCCCAGCCGGTGCCCCAGCGTGTAGAAAAAATAGTTGCAGCTGTTGGACAGCCCCTGCACGATGGTCTGGTACTGGTGCTTGTAGCGCTGCGCGGCGCTGATCCAGCATTTAGGCGCAGTGGTAAGGTCTGTGGTGTAAACGGTAAAATAGCCCGCGTCACTGATGGTTTCATTGGGCAGCAGGACGCCCTCCAGCAAAGAGCCAAGCGCCGATACCATTTTGAAAATCGATCCCGGGGTGCCGCGCGCATGGATGTTGTAATTCATGAGCACGTTTCGCTTGTCGGTCAGGATTTCTGCGCTTTCCGGCCCCGCGGCCACCAGGGCGTTCAGGTCAAAGGTCGGGTAGTTGGCCATGGCAAGCACGCGCCCCTGCATATCGATGACCATCATGGCGGCACGATCCGCCAGGGACAAGGGATATTTTTCCCAGTTACGGCCTTCGATATCGGTCTTGTTGCTCTCCAGCCAGCTGTTGAGCATGAGCTTGGTCTCCTGGGAGGCACGGGTGGTGGCCACGTTCTCGGCCAGCGCGCGCTCAGCCTGCTGCTGGTAGCTGGCGAAGATGGTCAGCTTAACGTTGTTTCCATCCTGCGGCTCCACATAGCTCAGCTCGCGTGTGATTTTATTGATGTTGTTACGCTCTACAATTTTGTAGCCCTGGCGCGCGTCACTGTTCTGGGTGAGCCAATCCTCCATGGAGGATTCGATGCCGTCCAGGCCGATGACGTCGCTGTATTTATAGCCCTTGGGCTTAAGCTCCTCCCACTTGGACTGGGAGGGAATGGCGCCGATATAGCCGATCACCTGCGCGGCGAGTGTGCTGCGCGGGTAGACGCGCTTGGTGCCCACCGCGATAGCAATGCCCGGCAGCGTCATGGAGCGCGCCTCAATCTCGATAACGGTTTCATAGGGCACATCTTTGGCGATGACGATGGGCTGGGAATTGTACAGGTTCATCTGCATTTCCGAATAAACAGCCATCACCTTGAGCATTTTTTCCTCGTCCATATCCTCCGGGATCTTGAAACGATCCCTCAGGCGCTGGATGGCGATATCCGCCGTGGGGACGCTGGTGGTGCTAAAGTAGTTGTTGTTGCGCCACTGCGTCTCGCGGGTTTGCAGCACCGCCTCGTTGACGCCGGAGCCAAAATTAAACTGCCATGCGCCGGTTGCGGGGTCGCGCTGGATCACAAAGCGCACGGACAGGGTGCTGCCGTTTTGTTCTATAATGTCGATGGCCTCGGAGATCGCTTTGGTAAAGGAGGCATAATCGGCGTTTTTATTCTGGGATGCGTCACGGTAAAAGGTGACGTTGTAGATCATTTCGTCTTTGGCTAAAATGACGGCGTCCGCATCGGTGATCATGCCGCGGCTGCCGCGCAGGGTGATTTTGGTTGTGCGCCTTGTTTCGGCGTTGCGGCGATATTCCTCGCTGCTGGACAGTTGCAGGCCGACCAACCCGCTGATCAGGTACCCAAACATCACCAGGACAATGCCGATGAACACCATATAACGGGCCGTAGGATTGTAGGGCTTGCGATCCAACTTGCGATTGGGGTTTTGGTTCATGTAAGCTCCTTTCTACAGGGCATGCAAGGCAAACCAGCACGCCGCTGCAACAGCTGCACCCGGAGGCGGCATGACCTAACGCGCTTTTTTCAGGCGGTAGGTGCCCAGCCACCAACGCAAGGGAAATTGCAGGATTCCGGCCAACGCCGTGGTGTAGAGGATGGAAATGGTGGCACGCTGCAGCTGGTCGCCATCAATGGCAATGCCGCTGAGCGAGATGTAAAACAGATTCACAAACTCAAACACAAACATGCTCAGCAATGCGCATAGCACGGTGCGCGCGTGGGCGGGCAGGTTTCCACCACGCTTGCCCAGACTGCGCTCTTCCTCCAGCTTGCGCTCGCTCTTGTCGGAAAAAGCCAGCGCGCCAAGCATGGCGCAAGCCGGATACAGGATCAGGCTGATGTAGTCCAGCACCGGCAGCATCACTTCCAGGAGATAGCCGATGATCAGCGCCATAAAGAAGGTATACTTTCGCCCCATGGCCACGGTAACCACCGCTACCATCGCCATGGCAAGGTTAGGCGCAACACTGGCAATGGCGATGTGGCGGGCGGTTGTCGCCTGCAGCAGGTAAGCCAGCAGGGTAAGCAACGCGAATTTCAGACCTTTTTTGACCACGGCTCAATCCTCCTCCACGGAAATATCCAGCGGGGGCGGTGAGGGTGTGGGCGTTGCCGTTGGCGCGAGTGTAAAGCCGTAGCTATTGCCCGTGGCCATGCTGCTGGGCACCTGATACTCATAGCTTTGCGTGTCAGCGCCGGGCACGGGCGTTTGCTGTGCAAGCGGCGTGGCGCTGTCCAGCAGCACACTGCCATCCAGCGGCGGCGCAGTGGGCGTGGCAGTCGGCTCCGGCGTGGGCGCAAGCTGGTAAAAATCCGAGCCGATCTGGATGGTGGGGATGGGTTTGGAGGTTTCCAGCGGTGTGAAGGTGAGCGAATCGGAGCTGCTGGTCTGCCCTGCCACGGCTTCGGCAAGCGGCTGGTAGCGCAGCACGATCACATACTCAATGTGCCGGAAATCCGCAACCGGCTCCACTACGATGTAGCTTTTGTTACTCTCCATTCCACGGGTGGATTCACGCACCGTGCCGATGGGGATGCCTTTGGGAAAGGACATGACCACACCGGAGGTGACCACCGTATCCCCCGGGCGGGGGAGATGATCGTCCGGGAGGTAATACATACGGCACATCGGGGTTCCATCCACGCCCAAGGTACCGCGCACGGTGCCCTGGTCGCGTGTGGAGGAAATGAGCGCGGCAATGCTGGCTTCGCTATCGATAATGGTCCGCACGCTGGCTTTGGTGGCGGTAACATCATAGGTATAGCCTACCAGCGCACCTTCCATGGTCACAGCCATAAAGTCCTGCACACCGTCGTTGGTGCCCTTGTTAATGGTGAACACAGAAAAATAGTTACCCGAATCATGCCCGATCACCGTGGCGACAAGCGGGTTCATGCTTTCGTTGACAGAAATCTCATCATAAAGTTCTTCATAGACGCTTAATTTGTAGCTCAGCTCATCCGCCAGCATCGCCTGATAGACAAGCTGCTCGTTTTGCTGTTTGAGTTCGTTGTAGGCCAGCTCCAGATTGGCACGGAGTTTGAGCTTGTAGAGATAATTCACCACAGAATCCACAATGCTGGAAAACCCGCTCTGCACAGGGGTAAGCACGCTGGCAACCATATCCTCCGGCACGCCCAGGGCAGGGTTGCCCGTAATCAGGCCGAACAGGTGACTCCCTGCCAACCCAAGGACGACCAGCGCGGCCAAAGTAATGAAAATGCGCTTCCAAACGGTACGCGTGCCCGAGTTGCGGTTGCGCGGACGCTCGGCTTTGGGTTCCTTGAGCCTCATTCCTTCTCCTCCGGTGTTGTGCATTCAGGGATATTAACCCTGTTTCAAAAAGCTGGTGCGTCCCAAATGCTGCAACAGATCAAAGTTTTCGATGATGTTGCCCAGCCCCAGCGCGGCGCAATCCATTGGCTCCCTGGCTAGCAGCACGGGAATGCCCAGCTCGCTGGCGATCATCTGATCCATCCCATAGAGCAGGGAACCGCCGCCTGTGATGTAAATGCCATTATGCATCACATCCGCGGCCAGCTCCGGCGGCGTTTTCTCCAGCACCCACTTGATAGCGCTCAGGATGGCCAGGCAAGGTTCATGGATGGCCTGATAGATTTGCGTAGAGGTGATCTCCGTGGTCTGGGGCAGGTTGGTGACCATATCCCGGCCGCGGATGCGCGCACGCCGCTCTTCCCGGATGGGCAGCGCGGCGCCCAGATCCAGCTTAACTTCCTCGGCTGTGCGATCGCCAATCAAAATATTGAATTCCCGCTTGATAAAGTTGATGATGGCTTCATCCATCTTGATGCCGCCCACACGGATGGAATGGCTGATGACCACGCCACCCAGCGAGATCACGGACACATCCGTGGTGCCCCCGCCGATATCCACAATCATGCACCCATTGGGGTCAAATACGGGCAAACCGCTGCCCAGTGCCGCCGCAAAAGGCTTTTCCACCAGGTAGACTTTGCGCCCGCCGGAAAACTTGGCGGCTTCCATGACTGCACGGCGCTCAATGCCGGAAATGGAGCAAGGGTAGGTAAGGAAAAGCCTGGGCTTGACCAGGTAACTGGAGCCAATGGCTTTGCGGGTAAAATACTGCAGCAGAATCTGGGTCATGTCAAAATCCGTGATCACGCCTTCACGCATGGGGCGTACGGCCATCACGCCTTCTGTGGTACGGCCAAGCATGATCTTGGCATCATCGCCAACAGCGCGCACACGGCGCTCGTTGGAGCTTTCCACCACAACGATGGTCGGCTCACTGACGACGATCCCTTTGCTCTTTACATATACAAGCGTATTGCTGGTGCCAAGGTCTATGCCCAGGTCATGCGCTACGAAGGCCATTCTCTACACATCCGTTCGTTTGGTTGGGGTGCCGGGAGGGGTCGGGTCGCGTTGGTCAGGCATCGGGCAGCAGGGCGGCCTGCGCAAGCATTTCCGCCAGCGTGGCAAGCGGCAGGCCAACTACGTTGGACGGGCTACCCTCAATGCGCTCCACAAAGGTGCCACCCATCTCCTGCACGGCATAGGCTCCGGCTTTGTCCATGGGCTCGCCGGTACGGATATAACGATGAATTTCCGCATCCGACAGCGTGCGGAACTGCACGCGGGTAGTCTCCACACGCTCCAGCACTGCGCCGCCAGGCATGCAAAGGCAAACGCCGGTGTGCACCTGGTGCCATGCGCCGGAAAGCGTGCGCAGCATGCGGTGCGCATCCTGCGCATCCGCAGGTTTGCCCAACACCAGATCCCCCATACACACGAGGGTATCGGCGGCCAGCACAGGCACGGTGGGGTTGGCAGCAAACACATCCATCCCTTTGCGCAGCGCGAGGGTTCGCACCTGCGATGCGCCATGGCCGGTGGCGGTCTCATCCACCATGGAGGGGATCACCGCAAAGGGGATTCCAAAATAGGAAAGCAACGAACGCCTGCGCGGCGATCCGGATGCCAAGATGAGCCGCGCTTGCGCCAGCGATGTTTCCATAGCGAGAACCTGCCCCCTTTCCTGCATGGCTTTCCATGACAAATTATTATAGCACAGAGGGTCAAGCAACGTACAGGGTGTGCGAGATTTTGTTACCTTCCGCACAGGCATACCGGACGCTGTTTACACCCCCGGGAATGCGAGCCTTTGCGCCGCGCCCGCGGGCGCTTGACTTTCCATGCAAAACAAAGGATAATAAAGGGTACGCCAACAGACGGGACACCAATGGAGGATAGACGGATGAAACACATCATCACCGGGGTAGAGCGCGGTTCAGTCGCCCAGGCGCATGGCATCGCCGTTGGGGATGCGCTGCTGGCCATGAACGGCCGGCCCGTGATCGATGAGATCGATTATCAGGCCTTCAGCACCCACCCAAGCCTGACGCTGACGCTGCTGCGTGCCGATGGCCAGGAGGAGACGATAACCGTCCGCAAGGCGGACTGGGAGCCGTTGGGTTTGAAGTTTGGGGATAGCATGGTGCTCACGCCGCGCACCTGTCACAATCAATGCGTATTCTGCTTCATTGACCAAATGCGCCCCGGCGCGCGCCCAACCCTGAACGTGAAGGACGATGACTGGCGTTTTTCCCTCATGATGGGCAATTTCGTGACCCTGACCAATGTGAGCGAGGCGGAGTTTGACCGGATCATCGAGCGGCGTGCCAGCCCGCTGTATGTGAGCGTGCACACCACGGATCCGGAATTACGCTGCCGCATGATGAACAACCGCTTTGCGGGGCACATCATGGAGCGCCTCACAAGGCTCAAGGAAGCCGGTATCCGCTTCCACTGCCAGATCGTGTGCTGCCCCGGCCTCAACGATGGTGAGCAGCTCATGCGTACTCTGGAAGATTTGCGTTCTCTTGCTCCGGCGGCCATTTCGACCGCCGTGGTGCCGGTAGGGCTCACCCGTTTCCGTGCCAAGCTTGCGCCGCTCACCCTGTTCGACCAGGCGGGGGCCAAGGCTTTGCTGGATATGGTGGCGCCGTTCCAGGCAGCGTGCAGGGCATCGCTTGGCACCAGTTTTGTGTTCCCCAGCGATGAGTTTTACTGCCTGGCCGGCGAGCCCATTCCGCCGTATGCCTGGTATGAGGATTTTCCGCAGATCGAGAACGGCGTGGGGCTCATTGCCCAGCTGGAAGAAGGGATGCGTCAGGCTGAAGCGGACGATTTGGCCGCGGACGAGCCGCGCAGATCCAAATCCCCAGCGCGTAAGTTTGTGATCATCTCCGGCACCAGCGCCACGCCGCACATGGTGCGGCTGACCCAGCGCTTTGCGCCTGACGGCACGCAGGTGCGCGTGGTGACGATCCTCAACCATTTCTTTGGGGAAACCATTACCGTCACAGGGTTGCTGACCGGGGGCGATACGCTGGCACAGATCCCGCAGGATGCGCTGGATGGCGCGGATGCCTTGCTCATCAGCTGCAACATGCTGCGCCATGAGCGTGATATGTTCTTGGATGATATGACCTTGTCCGAATTTGAAAGCCGCTTGCCCGTGCCCGTGCGCATCGTGGATGACGGGTATGATCTCTACGAGGCGATCCATGGGCGTTAAAGCCCCCCGACCGTACAGTAAGGAGTAATGAAATCATGGCAAAACCGCTTGTGGCCATCGTAGGCCGCCCCAATGTGGGCAAATCAACTTTCTTCAACCGCATCGCAGGCCGGCGCATCTCCATCGTGGAGGATACGCCCGGCGTAACCCGCGACCGGGTCTATGCGGATGTGGAGTGGAGCGGCAGGCGCTTCACCCTCATTGATACCGGCGGCATCGATATGCGCAGCGATGATGTGCTCTTGTCCCAGATGCGCCACCAGGCACAGATTGCCATGGACACCGCGGATGTGATCTGCTTTTTTTGCGATGGGCGCACCGGCTTGACCACCGAGGACTCGGAGGTGGCCGCATACCTGCGCAAGACGCACAAGCCCCTCCTGCTGGTCGTCAATAAAATGGATCACCGGGGGCTGGAGGATAACCTCTATGAGTATTACAACCTGGGCATTGGCGACCCCATCGCCATTTCCAGCACCAACATGCTGGGGCTGGGTGATCTGCTCCAGCAGATCGTGGAGCTGCTGCCCCCGCCCGATGCGGATGAGCAGGAGGATGACGAGCATGTGATCCAGCTGGCGCTGGTGGGCAGGCCAAACGTGGGCAAGAGCTCGCTGTGCAACCGCATCCTATCGCAGGAGCGCACAATGGTCAGCGATATCCCCGGCACCACGCGGGACGCGATCGATTCCCCTTTTGTGGACGCGGACGGCACCCATTACAACATCATTGATACGGCCGGCATGCGCAAAAAAAAGGCGGTAGAGGACGAAAGTCTGGAAAAATACAGCGTGCTGCGTTCCATTGCCGCCATTGAGCGCTGCGATGTGGCGCTGCTGCTGGTGGATGCGCAGGAGGGCGTGACGGAGCAGGATACCAAGATCGCCGGGCTGATCCTGGATGCCGGCAAAGCCGTGATCGTGGTGGTGAACAAATGGGATATGATCGAAAAAAATACCAACACGATGGAAGATATGCGCAAGCAGATCATCAGCGACCTCAAGTTTATGAGTTACACGCCTGTGCTGTTCCTCTCCGCCCTGACAGGGCAGCGTGTGCACACGGTGTTGGCTAAGGCCAAGGAAGTGTTTGAAAACTACCGCCGCCGCATCCCCACAGGTGTGCTCAATGAAGCCTTGGCCGATGCGCAGGCCAGCCTGCAACCGCCCATGCAAGGCGGCCGGAAGCTCAAGATCTATTATGCAACCCAGCAGGCCGTGTGCCCGCCAACGTTCATCTTTTTTGTGAATGATCATGAGCTGATGCACTTCGCCTATGAGCGGTATCTGGAAAACCACTTCCGCAAGAGTTTCCAGTTTGCAGGTACGCCGTTGCGCTTTATCCTGCGGGAGAAGCAAAAGGAAGATATCCGCTCCTGACGCAGGGTTGCTGCCTTGCACAGCCAAATAGCCCTCACACGCCCCGCCGAAGCATCGGCGGGGCGTGTTTACGTTTGCCAAAGGCCATGTTCTCTTGCAAAAACATGGCCTTTGGTTTCATAGGGGGGAGGGGATCGGTCAGGCATTGGTTGCCCAGTGCTCAGTGTGTCGCGTCCTGGAAGAACTGCCAGGCTTCCTTATCGGTAAACCCTTCGTGCACGATTTTGCGGATGGCCATGGCCATTTCCACGCTGTGCTCGCTCTGGAAAATGTTGCGGCCCATGTCCAAGCCACGCGCGCCGCCCTGCATGGAGCGGTACGCGAGGGTCAGCGCCTCATCCTCAGGCAGCTTTTTGCCGCCGGCAACCACAATGGGCACCGGGCAGGCGGCAACGACTTCCTCAAAATTATCGCAGTAGTAAGTTTTTACGATCTGCACGCCCATTTCCGCCACGATGCGGGTGGCCAGCTTGAAAAAGCGGTCGGTACGCTCCATGTCCTTGCCCACGGCCACCACGCCCAGCGTGGGGATGGAGTAACGGAACCCGGCGTTGATCACGCGGCTCACGTTATCAATGCTGGACAATTGTCCGTCCGCACCGATAAAGGTCTGCACGGCCATGCAATCGGCGTTCATGCGGATGGAGTCCTCGATATCCACCGCAACCACCTCATGGCTCAGATCCTCGTTGAGCATGCTGGAGCCGCTGGACACGCGCAGGGCGATAGCCTTGCGATTGTCCGGCGCCACGCAGGCGCGGATGGCGCCACGCGTGCCCATCAGGCAATCCACCTGCGGCAGGAGCTTGGGAATCACCAGATCCAACCGCTCCAGCCCTGCCGTGGAACCCATGAAGTAGCCATGATCAAAGGCGAACATGACCGTATTGCCGCTCTTGGGGTCGAAAATATTGGAAAGGTGCTTTTTCATGCCCCAATCAAGGCTGTTAGCGCCCTTGACATAGAAGCCGCCCTGATTGGCAAAAGCCTCTTCGACGTGATAATCCTTTGCTACTTTGAGCCCGTCTTTATCTGCCATATACATCTACCTCCTTGGTATGGTCCGGGGTTCAGGATGACTGGTGGCCGCCCCGTCGGGGTGTCCGCTCGGCACGGCCATGGGAGGGAGCCGCGTTCTGGCACGCGGCTCCCTCGGTTAAGGAGTGTCGGTTTAGAAATCGTAGTTGTCCATGTTCTCAGCGGTGAACACTACGCGCTCCGGCAGCAGCACAACGCCACTGGTCTCAGAGGTGTAGGCAGCCGGATCCAACACGGTGTTGGGCTCAACCGTCACAGTGCCGATGCCAGGCACGTCGATGGAGTCGCCCACTTTGATTTCCTGGCCATTGGCCAGCAGGTAAGCCATGTAGCAGCCCAGTGCGCCCTGGATCTTGCAATCCCACAGGCCCCAGCGGGTCAGGATGCCAGCGCGGCAATAGTCCTTCATGCTGTTGGGAGCGGCGAAGCCGACGATGGACACCTTGGTCGCGTCCAGACCGAGGTTCTGGGCGGCCTGTGCCTGGCCGGGCAGCGCGGTGGAGTCGTTGCAGATGATGCCGTCGATGTCCGGATAGCTGGTCAGGATGGACTCGCCAACCGTGATGGCCTTCTCGGCATCCTGCTCGGAATAGTAGTTGTCCGGGAACACGTTGACCCAGTTGGGGTACTTCTCAGCAATGTACGCTTCGCCGGCCACGTGCCAGCTGTTCTGGTCGGTCACGGTCGCCTGGCTGTAGTGCCACACGTACTTGATGGGATCCTTGGTGATGTCCTTGCCGCGCTCGGTCAGGCTTTCCGCCAGCATATCCACCAGCATCTGGCCCAGCTGCTCAGGCGTGCCCTGGCTAACCATGATGGCACGGCTGTCCGGGAACGCATCGCTGTCCCAGGTGGTGACGACCAGGCCAGCCTCGGCGGCTTCCTTGAGGGCGTCATTCACGCCGGCAGCATCCACGGTGGAGATGCAGATCGCATCCGCGCCGCTGGTGATGGCGTTCTGGATGATGGCGACCTGGTTGGCCGCAGAGGCCTCGGGGTTGCCGTCATACGTTACGGTGAAGCCATTGGCAGCCGCGAAATCCTGAGCGCCAACGTTGGCGGATTCAAAGAACGCATTGCCCGACAGCTTGGGGATGAACACGACGTTGATGCCTTCCGCAGAGGCCACGGTCACCATGGCCAGGCAAAGCACGAGTGCCAGCACAGTAGCCAGGATCTTGGAGAACCTTTTCATTGTGATACCCTCCCAAAATAGTATTATTTCTTACGCGCTTGCTACGCGCAAGGAATCAGGGTCAGGGACGGCGCTCAGCCAGCTTTGCTGATGACCGTCTGCCGCTTCCTGCGGCCGAAGAGTTTGCGCAGCTTGGGGTTGGTGCCCGCAAACCGGAAGGACACCGTCACCACCAGCAAAATGCCCACGGGAATGTCCAGATACTGGGTCGAAAGGCCGTTCAGGCTCAGCCCGATGCGCAGCAGGCCTACTGCCAGCGCCGCCAGCGCGGAGCCGATCACACCGCCGCTGCCGCCCAGGTTGCTTGTGCCGCCGAGCACCACTGCCGTCACGATGGGCAAGGTATAGCCCGCGCCCATATCGGCCTTGGCTGTGCCCAGGTACGCCGTGAGCAGGATACCCGCCACCGAGGCGCTCAGGCCGGACAGCGTGTAGGTGCTCATGATGACGGCCCGGGTGTTGATGCCGCAGAACTCCGCCGCGTTGGGATTCACGCCGCACAGGAAAATCTTGCGTCCATAGTTCGTGCGGTGCAGCACAACATAGCTGACCACCACCAGTGCAAGAAAGATGACAAACTGCATGGGTACTGCGCCAAAGAGCTCCGTACGGCTCAGGGCGCGGAAAGCCTCCGGAAAATCACTGATGCCCTGATAGGCTTCCTTGGCGCTCAGGTTGGTCACCGCCAGCGCAAGTCCGGAATACAGGAAGGATCCGCCCAGCGTGACCACCATGGGCTGCACCCCTGTGTAGGCGACGAAAAACCCGCTCAGCGTACCGCACAATGCCCCGGCGACCAACGCCACGATGCATGCCACAAAAATGTTGAGCCCAGCGTCATTCCACAGCACACCCACCATGATGCTCGTGAGCCCCACGATGCTGCCCGCCTGGATATCGATGCCCCCGGTGATCATGACATACGTCACAAACAAGGAGATGATGCATACCGGAATAAATTGGTTCAAGCCGCTGAACAGACGCTTGAGGTTCAAAAACTTCGGGCTGAGCGTGCCAAATATCAGGAACTCCAGCACAATCACCAGCACAAGCAGGCTTTCCCAGCGGAGGAGCAGCTTCTTTCCCTTACGCATCGACCGTTGCCCCCTTCTCACTGGCGACGGCGTGCAGCGTTTTTGCCGCCAGCCGTTCACGCCGCGCTTTTTCCACCGCGCGCCTGCGGATGAGTGCATCGGACACTACGATGATGATCAGCAGGATGCCGGTGATGGTATTATCATAATCCGAGGACAGGCCCACAAACACGAGCACCCGGCTGATGGAGGCCATGATGGCCGCGCCGACGCCTGCGCCGATCACGGAGCCTACGCCGCCCGAAAGGCTGATGCCTCCCAGCACGCAGGCCGCAATGACCTTCATTTCATAGCCGTTGCCGGCAATGGGCGTCACAAAGCCCACACGACTCACATACAGCACGCCGCCAGCCGCAGCCAGCAGGCCGCAAAGCACAAAGGCCATGAACTTGGTGGAATCCACCGGGATGCCCAGCAGCGTCGCACCGCCAATATTATCGCCCACAGCGGCCAAATACTTGCCATGTTTGGTGCGGGTGAGCACCAGGTGCACCGCCACCATCAGCAGCAGCGCGCCCAGGTAAAACCAAGTGATGGCGCCAAACAACCGGCCTTGGGAGAGGTTTTTAAAGTCGAAAGAAATGTTCTCCACCCATTTGCCGTCTGTGTAGACGTAAATCAGACCACGCACGATGCCGTTGATGCCCAGCGTCATAATAATGGAAGGAATTTTGAGCACCGTTACGCCAAATCCGTTCACCACACCAATGAGCAAGCCCACCAGCAGCGCGGTCAGGATGGCAGCCTCCCACGGCTGTCCGTCGCGGATCATCGTACCGCAGATGGTGGCCGTCATGCCCAGCGTGGCGCCAACCGAAACGTCGATCTCCCCTGTGATGATGACCAGCGCAATGCCGATCGCCACCACCGTATACACCACGCTGCTGTTAAAGCACAGCCAGATGTTCCCCGGCGAGAGGAATGCGGGATTGATGGCACCCACACCCAGAAACATGAACAAGATAAACGCAAACGCGGTAATTTCCCGGGAATGCAGCAGCTTCTTAAGCACCGGTCGCACTCCCTTCCGTCACACCAAATGCAGCAGCCATCAGGTTATCCTGTGTGATGTCGCACTTGGCAAATTCCTGGTTAATATGTCCGCAGTACATGGTCACGGCACGGTCGCTCAGCTCCACGATCTCCTCCATGTCCGAGGAGATGAGCAGGATCGCCAGCCCTTGCTCCTTGAGCTGCTCAATGATGCGGTATACATCGCCGCGTGCCGCCGCGTCAATGCCGCGGGTCGGCTCATCCAAAATGAGCACCTTGGGGTTAGTGGAGAGCGAGCGCGCGATGATCACCTTTTGCTGGTTGCCGCCCGAGAGCGACCCGATGGGCTGATCCTGCCCTGTGACCTTGGTGCGGAAGGCCTGCACATATTTTTCCGTGACCCTGCGCTCCTCCTTGAAGTTCACAAAGCATCGGCTCATGCGGCTCAGGTTGGCGGCGGTGGTATTGGCCGCCACGTCGCTCAAGCGGAAGATGCCATTCAGGAATCGATCCTCCGCCACGTAGTTCAGCCCCGCATCCAGCATTGCCCGGGTGCTGAAGCCTGTCACATCCTGCCCTTCGATATAGACCTTGCCGCCTTTGACCACATCGCGGCCAAATACGGTCGTTGCAAGCTCCGTGCGGCCTGCGCCCACTACGCCGGCGAGCCCTAAAATCTCTCCGGGGTATACCTTCAGGCTCACATCCTGAAAACCATAGCCCGTCAGCCGGTCAATCACCAGGGTGGGCGTGAGTCCGGTATAATCCTCCACGGTGCAGGCGACGCCGCCTTGATGCACCTCCGCGTTGGGCGGCAGCAGCCCGGCCACCAGCATTTCCCGCGTAAAGCCGGAAACATCGCCGTTGAGCGTGATCACGCCATCCCGCATGATCAGCACCTGATCGGCAATCTGGAACACCTCCGTCAGGCGGTGGGTAATGTAAATGATGCTGATGCCCTTGGCCTTCAAATCCGTGACGATCTTGAAAAGGCTCTCCACCTCATTAAAGGTGAGCGAGCTGGTAGGCTCGTCCAGGATCAGGAGCCGCGCGTCGCGCATCAGGCCGCGCAGCAGTTCTACCAGCTGCTGCTCCGCAATGGACAGCGTAGCCGCGCGGCGGCTCAGGTCCATCTTCCAGCCCAGGTGGTTCAGCAACTCCGCCAGGCGCTTGCGCAGGCCTTGCGTCTTTTCCTTGAAGCCCATGAGCACGTTCTCTTCCACCGTCATGTTGGGAAAGAGCATCGGCTCCTGGGGTACCAAATAAATGCCGGCTGCCAGCGATGCCGCCGGTTTGCCAAGCTTGGCGATCTTGCCCGCCAGATAGATTTCCCCGTCATCTGGCTGGTAAATGCCCATGATGATCTTCATCAAAGTACTTTTGCCGGCGCCGTTGCCCCCGATCAGTGCCACCACCGAGCCACGGGTGATGTCCATATCAACGCCCTTGAGCACCGAGTTGGAGCCGAATGCCTTGGTGATGCCGCGTACAGAAAGCATGGCATCATCAGGTAGCCGTGTCGCTTCGTTCATGAACCGAACCCCCAATGGTTTAAACAAATGTTTGAGCTGCATCTTTTTTGTTCCTGCGAATATGATACCCGCTTCGTGCACATTTGTCAACGGCATCGACAAAAAAAGTTACAGGCGGCATCATGCGTCTGCTGAAAACCGGATTTTCTTTGTGCATTATCACTATTTATTCCGTGCTTATCTTGTGCTTTGTTTGCTGTGTGGTGGGCTTTCTTCCATGTATGACAAGATTTGCGAATAACAATTGACAGCCCTATGAACAGGTGATATACTATTCGCAGAAATTACATTTGTTTTCCTCCTGCACATATGATAGTGCTGGGAGAGGGAGGTACCATGGACTACGAAGAATCGCTGATGATCAAAATCGCGTGGTACTATTATTTTGAAAATATGACCCAGCAACATGTTGCGGACATCCTGGGCATCAGCCGCATGCGCGTGATCAAGCTGCTGGAAAGAGCCCGCCAGACCGGCATCATTCAATTTCGTCTGCGCAAGGATGGGGAAACCCGCATGAAGCTGGAGCGCGGGCTCATGGATCGCTATGGCCTCAAGGATGCGTTCATCGTTCCTTCCGCCATCAGCAAAAGTCAAGTGAACGCCGGCATTGCCGAGGCAGCAAGCATGTATATTTCCGAGCGGCTCACGGATCACAGCTTCATTAATATGGGCTATGGCGACACGCCAAGCCGCGTGCTCAATAACCTGGCCACCATGGCCGAGCGGCCGCTGACTTGCGTTTCCCTGACGGGTGGGGTAAGCTACTACCTGCCCGACACGCGCAGCAATGTGTTCAATGCCAAACTGCACCTGATTCCCACCCCGCTGCTGGCCAGCAGCAAGGAAATGGCCGATGCGATGCGTCATGAAGTCAGCGTTGCGGAAATCAGCCGGATGATCAGCCTGGCACAGCTCACGGTGGTGGGCATCGGCTCCATGCACGAAAGCGCGACCATCTTCAAATCCGGCATCCTGAACCGCAACGATTTCCTGTACCTGCAAATGCAGGGCGCCGTAGGCGATCTGCTCAGCCATTTTATCGACAAGGACGGCAACCTGATCGAAACGCCCTTGGAGGCGCGGCTCATCAGCACTTCCCTGTCCAAGCTCAAGGCGCTGCAGAACGTGATCGGCGTGGCCGCAGGGGATGTAAAGGTGGCTGCCATCCGCGCCGCGCTCAAAGGCGGCTATCTGGATGTGCTCATCACAGACGATCATACCGCAGAGCAGCTGCTTGCCAAGGAACCGGAAGCCTGAACCCCGCCTTTTGAGCTGCGTGCATGCGCGGCTTTGAACCCCACGCAGAAAACGGAGGAATATCTATGGCAAAGCAATACCTGATGGCCATCGACGCTGGCACCGGAAGCGTGCGCGCCGTGCTCTTCAGTACGGCAGGCGAGCAGATTGGCTGCGTGCAGCGGGAATGGACGCACAAAGAGGATCCCCGTTACCCCGGCAGTATGGATTTTGACTGGGTGCAAAACTGGGCCTTGGCCAGCGCATGCGTGCGGGATGTGCTTGCTCAAACGGGCATTGATCCGGCGGACATTGCCGCGGTGAGCACCACCTGCATGCGTGAGGGCATTGTGCTCTATGATGCCGATGGCCAGGAGATATGGGCGTGCGCTAACGTGGACGCGCGCAGCACGGACGAGGTGGGTCAGCTGATCCGCATGGATCCGGAGCTGGAAAAGGAAATTTATGCTATCTCCGGCCAGACCTATGCCTTGGGCGCGCTTCCCCGCATCCTCTGGGTCAAGAACAAACTGCCGGATCTGTATGATCGCGTCGCTAAAGTCGGCATGTTCAACGATTGGCTTTGCTACAAACTTACCGGCGTGCTGGCGGTGGAGCCGAGCAACGGCAGCACCACCGGCGTTTTTGACCTGCAAAAACGCACGTGGGATAAGGCCATCATGCGCAAAGTCGGACTGAAAGACGATATTTTCCCGCCGGTGGCGGAGTGCGGCAGCATCGTAGGCCACGTGAACGCGAAAGGCGCAGCGGATACCGGCTTGAAGGCGGGCACCACGGTGGTCGCCGGCGGCGGGGATTCCCAGCTGGGCAGTGTGGGCGTAGGCGTGGTGGATGCCGGGCAGGCCGCCATTTTTGGCGGCAGCTTCTGGCAGTATGAGTTCAATACAGCCAGCGGACAAACCGATGCAAAATGCCGTGTGCGCGTAAATTGCCATGCCGTGCCCGGCCTATGGCAGTATGAGGCGCTGGCCTTCATGCCCGGGCTTGCCATGCGCTGGTATCGGGACGCCTTCTGCCAGGAGGAAATCCGGCGCGCCAAGGAGCTGGGCACCGACCCCTATGTGCTCATGAATGCCGAAGCCGCCAAGATTCCCGCAGGCAGCTATGGCATGATGTGCACCTTCAGTGATGTGATGAACTTCATTTCCTGGAAGCACGCCGCCCCCACCTTCACCAATTTCGATTTTGACGCTTCCCGCTTCAACAAATACACCTTCTACCGTGCCATCATGGAAAACGCGGCATTGGTGACCAAGGGACATCTGGAGCTGGTGCGTGAGGCCACTGGCAACGCACCCAGCGAAGTGGTGCTGGCGGGCGGCGCCAGCAAGGGCGATATCTGGTGCCAGATCGTAGCGGATGTGCTTGGCCTGCCGGTTAAGGTGCCGGTGGTCAAGGAGGCCACTGCGCTGGGCGCGGCCATCCTGGCCGGCTACGGCGTGGGCATTTACCCGGACATCGCGCAGGCAGCACGCCAGTTGGTCCAGTGGGAGCACACCTATACCCCCAACATGGAAAACCACAAAGTGTATCAAGAGATGTACGCGCCTTGGCGCGAGGTATATCGAGCACAGCTTGCGCTGAGCGACCGCGGCTTGACCCGCTATATGTGGGTCGCGCCCGGACTGTAATGTGACGGAGGAGATTTGATTTATGTTTATTGTCAATGAGGAAGACCGGGAGTACCGCTTTGGCGACAGCGGCCCCAAGTACCTGATGAAAGGCCCGCGCATGAATTTTGCCATGGTGCAGTTCCAAGCCGGTCAAGATTTTAAGGCGCATTACCATAATGTGATGGAGGAGAATTTCTTCATCCTGGAAGGCGAAGTGGATATCGTGGTGGATGGCGTGGTGCATCACCTGCGCGCCGGGCAGCTCATTCACATTGAGCCAAACGAAGTGCATTACGTCGTCAACAACTCCAACGCGCCCGTCAAGATGATCTCCACCCTTGCGCCCTTTACCGATCCCGATAAGGTGGATGTGGACGATTACACCTACTGAGCCGCAGCAACCTTCTGTTCCCATGCCGCACGCTGTT
Source organism: Clostridiales bacterium Firm_12 (assembly GCA_001604115.1). Taxonomy (GTDB): domain Bacteria; phylum Bacillota; class Clostridia; order Christensenellales; family Aristaeellaceae; genus CAXXOK01. Next base: position 23,360 of record LVAR01000074.1, on the reverse strand, counting down.
CCGGTCAGCGTGCGGCTTTTTGATGTCGCGAGCTCTATTGTCACCCAGTTTAATATTTTTGGTTGACATTCGGATTTCCTTCTGGTATCATCCTCCAGAAAGCACTGCTGCATTGGAAAGGATGTTTGTCATGACGGTCGCCAAACCCCACCTTGCCACACTGGATATGGTATATATTGCTCTGTTTGCCGTGCTCATCGCCATTTGCGCCTGGATCTCCATTCCTGCCACAGTGCCCTTTACGCTGCAAACCTTTGCCGTGATGTGTGCCATGGGGCTGCTGGGGGGCAAGCGCGCCACCTGGGCGGTGCTGCTGTATTTGCTGCTGGGCGCCGTGGGGTTGCCCGTCTTTTCCAACTTCCGCGGGGGGCTGGGCATGCTGCTGGGTGTGACGGGCGGCTACCTGATTGGCTTTCTGGCCAGCACGCTGTGTTATTGGCTTTTCACGCGCCTGCTGGGCAATGCCTACTGGGTGCGCCTGGTGGGCATGGTGCTCGGCTTGGTGATTTGCTATGGGTTTGGCACGGCTTGGTTCATGGTTGCCTACGCCAATGCCACCGGCCCCATTGGGCTCTCCACTGCATTGGCCTGGTGCGTTTTGCCTTTTCTGTTGCCGGAAGTGGTCAAGATTGCGCTGGCAGCCTTGATGGTCAAAGTGGTACCGGCTCGCGTCAAAGGTTTCCGGTAAATCCTGCGCTGTGGCGAGGCCTTTCATCTCTACAAATCAAAACCACCGGCTGAGCCGGTGGTTTTGATGGTATGTGCTGCGCAGCAAGATCCGTCCAAAGCAGCGTTTGTTAGGTGTGAACGGCATGCTCACCATTCGGAATATAGTTGGGGTCAAACTTTGCCGGTCAGTTTTTGGTAAATGGCCTCATAGTCCTTGGCGCTGTGGGTCCAGCTGAAATCCCCTGCCATGCCGCGCTTGCGCAGGGAGGTCAGCACAGCGGGATCGCTGCGGAAATAGTGCAGCGCCCGGCGGATCACCACCAGCATATCATGGGCATTATAGTTAAAGAATGTGAAGCCGTTGCCATCGCCGTTATACTCATTATAGCTGAGCACGGTGTCCCGCAGGCCGCCGGTTTCGCGCACGATGGGCACCGTGCCGTAGCGCATGGAAATGAGCTGGCTCAGGCCGCACGGCTCAAACAGCGATGGCATCAGGAAGAAGTCCGCACCGGCGTACAGCTTGTGCGCCAGCGCGTGATCCATTGCAAAGCGCGCCGCCAACTGTCCTTTATAGTGCCCTTCCGCCCAGCTGAATAGGTTGGTGTAATGTGCATCCCCCATACCCAAAACAGCCAGTTGTGCGTTTTCCGACATCATGTCCGGCAGCACCCGATCCACCAGATCCAGCCCTTTCTGGTTGGTCAGCCTGCCTACCATGGCAATAAGCGGTACGTCCGCATCCACCTTCAGCCCCAGTTCTTCCTGCAGGCGGCGTTTGTTTTCCGCCTTGCCGGAGAGATCCTCTGCGGTGTAGTTTTGATAAATCAGCCGATCCGTGGCCGGGTCGTACTCCTCTACATCGATGCCGTTGAGCACCCCGTACAGCGTATCCTTGCGCGCGCGGATCAGCCCGTCCAGCCGCTCGCCAAAGTAAGCGGTGGTGATCTCCTCCGCATAGCTTGGGCTCACCGTGGAGATGGCATCGCTATACACCAAACCGGCCTTCATGAAGTTGGCGCAGCCATAGCACTCCAGCTTATCGCTGGACCAAAGGCCATCGCCCAGCCCCAGCACGTCCTGCACCTCGCGGATGCCAAAGATGCCCTGATACTGAAGGTTGTGGATGGTAAACAGGCTGCGGATGCCGGAATAAAACGGCAGATGTGCATACTGGATTTTGAGCAGCGCAGGCACCATACCGCTTTGCCAGTCGTGCGCGTGCAGCACATCCGGCCGGAACTCCAGCAGGGGCAGTGCGTTGAGCACCGCGCGGCAAAAGAAGCCATAGCGCTCATACTCATCCCCGCCCAGCCCGTAGATATACGGCCTGCCAAAGTAGTACTTGTTGTCCAGGAAGTAATAAGTCACGCCATCCTTTTTGAGCATCAGCACGCCGCAATACTGCCTGCGCCACCCAAGCTGTACATCAAAGCTCAGCACAAATTGCATTTGGTGCTGGTAGTCCTGCGCAATGGCGGTGTACAGGGGCAGCATCACGCGCACATCATGCCCCGCCTTGGCCAGCACCGGCGCAAGCGAACCGACCACATCGGCCAGACCTCCGGTTTTCACAAAAGGGACGCACTCACTGGCGGTAAAGAGGATGTTCATACTCCACACTCCTTGCTCGGCTGCCGCGCCCGGCGCGGCAGCCCAGGTTGTCCGGCAAGGCCGGCACGCCGCCCGGCGGCTAGATGGTCATATCCTTGGAGATCACGATGGGGTACGTGCTGGGGCCGATGAGCTTGCCGCCCCGTTTGATAACTGCCTGCTTGTCCAGAATGCAGTTTTCCAGGGTTACGTCTTCCTCGATCACGCTGTCTTGCATGATCACGCAGTTTTTGATACGCGCGCCTTTGCCGATGCGCACGCCCCGGAACAGCATGCTGTGCTCCACATTGCCATCCACGATGCAGCCATCCGCCACCATGGTGTTCACCACCCGCGCATGCTCCAGATAGCGGGCGGGCATTTCATCACGCACTTTGGTGTAGACGGGTTTTTCCTCGCTAAAGAGCGAGTGGCGCACGCGCGCGTCCAGCACATCCATATTGAAGTTAAAATAGCTTTGCACGCTGTCCATGCGGTAGCACACATCGGTATATTCATACCCGGCCATGCGTATGCCCGCATCCCGGATCATCCGCTGGAAAACATCGCGGTTGATGTCGTGATAGCCATGCGCCGCCCCGCGGTCCACCAGATCCATCAGCAGATCCTTGCGCAGCAGGTAGACCTCCATGCAGGCGTTTTCATAGCGCGGACGGGTGGGGTCGATTTCCACATCCGTGATGATGCCCTCGCTGTTCACCTCAAAATAGGTGCCATACTCCGGCCGGCGCAGGTTCGGGCTTTTACTGTACAGGATGGTCACATCCGCCTCAGAGCGCAGATGGGTTTCCAGCATGTCGCTAAAGTTGGCATTGAACACGATCAGGCTGTTGCATAGCAATACATACTCCTGCTTGCTGCGGCGCAGGTAGCCAGAGTTGGAGTGCAGCGCATCCAGACTGCCGTTGTACACCCCCACATTCTCGCGGGTCAGGAAGGGCGGCAGGATGTACAGGCCATCGTTTTTCCCGTGCAGATCCCATTCCTTGCCACTGCCCAAGTGATCCATCAGGCTGTGGTAGTTTTTTTGCATGATCACGCCCACGTTTTTCACGCCGCTGTTGACCAACCCGCTCACCAGAAAGTCGATCACACGGTAGCGCCCCGCGACGGGCAACGCCGCGATGGCGCGCATGAGCGTGAGTTCGCGCAGGTAGCTGTCCCGCTCGCCGGTATAGATAATTCCCATTACGTTTTTCATGGCCATGGCGATTTTCCTCTCCTCCTGTGCGTGTTGGGTCAATGCTCCCGCTGTTCACCCGCGGCCACGACGGCGCCCGCAGCCAACTTCACGTTTTGGCCGATGACCGCGATATTTCCGGTCGCTTCGCCCACCTGCGCACCTGCGCCGATCACCGCGCCTTCCGCCACGATGGCGCGCCGAACCTGTGCGCCGCGCTCCACCACCGCGTTGGGCATGATCACGCTATCCTCCACGCACGCGCCTTCCATGACAGTCACCCCCGCAAAGAGCACGCTGTGCTCCACACGGCCGTAGACTTCGCACCCTTCGGTGATCAGGCAGCTGTGCGCCACGCCGCCGGGCGCAATGTAGTGCGGCGCCACGCCGGGGTTGCGGCCATAGATGCGCCAGCGTTTGTCATACAGGTCAATCGGCATGGGCATGTTAAGCAGATCCATGTTGGCCTCCCAGAGGCTTTCGATGGTGCCCACATCCTTCCAATAGCCGTTAAAATCAAAGGCAAACAGCTTTTGCTGATCCCTGAGCATATTGGGGATGATGTTTTTACCAAAATCGTTGCTGCTGTTGGGGTCGGCGGCATCCTCGGTGAGGTATGCTTTGAGCTTGTCCCAGGTAAAGATATACACACCCATGCTGGCCTTGTTGTTCTTGGGGTTTTTGGGTTTCTCCTCAAACTCCTCGATCACGTTTTCGGCATTGGTGTTCATGATGCCAAAGCGGGATGCTTCCTCCCAGGGCACTTCGCGCACGGCGATGGTCACATCCGCGCCACGCTCGATGTGATAGGCGAGCATTTCGTTATAATCCATTTTATAAATATGATCGCCGCTGAGGATGAGCACATAATCCGGGTTGAACTGCTCAATGAATGCCACGTTCTGGTAGATGGCATTGGCGGTTCCGCTGTACCACTCGCCATGCTTGCCTTTAACATAGGGCGGCAGCACATACACGCCGCCGTGGGCAAGATCCAGATCCCAGGGGGAGCCGCTGCCAATATAGGCGTTCAGCTCCAGGGGCTGGTATTGGGTCAGCGCACCCACCACATCAATACCGCTGTTGGTACAGTTGCTCAGGGGAAAATCGATGATGCGGTACTTGCCACCATAGGGTATCGCGGGCTTGGCCATGGTAGCTGTGAGGATGCCCAGCCGGCTCCCCTGCCCACCTGCAAGCAGCATCGCGACGCATTGCTTTTTCTTCAGCATACGGGGTTCCACTCCTTACTGTATGCTCCATCGCCCGGCCGCCATATCATGCCTGCGTGGAGCCTTGTATTACTTACGGCGCAGCGCGCGCCCTTTGGCCAGCTCTTTTGCGTCCGTCTCGGCGGTTTTGAGGCTCGGTTTGGCAGCGGATTGCTTGGCTTTAGCTTTGGCGGCTTCCGCCTTGGCTTTCACGCCCAATAGCTTGTTTTCCTCAGGTTTGGTCATACCGGCTCCCTCCTTTGCTCGGTGGTGATGCTTTGCAGGGTTTGAAAACGGTAGTGGGGCCGTGTTTCCTGATCCGCTTTTTCATAACGGAAGTAACAACAGCTCAGCGGTGGCACGCAGATTTCCGCGCTGTATGAAAAGCCGTTGAAGCCCTCCGCCGTGACAGGCACATCATAGGCATTGTACTGGTTGCTGCCGCCAAACTCCGCGCGGTCTGTATTCAATATTTCCTTGAGCACGCCACGTTGCGGCATACCCACCCGGTACAGGGGGTGAAACACGGGCGTGAAGTTGGTCACGCACAGGAGCGCAGCGCCGTGCGCATCTGTGCGCAGGAAGGCCAGCACACTGTTGTCCGTATCGCTGGGGGTGATCCACTGAAACCCATCCCAGCTCTTATCCTGCTCATAAAGCGCGGGGGTGTCCCGGTACAGGCGGTTGAGTGTGCGCACACAGTGCTGCACCTGCGGGTGGCGGTCATACAGCAGCAAAAACCAATCCAGCTGATCGTCATACTTCCACTCAATAAAGTGGGCAAACTCACAGCCCATAAACAGCAATTTTTTCCCGGGGTGCGCCATGGTATAGCCGTACAGCGCGCGCAGTCCGGCAAACTTCTGCCACAGGTCGCCCGGGTTTTTATCCAGCATGCTGTGCTTGCCGTGCACCACCTCATCATGGGAAAACGGGAGGATGTAGTTCTCGTTGAAGGCATAAAACAGGCTGAAGGTGAGCTTGTCGTGGTGGTATTTGCGGTGGATCGGATCACATTTGATGTAGTAAAGGATGTCGTTCATCCAGCCCATGTTCCACTTGAACCCAAAACCCAGCCCGCCCAGGTAGGTGGGCGCAGTGACCATCGGGTAGGCGCTGCTTTCCTCCGCGATCATCATCGCGCCGGGAAAATCATGGTATACCGTTTCATTCAGCCGCCTGATGAAGGCGATGGCATCCAGATTTTCGCGCCCACCGTAACGGTTGGGCAGCCATTGGCCGGGTTCTTTGCAAAAATCATAATAGAGCAGACTGCTTACGGCATCCACCCGCAGGCCATCGGCGTGGTACATATCCAGCCAAAAGCAGGCGTTGCTGAGCAGGTAGCTGGCCACCTCGCCGCGCGCATAGTCAAACTGCATGGTTCCCCACTGGGGAATCTCTCCGCGCCGGGGATCAGGATGGCTGTACAGCGGCGTACCGTCCAAGTGATATAGTCCCGCCTCGTCACGCGGGAAATGCGCCGGCACCCAGTCCAGGATCACGCCAATGCCCGCCTGGTGGCAGCGGTCTATGAGCGCCATCAGCTGGCGGGGCGTACCATAGCGCGATGTGGGGGCATAAAACCCCGTCACTTGATATCCCCAGCTCATATCCAGGGGGTGCTCCATCACAGGCAGCAGTTCAATGTGGGTGTAGCCCATATCCTGCACATAGGGAATCAGCTGATCCGCCAGCTCCTCATAGCTCAGGTAACGGCCATCCTCATGCCGCCGCCAGCTGCCCACATGGATCTCATAAATATTGATTGGGCTGGTGTAAGGGTTGCCAGCACCGCGCCGCGCCATCCAGGCGGCATCCTCCCAGGCGTACCCTTCCAAATCGTACAGGCGGCTGCCCATATTCGGGCGCACCTCACTGTAGAAGCCAACGGGGTCGGCCTTCATACGCCATACGTCATCTGCGCCCCATACTGCATATTTATAGGCCGGCGGCTCACCCTCGGGGGTGTGGCGGGTCAGTTCCTCCTCCGGCAAACGCAGCTCCCAGGTGCCGTCATACTGCTTTTGCATGGGGTTTCGGCTTTTATCCCACTGGTTGAATGTGCCCACCAACGCAACATGCTTTGCATTGGGCGCCCACAGGCAAAAGTGCCATAGTCGGCGGCCATGCTCCGTCAGGGGATGTGCGCCCAAAAGCTCATAGGCACGCCGATGCATCCCCTGGTGGTACATCTCGCGCTCTGATCCTGTGGGCGGTGCGTACCTCACATGGTGGCCCCCTTCGCTGTTTCGCTGTGTATGGGTAAAGAATACGTGTCGCCTGCAGCGGTAGCGGCGAAATGCCCGCTACGCTAAGCATGCGGATGCAAAAACGCCTGCCGACCGACAGTGCTGCGGCACAGGATTGTATGGATCGTTTCCCTGTCTGAACATCTCTCTACCCCTATTCTATGGCAAGCAGGGGTTCCCGTCAAGATGCAACGGGGCTTTTTTTCCCGCAGAGGCCGCCATATGCAAGCCCTTTTCGCCAGGGGTATCCATGGTAAAGGTTCGGCTTGCGTGCACGCAAATCCTGTGCAGAAGCAACGAAAGCACAACAAGTCTTTCCCTTGCGCGCCATGCAGCCGGCTTGCGCGGCTTTGTTCCGGGTTACCGCTTTACATTCGCGCCGGAAAACGGTAAAATGGCATGGTATTTTTTGTTGCTTCATATTTAGATTGCGTTTCAGGAAGGTGCATACCGATGATCTCAGTGATCGTGAACCCCGTGGCCGGCTCGGGACTTGCCCAATCTATTGGGGAAAAAGTGGAGGCTCTCCTTACAGCGCGCGGCATCCCGCACACTGTGCACCACACGGAGCGGGTCGGCCATGCGACGGAGCTGGCGCGCTCCGCAGCGCAAAGCGGCGCGGATACCGTGCTTTCCGTCGGCGGCGATGGCACGCTCAACGAGACAGCTGCCGGACTGGTCGGCACCGGCACGGCGCTGGGCGTCATCCCTGCCGGCACCGGCAACGATTTTGTCAAGGTCATCGGCACCCCGCAGAAGTGGGATGATGCGCTGGCGTATGTGCTGTCACACCCTGCGCACCCGCTGGATACCGGCACGGTGAACGACCGTTTTTTCATCAACGTGTGTGGCGCAGGCTTTGACGTCATGGTGCTGGACTATGCCAACAAAGCCAAGCGGCATGTCCGTGGCATCTGGCCTTACCTCTACGGGGTTTTTGCGGCGATCCGCGCCTTTCGCCCTTTTGAGATGCAGGTGGAGATCGGCGATGACATCCGCCTGTCCGGCAAGTATATGATTTGCACGGTCGCCAACGGTACCACCATCGGCGGCGGCATCCCCATCCTGCCTCTTGCCCGGGTGGATGACGGCCTGCTGGATATCATGGTGGTGGATCCCGTGCCCAACTGGCGCATCCCCTTTTACCTCCCTGCAATCCTTGGCGGCACGTTGCACCGCAAAAGCATCGCCCATCATTACCGCGCAGCGCACTGTGCCCTGCAAAGCCATAACATGCGGCTGAATATGGACGGCGAACTGGTTTCCCTTGAAAGCGCGCGTTTCGCCATCAAGCCCGGCTCCCTGCTGGCGCATTGGCCGGGTGTGCAGGCAACTCAGCCCTGACGAAAACGGAGCCGCATGCTGCGCGGCTCCGTTTTGCTGTACTGCTTTGCCCCGCAGGATTTTACGCCCCCATGTGCGCCGCCTGGCAGGAATCCTTTCTTGCATCTAGAACTGTATGGATATGGCACCCTGTAAACGGCTATCCCACAGCCTCTTCCCTTCGCCGTTTGGCGTTAGTCTCCCACCCGCCATCCGTCCGGCGGCTCCGCCGCCGCAGCCCATCCTACATCGCCGAAGGAGTGACGCACATGAGCAGCTTTACCCGCAAAGCCCGCATTACCTTCCTCAAGGGGATGGAGGTGCTCGGCACCACAGCCTCCACCTTGGCCAGCAACGCTAAGTTAAAGGTGAACGAGATCAATCTGGAAACCCGGCGTCGCGAGATTTTGACCAGCTTCAGCCTGCAGGCTTTTGAGCTTTGGCAAAAGGGCGTACCGCTGCCCGAGCCGCTGTCCGATATGCTCACCGAGCTCAGCGACATTGAAGGCCGCCTGAGTGTGCTGCGCGCGCAAAAATACGCCAAGGTAGCCGACCAGCCCAGCAGCCCTGACAAGGCAGAAAACACGCCTGCGCCAGACGGGGATCCCGTTGAAGCGGCGCCAACCATAGACGATGCGCTCCCCCCCGCTGCGGAAGAAATCGCCCTGGACGCGCAGTCCACGCCGGATGCTGCGCCGGCCATCGCGCCCACCGAGGCGGACAACGCTGATCCGCGCTAAATTGACCTCTTCTTTTTTGAAAACCGTCCCGGTGCGTCAAGCGCCGGGGCGGTTTTCCCTTGTTCCAAAACCGTATTTTGCAGTGCGCCTCATTGTGCCGTGGGCTGCCCTGTGCTATGCTGTTGCCAAGCTGCAAGCGGAGGGAAATGCCATGTATGAGTTGGTTCAGGTGGCGGCACGCACCTACTACATCAACAGTCCGGCCAAAATCGGCGTATATACCCCTGACGGCCGCCATGCCCTGCTGATCGACAGCGGCAATGACAAGGACGCCGGTCGCAAGGTGCTTAAAATCCTGGCGGAAAAAGGCTGGTCGCTGGCGGCCATCCTGAACACGCACTCCAATGCGGATCACATCGGTGGCAACCGCTACCTGCAAGCCCAAACCGGGTGCCCGATCTTTGCGCCCGGCGTGGAAGCGGCCTTTGCCCGATATCCGTTGCTGGAATCGAGCCTGCTCTACGGCGGCTATCCCTGCCGGGAACTGCGTCACAAATTTCTGCTGGCGCAGGAAAGCGCGGCTTTGCCCCTGAGCGACCCCGCCTGCCCTGCGGCGCTCACACCCATTCCCCTGCCGGGGCATTTCTTGGATATGGTAGGATACCGCACCCCGGACGATGTGGTGTTCCTGGCGGACTGCCTGAGCAGCGCTGCCACGCTGGATAAGTATGGCGTGCCCTTCCTCTTTGATGCAGGCGCGTACCTGGCCACCCTTGAAATGGTTTCCGGTATGCAGGCGGCGCTGTTTGTGCCCTCCCATGCCGAAGCCACCGCCGATATTGCCCCGCTTGCGGCCTACAACCGCCAAAAGCTCCTCCTGAGCTTGGATGTGGTGCTGGGGCTATGCCAAACACCCGCCACCTTTGACGATGTGCTGCAAGGCGTGTTTACGCACTACGCGCTCACCATGACCATTGAGCAATACGTGTTGGTGGGCAGCACGGTGCGCTCCCTGCTTGCGTGGCTCAAGGATGAAGGGCGGGTGAATTTCTCGTTTGACAATGCTCGCATGTATTGGCAAACCATCCCCGCCTGACGGGCTTTGCCGCAACTTGAAAAGCGCCGCGCCCGTTGCCGGCTAGGGAGCACGCCGCTGCAGGCGGTTTACGGCGCCTGACCATACAAACAAACCCCGGGCAGAACGGACAGCATGAGTCCTGTCCATTCTGCTCGGGGTTCAAATCATTGGCAGCCCTACCCACGCGCCGCCCTCGCCTGCACCCGACCCTGCGGGCGGCACACATGCCCCGGGCACACCAGTGCGCAAGGCTTTTCTTTTAAAAACTGATCGCGTTTGCTCTCAAACCACCTTTGGGGTTGCCTGTACCCTACACTTTAACCCTGCTCACGGCTGGTTTTGCGGTTGGTTTGGCGCAATGGGCGCCACGCTCCCTGTGTTGGGTATGGCATCCGCATGAAAACACCTTTCAGGATTCACCCAAAAATCATGCCAGGGTGTGCCCGGCGGCAGGGAACCAAAATCCTCACGGCTGTAAACCGCCTGCACTGCGCCGCCCAGCACGCGGATCAACCGATCCGCCAGCGCCAGAGAGTCCGCCAGATTGACCGCCAGGATCAGCACGGCGATGCCTTTTTCCAGCAAGCGCTCCATGAGCTTCCAAATCTGCATGCGCTGCTCCACGTCCGCGCCCATAAAGGGCTGCACGCACACTGCCACACCGGGCCGCTGCAGCAGTACGCGCGTGTAGACCAGATCATACTTTTCCCGCTGCGAAAGCTGCTCCACCGGTTTGTCAATCACATCCTCCCCCAATAGCGGCGCCAGCTCCGCGCGCACGCTGGCTTTGGGCGCGCTGCGCCGCCACACGCCCGGCGTGCGGTGATCCAGCGTGAAGCAAAGGTTGTCCATATAGCTGAGATCCGGAAACAGCATGGATGCAGCGGGCTGCTGCTGGATCACAGCCACATCGCGCAAATGCCTGGCCGCAAGGGCTTTCCCGCGCACCAGCAGCTGGCCGCCATCTGGCTTGCGCGCGCCGCTCAGCAGCGCGATCAAATCCCGCAGGATATGGTTATTCAGATCCTGCAACACCACGCACTCGCCCGGGGCTACAGACAGGTTCAGCGAGCGGATGTGCTCAAAGCGCAGGTCACGCAGCATCAGCGCCGGCGCCGTGGCCGGGGGAAGCGGCTTGGCCCGCTCCTGGCGGCGCACCATCTGGGTATAAGCCTCCACGCCAAAGCATTGCAGTGTTTCCGGCAGGGTATCGGCAGTGGGCACCACCTTGGCGATTTCTCCATTGAGCATAATGGCCGCGCGGGTGCAGATTTGGCGCGCCTCTTCATAATGCCGGCTTACATATAAAAAGGAGATGCCTTCCCCCGCATAATGCCGCAGGATGCGTTGCAGCGTGGCAAGCCGCGCATCACTGATCACGCTGGCAGGCTCCATCAGCACGATCAACCGGCACCCGGCCACCACCGCCTTGACCAGCTCGGTAATAAACCGTGGAAACGCCGTCAGGTCGCGCGCGTACATCTCCGCAGATAGCTTGACCCCGGTTTCCCGCAAAAAGGGCTCCAGCTGCCGGTTAAGCACCTTGCGCCGGATGATGCGCTTTTTGAACCCTTGCCGGAGCACAAACACGTTGTCCGCCACGGTCAGATCGTCCGCCAAGCCGCTGCGGCTTTCGATCACGCCGATACGGTTGTAAGTCAGATCACTCTCCTGCCAGTGGTTGACGAGCCTGCCCCGGTAATACACATAGCCGTAATGCAGCGGCAGGTTTTGCCGTAGCAGGCGGATGAGCGCCCCCAGCCCGGTATCGTTGATGGGGATCAGCCCTACGATCTCCCCCGCGTCGATATCCAGGCAAAAATGGTTCAGCTCCGTCGTGCCCTGTTCCCGAAAGGTGATCCGATCCATCCGCAGTACTTCTTCCTTCATGGGAACACCTCACCTTGAGGCAGCTCGCGGTTGCTCTGGATCATGGGCAGCGTGATGCGCACATCCGTGCCGGCCATGGGGATGGAAAACACGTGCAGGCCGTACTGCTCGCCAAACAGCAGATGGATGCGGTTGTTCACATTCACCAGTGCCACCCCGCCGCCCTGCTCCTCCTTATCCTCCTGAAAAGCGCGCCCACTCTGATCCAGCCGCTCATTCAAGTGGGAGAGGGTATGCTCGTCCATGCCGACCCCGTCATCCGCGACCACGATGGTCAGCAGCTTGTCCGTACGCTCCAGCCTGACGGTCAGCTTGCCCGCGCCGATCTTGAATTCCGTGCCGTGGATGATGCCGTTTTCCAAAATGGGCTGGAGCGTGAGTTTGGGGATGCGGCAACGGTAGATTTCTGCACGATCCTCCGGGGCGCACTCGATGTTCAGGCGCAGGCGGGGGCCAAAACGGTACTGCTGGATGCGGAAATACGTCTCGCAGTTTTGCAGCTCTTCCTCCACCGTGACCAGATTTTCAACCTTGCTGATGGTATAGCGGAAGAACACCGCCAGTGCCTCGGTCATCTCCGCCACGCTGGAAAGCCCCGCCACCAGCGCCTCGCTGCGGATGCTCTCCAGTGTGTTGTACAAAAAATGCGGGTTGATCTGGTTTTGCAGCGCACGGTATTGCGCCTGCCGCTTGCTCAGCTTGAGCAGGCGGTTGGCGCTCAGCTCCTGTTTCACAAACCCGACAAGCCGCTCCGTGACGGGGCTCAGCCCTGCGCTGCTGTCCAGGCTGGCAAAGGAGTATCCGTCCAAAAACAGGCCGATCATCCGCTCCGCGCGCCGGTAGGGTCTGACCACCCAAAAATAAAACAGAACGATCAACCCGATCTGCACGGCGAGCGTTATGGTGAGCATCATTTGCCAGGCTTCCTGGCGGCTGGCAAGCAGGCAGCACACGGCCAGCGAAAGCACAACCAACAGCTCCGCCAGCAGAAAACCAACCGTCAGCCAGCTGAGGTAACGTTTGCCCTTTGCCATGCCAGCCCATCCTTTCTTGGGGCATTGCCCCGCATCGCCTGCCGGGCGTGTGCGGGACCCCCGCCCGGGTCGCACGCCCGATGGCCGCGCTTCAACCGTACAGCTTGCGGTACTCGCCGGGCGTGAGCCCCACCTCCGCCTTGAACGTACGTGTGAAATGCTTCAAATCACCGTAGCCGATGCTTTTGCATATTTCCGCAACCGGCTGGTTGGTATCCCGCAGCAATGCGCGCGCCTCGTCCATGCGCACATGGGTCAGGTATTTGGCAAAGCCCTCGCCGGTTTCTTTTTTGAACAGGGTGCTGAAGTAGTTCACGCTGAAGCCGATGGCAGCGCTCACCTCCTCCAATGTGATAGGCTCGGCAAAGTGTTTGCGGATGTAGAGTTTGGCATTGCGGATGGGCTGTGCGTCCCGATCCTTGAGCCGCTGGCTTGCCTGCGCGAGCTGATCGCGCTGCAACTGCCGCAGGCACTGAAACAGCGCCGGCACATCCGCGCACTGCGCGCAGCGTACATGGAATTGCCGGATGACGGTATCCCCATCCTCCGCGCCCAGGCGGGTCACAAACATCGCGCCGGCCGCGCGCACCAAAAGCAGCAGCTCCCAGCCGCGCACGCCCGGCACGGCGGTCGCCTCCTCCAGGATCGCGGCTGCGGCATCGGCCTCCTCCTGGCTCATGACGTCGATCGCCTGGCTGGCCGCGGTGCTGTAGCGTGCGGGAAAATCCATGTCCGTCACGCCGGAACGCCCCGCTTCGCCTTCCAGCAGCCGCCCCGTGCCTTCCGTCAGGCGCTCGGACAGCAAATTTTGCGTGCCCACCAGCGTTGCGGCCAGCATAGCCGGGCTGGACACCATGACCCCCAGCGCCATGGAAAACTCCAGCTTGCCAAACAGCGCTTTTTCCGCCACTAATTGGTTGAGCGCAGCGCGGAGCTGCTGGCGCAGCGCCTCCTGCCGTTCAGGCGCATAGTTCATAAAACAGGTCAGGCTGGCATCGGCAAAGTCGCACACGGCATCGGCGCAGGTTGCGTGCAGCAGCGGCGCGATCAGGTTGAGCACCTTATCCTGCACGATGTGCAGGGAAGCATCGCTGAAGTGATCCGGATCAAAGTCGATTTTCAGCAGCAGGAGCTGGTACCCTGCGGCGCCCGCATCAAAGTGGTAGGTGCGCTTGAGCGCATCGGCGCTTTGAACCTCCAAACGCCCAGCCAAAAGGTCTGCCACCAGCCGCTTGCGCAGCTGGGTACGGTCATCCGCATGGGATTCCAGCAACGTTTCGATGTCCGTTTCTTTTTTCAGCTGCTGGCGAAGGCGGTTTGCCATCTTCTCCAGCGTATGGTTGAGCGCGTCCCGGTTGATGGGCTTGAGCAGATACTCCCCCACGCCAAAACGGATGGCGGTCTGCGCATAGTCAAACTGCGCGTAGCCGCTGATCACAATCACTTCCAGCTGGATCATCTCCCGCCGGGCTTCTTCAATCACTTTCAGGCCATCAAACCCCGGCATGCGGATGTCTGTGATCAGGATATCCGGCTGCAGGCTACGCAGCATGGCCAGCGCATCCGGCCCATTTTGCGCCGTGCCCACCACTTCCAGCCCTAGCCGCTGCCACTCCCCCAAGGCCAGGATCAGCTGGCAGATGCGCTCCTCGTCATCGGCGATCAACACACGCAGCATAGGCACCCTCCCTCAAGCATCATCGGTTTGCATCCCATCCCGCCGGCAGCGTGCCCACGCGCGCTGTACCTTAGCCGCAGTATACCACAGGCAGGCGTGCCTGCCAAAGGGAAAAGCGCCGGCCACGTGTGGCCGGCGCTTGCTGTGCGGGGGATGTTACTTGGTCAGCACGCTGACGCCGGTATCGACCACTTCGCCGCCGAGGGTTGCACCCTCCAGCGCCTTCACAGCCGCTTCCACGCCCATCGCGCCCATGACATCGGGGTTCTGCGCCATGGTGGCCAGCAGGTAGCCATCCTGGATCAGGCCAAGGATCGCATCGCTCTTGTCAAAGCCAACGCCGACCACGGTGCTGCCGGAAGCCTTGATGGCGTTGCCGGTGCCGGTGGTGGAGCCTTCATTGGCGCCGAAGATGCCAACCACGCCCTGGGTGATGTAGTTTTCCGCAATGGTCTGGGACTTGGCGGCATCGCCTTCGCCATACTGGGTCTCCAGGATGGTGAACTTGGTGCCTTCATACGCGGAGCGGAAACCGGCCTCACGCTTCACGGTGGAATCGGTGGCGGCATTCACGTTCACGATGCCGATGGAGCCTTCGCTCACGCCGGCGGCGGTCAGGGCAGCCAACATGGTCTCACCAGCAGTCTTGCCAGCGGCCTGGTTGTCGGTGCTGAAGGTCGCTTCGGCGGGCACGTTGGCGGGGCTGTCCACATAGACAACCTTCACGCCGGCAGCCTGGGCTTCCTTCAGGGCGCTGGAGATGGCGTCGGGGCCATTGGCCGCGACCAGGATCGCCTGATAGCCGCCCGCGACCGCGTTGTTCACGGCCTCGATCTGCTGGGCATCATCCTTGGTGTTGGGCGCCATAAAGGTCACTTCCACGCCGAGCTCCGCAGCTTTGGCCTGTGCGCCTTCATTGAGCTTTACCCAATGCTGGTCGATGGAGTCCATGGTGATCAGGGCGATTTTCCAGGGTTGAGTCGCTTTCACGGTCTCGGCCATTGCCGTGACCGCGGTCAGGCACAGTACCAGTGCCAACACGATCGCTAGGGTCTTTTTCATAAGTATTCCCTCCCGAAATATTTTCTCTATAAGCGCTTGCGCGCCTACAAATTCTACTTGATGCGCTTGCGGGTCCCGCGGCGCACGACCACGTCCAGCAATACCGCGAACACCACGATCACGCCGATCACGATGCGCTGCAAACCCACCTGCGCCCCGATCATGTTCAGGCCGTTTTCCAGCGTCTGCCACACAGCGGCGCCCGCAAAGGTGCCCAGCAGCAAGCCTGTGCCACCCAGCGGCGAGATGCCGCCGATGACGCCGGATGCGACCGCATACATCTCATACATGTTGCCCGCTTCCATGTTGCCCATGCCTGCCTGCGCGCACAGGATCAGGCCGACCACGAATGCGCAGAACGCCGAAACCATGTACGCCTTGGTGGTGGTTGCAAACACGCTCACGCCGGAAAGCTTGGCGGCATCCACATTGGAGCCGATCGCGTAGATGTGCCGGCCTGTGCGCGTTTTGGACAGCAGGAAGAAGAAGATGATGAATACCACCACCGCCACCAGAAAGGTATTGAACACCCCCAACGTGCGGCCGTAGTAGAAAAAGTTCTGGAACGCATCCCCCGCCTCTTTGCCAATGCCGGAGGCAATGGCGTCGGTGTTGCGGTTGCCGTTGATCATATAACCGATGCCGCGCGCAGTGAACATGGTGCCCAGCGTAGCGATGAAAGGCGGCAGCTGCGCCTTGCCCACCAGCAGGCCGTTGATCAGCCCAATCACCAGACAGGCCAGCAGCGCGATCAGCGCAGCGAGCAGCGGGTTGGTGCCGTGGGTCATGAGCGTGGCGGAAATCATCGCGCTCATGCCGACCACCGAGCCCAGCGAAAGGTCAATGTTGCCGGTAATGAGCAGATAGCTCTGCCCGATGCCGATGATCAGGTACTTGCTCATGGAGCGCAGCAGGTTTTGGATGTTTACCGGGGAAAACACGTTGGGTTCCCGCAGGCCGAACACCACATAAATCACGATGAGTGCCGCAAAGGCGATCATGGCCGAGCCCATGCCGCGAATGGCGAAAAACCTGCGAAGGGGGTTCATCCGTTTGGCTTGCATTTCGGGTTCCTCCTCATTGGTTTGCGGCGGCAGCAACTTTTGTTTCAAAGCGCGTGGCCAGCGTAAGGATCTTTTCCTGTGTGGCTTGCGCCGCAGGCAACTCTCCGGTGATCCGCCCATCGCACATCACGATGATCCGGTCGGCGATGCCCATGATCTCCGGCATTTCGGAGGAGACGAACAGCACGGCCATGCCCTGCTGCTTGAGCCGGTTCATCAGGTGGTAAATCTCCACCTTGGCGGCCACATCAATGCCGCGCGTGGGCTCATCGAACATCACCACGCGGGAGTTGCGCGCCATCCATTTGGCCACGACCACTTTCTGCTGGTTGCCGCCGGACAGCGTGGCCACATCTTTATCCACTGAAGGGGTTTTGATCATCAGGTTATCCACAGCGGTATCGCACATGGCGGTTTCCTTGGTGCGGTGTACCACGCCAAAGCGGTTGCACAGCATGTCCAGGTTAGGCAGCGCGATGTTCTGGCGTATGGACAGCTTGGTACAAAGCCCGTCCTTCTTGCGATCCTCCGGCGCAAGCACGATACCGGCGCGAATCGCATCCGCCACGCCATGGATGACCACCGGCTTGCCGTCTAGGATTATTTCCCCGCTCTGCTTAGCATCCGCGCCGAAAATGGCGCGCGTGGTTTCCGTGCGGCCTGCGCCCATGAGCCCTGCGATGCCGACGATCTCGCCTTCCCGCAGGTCAAAGCTTACATCCCGTACCATGCGGCCCGCGTTCAGGTTGCGCACCTGCAAGACCTGTTTGCCCGGCTTGCTCTCCACGCGCGGGAATTTTTCCTTGATCTCACGCCCGACCATGGCCGTGATGATCTCATTCATCGTGGTATCGGCATAGTTCATAGAGGAGACAAACTGCCCGTCCCGCATGATGGTCACACGATCCACGATATACTTGAGCTCTTCCAGCCGGTGGCTGATGTACACGATACCGCATCCCTTGGCCTTCAGCTCCCGGATGATGCGGAACAGATCGTCGATTTCCCGGGACGTAAGCGAAGAGGTCGGCTCGTCCATGATGAGCACCCGCGCTTTGGTGGATAGCGCTTTGGCGATCTCCACCATTTGCTGCTTGGAAACCGGCAGCTCGCCCACCACCTTGTGGGGATCCAGATCGATTTTCAGATCAGCCAGGATGCGCCGGGCTTCCTGTTCCATCTCCCGGTTGGAAAGGGTGCCAAGCCGTGTCTGCTCCCGTCCCAGAAAGATGTTTTCCGCCACGGAAAGGTGGCGGCACATGTTCAGCTCCTGATGGATGATGGCAACGCCCAGCGCCTGCGCCTGCCTGGGCGTCAAATCGCCCTGCTCCTGCCCAAAGATGTGCATGCTGCCGCTGTCACGGGTGTATACGCCGCTCAAAATTTTCATCAGCGTGCTCTTGCCTGCACCGTTTTCACCCAGGAGCGCCATCACCTCGCCGGAACGAAGCTCAAAATGCACGTCCTTAAGCGCCTGCACGCCCGGAAAGCTCTTGTCAATATGCTCCATGGTCACGATCAAATCGCCCATCAGCAGGATCACCGTCTTTCATGCCCTTTTCTGGTATTCAGTATAACATTGGGGTCAGCGGTGTAAAGGGGCGCAGTTTTCCGAAACAGGGGGGCAAATTTCCTGTATTTTTTGGGTGCTTGTTTGCCGTTTTCCCACATAACCCTTGTCGAAACAAGCGTTTGATGCGGATTGTGTTTTTTATGGTACCATAATATACATTCATCATACACCCCGCCTCCAATGCAAACAGCCAGCCAGTGCCCGCATCCTGCCATGGGCACTGGCTGACTGAAAGGCCGCGCCGATCACCCACGGCGCGCCCGATTATTTGAGGGAAAAACACAGTGTGATGCGGCCGCCCGACCTGCCTGCGTCATCAACGTGCGGCCAGCCCCACGGTCAGCAAGGCTTGTCCGCCGCCTGTTTGGCCAGCGCCAAGGCCGCATAATCCCCGATGCTTTCACCCAGTGCAGCGGGTTTGACGCTGCAGGCCGCCAGCGAGCGCGGCAGGCTTTCCGCGCGGAGCACAGCCTCCATTGGCGGCGTGAGCAAATCGCTGCAGCGGGCATAGATCGATCCCAGCACAATACGATCCGGGTTCAAAAAATCCACCAGCAAGGCAAGGCCGCGCCCCAGCGATTCACCGCAGACACGGAACACCTCCAGCGCGGCGGCATCGCCTGCGCGCGCGGCATCGGCCACGGTTTTGGCATCATAGGCGCCTGCCAGTACATAACTGGGCGCCATGCCCTGCTGGCAGTAGCGCTCGCCAATGGTCACAGCCAGTTGCCCAAGCCCGCCACCGGAACAGTACCCTTCAAACGAGCCTGCCTTGCCATAGCCGCTGGGCCCGAAGCCGGAAAGCCGCCAATGCCCAAGCTCCCCCGCATCCCCCGTGGCACCGCGCAGGATGTGTCCATCCAGCACGATTCCCGCGCCCAGACCTGTGCCAAACGTCAAAAATGCCATCACCCGGCTCCCTTGCCCCGCACCCCAGCGCCACTCGGCCAGCGCGCATGCATTGGCATCGTTTTCCAGCACGCTGGGCGCATGCAGTGCATCGCTGGCCATGCGCGTGAGAGAAAGTTTGTGCCAACCGGGCAAGTTGGGCGGGTTGCACAGCATGCCTGACTCCGCATCCAGCGGCCCGCCTGCGCTGATGCCCACCCCGGCCACGGCCTGCCCCTGCGCCAGCTTCCCCGCCAGCGCCAGCATCGCTTCCATGGCGGTCCGCTGATCTTTGGGGGTAGCGATGGCTTCGCGCCGGAGGATGCGGATGCCCTCCGCCGCCTCCTCGCCCACGCTCACCGCGCATTTGGTGCCGCCGATATCCAGCCCCAGCAGTATGCTCATGCCGCATCCCCTCCGAACAGCGCCTGCTCCAGTGCAATGCACAGCGCATGGTACAAGGGCAGGTGCCACTCCTGCACGCGGTAGGTTTCCGTTGCCGGCGCTTTGATGCACACTTCCGCCAGCCCAGCCAGCCGGCCGCCGCCTTCGCCTGTCAGGCCGATCACTTTGGCGCCGCGCGCCTTGGCTGCGATGGCCGCTGCGCACACGTTGCCTGCATTGCCGGAGGTCGAGATCCCCAGCAGCACATCCCCAGGTTTGGCATAGGCAAAGGCTTGCTGTGCATAGGTGAGTGACCCTTCCACATCGTTGAGGAAGGCGCTGCTCATGCCCGGCAGGCCATGGAGCACAATCACCGGCACTGCGCGCTGCAGTTTTGCGCCAATGCTTCCGTCATCCCCGGCGGCCATCAGCGCAGCTTTTTCCGGCGCAGTCAGTGGGCGCGGTTTCAGAAACCCCTTCATCAGCTCCCCGGCAATGTGCTCCGCATCGCAAGCACTGCCGCCATTGCCCCCGATGATCAGCTTGCCGCCACGCTGAAAACAATCCAACAAAAGACTGAATGCCGCCTGCAAATCGCCCAGCGTCGGCGCCAGGGCGGGGCGCTCGGCAATCAGCGAATCCCAAACCATCTGTACATTGCTCATGAAATACATCGTCCTTTCCACATGACAGGCGCCCACGCGCTTACCCAAGGTATTCCGCGCCGGGGCGCGCATTCCTCCACGGCGCATAAAAAACCCTCCGGACAGCAGGCGCATCAAGGCGGCAAACCGCCTGTGTCGCTTGCTTTGCCGGAGGGTGCTGGCGTTGGCTCAAAGGAGGCGGCAACCAATCACCGTTTAGGCATGCGTTTTTCTGAACCGCGCAGGCACAGGCGCGGCACCACCACCAAACGCTCGGCAGGGCGCGCAGGTTCGTCAAAACGCCGGATGAGCATCTGCGCCGCCTTGGCGCCCAACTGCACCACCTCACGGTTCAGGCAGCTGTAGGGCAGCTCAAAAACCAGCTGGCCGGGCAATTCATCAAAGCCCACAAAGGCTATATCCGCCGGGATTTTCAGGCGCAAATCGCGCACTGCGTTCAAAAACCCGATTTCGCTGTGGTTGTTGGCAATAAAGAACGCCGTGGGGCGATCCGGCTTTTGCAGCAAGGCCAGCACCTGGGCATAGGCTTCCTTCTGCCCAAAGGTGCCGGTGATCTGGTAGGGCTTGTGCAAGGTGAGCCCATTTTGCAAAATGGCCTTGCGGTAGCCTTCCAACCGTTCCCGGCCGATCATGAGCTGCGTGTTGCCCGCGATCACGCCAATGGCGCGGTGCCCCGCGTGGATCAGCGCTTCCGTCGCTGCGTAGGCGCCGCTGAAGTTATCGCTGAGCACACAGTCACAATCCAGCTTGTTGATAGGGCGGTCAAGAATCACGCACGGGCCGCCCAGATCCCCCAGGCGGGAGGACATCTCCTCAAAATCCTGCTCACTTTCGTAGTTGCAGGCGGGCACATAAATGAGCCCGCGCACGCGTTGGTAGCGCATGGCCTCCAGCGCGCGGTAGTCGCGCTCCCGGTCGTTGCCGGAAGTTCGGATGATGAGCGTATACCCGCACTTGTCCAGTACTTCGCTCACCCCAGTGAGCAGGCCGCTGAAGAAGGGGTTGTTGGCCTCGGGGATGATCAGGCCAATTGCGTCGCTCTCCCGTTTGGAAAGGCTTCTGGCCAGCGCGGAAGGCTGGTAGTGGTGCCGCTCCATCACGGCCTTGACCTTGGCTGCCGTCTCGCGGCTCACATAGCCTTTGCCGTTGATCACGCGGGATACCGTCGCCTTGCCGACTCCTGCTTCCCGCGCGATATCTTGGATATTGACACTTTTCATGCCTGACCCTCCCTATGGTGAGAACGGTTCCATGATTCCAGCATTATAGCGGTTTTGCGTGGCGCTGTCAACGCTTGGCAGGGCATTGGCGTGCCCGGGCACAAAAACCCTTTTCCTTCCGGCGTGTTTCGGGTATAATAATGGCATGGAAGGAGGCGCGTACGTGCCAAAGGAACGCATCGGGATCCTGGGGGGCAGCTTTAACCCCATCCATGATCGCCACATCGCCATTGCCGCCAGCGCGCTTGCGGAGGCTAAGCTCAGCCGGGTCATCTTCCTGCCCACGGGCAATCCCCCGCACAAGCGCCCCGAAGGCTTGGAGGATGCGGAGCACCGCTTTGAGATGACCCGCCTTGCGACCCTCCGGGAGCCGCATTTCACCGCCAGCCGTATGGAGCTGGATCGGGAAGGCGTAATTTATACCATCGACACCCTGACCCTTCTCAAAAAGCAAATGCCCAATGCCGAGTTTTTCTATATCATCGGGGAAGATACGCTGCTGGATCTGCCCAACTGGCGCACGCCGGACAAGGTGTTTCCGCTTTGCACCTTTCTGGTGTGCCGCCGTACCAGTGCCGATGCCAGCGCCCATCCGCTGGTGCCGACGTTGGAGGCGCGCGGCGCGCGGTTCCAGTACCTGAGCTTGCCCCCCGAGGATACCAGCGCCACGGAGATCCGTGCCCGCCTTGCCGGTGGCGTCAGCCCGGATGCTGTGCCGCAGCTTCCGTTGCAGGTGTATGAGTACATCCGCCTGATGGGGCTGTACGGCATGCAGCCGCCGTTTCCCAATGCGCCATCCCTGTACCAGCGGTTGCGCCTGGCACTTACAGATCGGCGACTGAACCATTCGCTGCTGGTTGCAGCCACCGCGCGCAGGTTTGGGGAGCTTCACGGCCTCAACGGAGCGCAGTGCGAGCTGGCCGGGTTGCTGCATGATTGCGCCAAATGCATGCCGCTGCCCACACTGCAGCGCATCGCGCGGGAGCAGCGCATGCTGCTGGATAAGGAGATCCTTGCCAATGAAGCGCTGCTGCACGGCCCTGTTGGCGCTGCTGTAGCCGAGATGGACTATGGCATTACCGACCCCAGCGTGCTGGGTGCGATCCGCTGCCACACCACCGGCCGCGTTGGCATGCTGCCCATCGATATGGCTTTGTTTCTGGCAGATAAAGCCGAGCCGGGCCGCCGTTCCTACCCGGATCTGGAAACGGTGCGCACGCTGGCGCAGACCAGCCTGGTTGCGGCCATGCTCGCTTCCCTGCGCAGCACCCAACAATATGTGACCCGCCAAAAGGCGCCGCTCCACCCTACCACACAGCGTGTGATCGACTGGCTGGAACGTTTGCCTGTAACAATGAAGGAGAGAACGCCCTCATGGAATTAAACCAAATCGTCACCCTGGCTGCCAATGCCCTCTACGAAAAAAAGGCGCAGGATATCGTCGCGCTCAATGTGAGCAATCTGACTGTGGTCACCGATGCAATGGTCATCGCCAGCGGCCGCAATCCGTTGCAGATCAAAGCCCTTGCCGAAGAGGTGGATGATAAGCTTGCCGAGGCCGGCATCCCCCTGCTGCGCAAGGACGGGCATCAGGATGCCCGCTGGATCGTGCTGGACTATGGCATCGTGCTGGTGCACCTGTTCCACACCCAGGAGCGTGAGTTTTACCGCCTGGACAAGCTCTGGGAGCACGATGGCAACCGCATGCCCCTCCCCTTTGACGGCCTGGATGAAGCCTGACCTGTCCTGACCCCCAACAAACGCCGGAGCAGCCGCTCCGGCATTTGCTTTGCTGTGCGTCCATCTAAGCCGTCCCTCGCCGCCTGCTGCGCGCATCCTGTCCCGCCATGAAAGGGGGCTCTGCCCCAGCCCGCACGGGGCAAACCGGCCACACG
>LVAR01000073.1 GCA_001604115.1 Clostridiales bacterium Firm_12 | reverse complement strand
AGGGCGTCGGCATCGTCAAAGCCGCGCAGCCGCTGCGCCAGCCTTGGCAAGGCAAAACGCAGGTTATCCGTGATATAGCCGGGCAGGCACGCGGCTACATCCCCCGGGGTCACGCCCGGGCGGTAGCTGGGGCGCACCGCGCCAAAGCGGCGGGTGGGCTTGCCAGCCAGAAAATCCCCCACGCGCTGGCAGGGCGCAGCATAACCGCCGCCGCCCAGCGCAAAGGCTGCACGCTCAATATCCCGCTGCAGGGCGATGCCCGCCAGCGCATCCCCAGAGCCAAAATCGGCGGGGGTCACGCCCACCAGCAGCGCGGCGTTGGCGTTTTCCGCCGCACGGGCATGCAGGCTCATGCCGTTCACGTTCAGCAGACCCGGCTCGCTGCTGGCGTTCATCACCTGCCCGCCGGGGCACATGCAAAAGGTGTAAACGCCGCGCCCGTCGGGGGTGGGCACATTCAGCTTGTAATCGGCGGGGGGCAGGCCATCCTCCCCGGCCATCACGCCATACTGCGTATGGTCGATCACCCCCTGCTGGTGCTCGATGCGCACCCCGATGGCAAAGGGTTTAGCCTGCATGGGCACGCCGAGCGCCTGCAGCCAGGCGTAGGTGTCCCGCGCGCTGTGGCCGGTAGCCAGATACACCGCATCGGTGGGGATGCACAGCGGCGCGGCACTCCCCGCGCGCACATGCACGCCGGCCACCCGGCCATCCTGGATGTCAAGCCCTACCGCCATATGGCCAAACAGCACCTCGCCGCCCAGCGAGATCAGCTGCGCGCGCATGTGCCGGAGCACGCCGCGCAACAGATCGGTGCCGATGTGGGGCTTTGCATTTACGGTGATATCCTCCGGTGCGCCGCAGGTCACCAAGGTATGCAGCACCGTGCGAATGAGCGGATCCCCCAGGCCGCAGGTCAGCTTGCCATCGCTGAATGCGCCCGCGCCGCCCTCGCCAAAGAGCACATTGCTCTGGCTATCCAGCACGCCGCTTTGCTCCATGGCAGCCACGTCGGCAGTGCGCTCCTCCACCGATTTGCCGCGCTCCAGCAGGATCGGCCTTGCGCCGCGCACGGCCAGCCCCAGCGCGCAAAACAGGCCTGCGGGGCCTGCGCCCACCACCACCGGGCGGGGGCGGTTTGCCCCGTAGGGCTTGAGCGGCATGGTAAACAGATCGCGCCGGGCGGCATCCTGATCATCGATGTGCGCGGCTTCATTGGGGCGGAAGCGCGCAAGCAGCGAGGCCTCGGCGGCGGGGTCGGCCAGGCGCACATCCAGGGTAAGTGTAAAGTGCACATCCCGCTTGTCGCGCGCATCCACGCTGCGCTTGCACACGGTGGCTTCCAGCACGGCGGCTTCGGGCACGGCAAGGCGCGCGGCGGCCAAACGGCGGCAGTAGGCGGGGTTCAGGTGGCTGGCATCCGCCAGGGAAACGGATATCTGGTGCAGGCGTAACATGGCGCGCCTCCTCATCAAAATGGGGCTTGGACGGCCAAAGTCTTTGCGCCGCCACGCCCATCCTACCACACATAAGGCCGTGCCCGCAAGGCGCGCAAAAATACGCAAAAACCCCGGCAGCCGATTGACAGCCCACCCCCCGGATGATAGACTGGCAAATGGGGAAGGCCGTCGTTTTGCGTCGATCGGCTGTCACTTTGTAGGTTCGATGCGCGGCGGGAACCCCGGTTTGGTGGGGAGGAACCCGCATGCCTTTGTTTTGGGATGAAACCAGCGGCGCGTTGCACATCACGCAGGACGCGCATCTTGAATCGCATATGCACAGACGGGATGTGCTTGCCCTGCGGCAGGCACTGCTTGGCGATGCGCCTGCGCAGCCGCCGCCGGCGGATGGCGCGGTGGTGCCCATGCCCGCCTTTGCGGTGCCGGGCGGCCGGCTGGCTTGCCTGTGCATCCTGCATGGGGACAAGCTCCACGCGGTGGAGCTATCGGTGGTCAGCGTAGGGCAGCGCAGGCGCGGCACCGCGGAACAGCAGCGCGCATTCCTGTTCCAGTGCCTGCGCGCCGCCGACCCCTCGCCGGACAGTCAGCGCAACGTGCTGCTGCGCTGCCCGTTTGGCACCGCACTGATTGCCACCGATCCGCGCACAGGCGACGCGACGCTGCGCCTGACCTACCGATGATCACACAGGGCGCCGCGCGCGCCAAGGAGGTAGCGCCCATGCAGGGTACGCTCACGCCCATCATGCGTGATTTTCTGATCCGCTTTCAGCAAACGGCCATCAAGGAAACCGGGCGCAGGCCGCTCACCTTTGCGCGTACCCCAATGGATGAAACGCTGGTGCTGCCAGGCTGCCAGCGCCCGGGCTATGTGTTTTGGCAACCCATTGCCTGGAAGGATGGCAACGTGCCTCTGGGGGAAAACGCCCGGCTGTTTCACCAAAGCATCATTGATTATGTGTCCATGTGCCAGATGCTGGAGATCCGCTTTCACCTGCCGGTCGTGCCGGTCAACAGCCCGCTGAGCTTCCTGTATGGACGGGTATTTGAAACCTACAAAAATACCGAGTCCGCACCGCCCGCCCGCGCTTTTGACGAGGCGCTTTTGTACCAGCGTGAAAACCCTGCGCTGCCGCTGGCCTTTACGATGGCGGCCAGCTGCGATGGCGGTGCGCCGCTGCTGGTCATGCTGCGCGCCGAGGATGGGCAGATGTTTGTGCAGCGTGCCGACCGGGATGCCGATCCCGTCTACTGCAAACTCAATGTGGAACGGCTCCTGCCCAAATTGCAATTTGTATACGATTTCTGATGCGCTGCCGCCCCGCCATCGCCTGACCCGGGCATGCCGCATAGGCCGCCCGGCGGCGGTGGGCGCTCCGGCCATCAGCCATCCACCCGCCCCGGCTCGGTTGCGTTTTGCGAAAGGAGGCGCCCATGGAAAAAAACGCATGTGGGATCATCAGCTACGCCGGGTTAGTCAAGGAGGAGCTCATCGCCTCTGCCAAGGCGGCGTTTGCGCAGGCGCAACCGGCTGCCCCCAGGCGCTTTGATGCTTTTTTGCCCCTGTTCCCGGTGGAGCTGGTCATCAACATGGATTACATCGGCGTATCCGACGCGCGCGGTGCCAAGGTCGCTCCCAGCGGCTTCAGCATCGATCCCGCCGAATACCACCGCAAACTATACACACAACTTCCCGCCCTGTACACAGGCGATAACTACAACCGCAATTTTGATTATGAAGGCCACTTTGTCGGTCGCGGCGTGTTTGCTGTAGATGCCGCCTGGGTGGATCATTTTCCGCAATACGGCGCTTTCATGGGCGAGAAACTGATGATCCACCTGATTGGCGGCGGGGTTCAGGCTGTTGCGGTGCCCGAGAGCATTTACCCGCGCGGCGGCGGCGTGCTACAGCTCAAGGAGCAGACCCTGCAAGCCAGCCAACGTGTGGCGCTGTACCTGCATTATGTCAAGGCGCGCATTGCAGCCGGGGAAACCTATCAGGCGGACACCTTTGCCGCCGAGTACCTGCGCGCTGCCAAGATTGCGCCGCTCACCATCACCCAAAAGGAGATCAGCCGGATCCTGCAGGATATGGCCATTGTTAAAAGCCTGCACCAGGAAAGCGGCGCCGTAGGGCTGTTTACGGAAAACGCCCGCGTGGCGGAGCGTGTGCGCCAGTACATGCCCATGCGCTATGCGTGCGATCTGTTCACCCCCGAGGCGGTGGATAAGCACACCGCCCGGCTTGTGCAGCTGTATTTTGCGGAGAACGATCATATCAGCGATCTGTGGATCCCCTGGCAGGATTGTAACGCCTATGTGGACAAGCAAACCATGAGCCTGGATGTGCGCGCCCTGTGCCAGGGCTACCAGATCGCCCCCCGTTATGATCCGCAAACCTTTGGCGGCCGCTACCCCGATGCCGTGCGCGTGGCGGTGGTGCGTGACCGGGAGCTTGCCCTGCTCACGGCGGAGGTCATCAACAACCCCGCCTATGGCGACGGATTGGGGCCCAAGGGCATCATCGGGCGGCATGTGTATCTGGCCGACAGCCGGGAGATGATCCGCCAACGCAAGCTGGTGCTGGAGGATGCGGCCATGTCCGTGCACCAAACCCAGCTGTCTGCGGCGGAGTATGCGCGCGCGGCTGCATTGGCCATTTTGCAGGAGCACAAAGGGCGGCTGGTGGATGCTATGTACCGCCGGGAGACCGCGCTGTCTCAGATGGACGCAGACGCGCCCCTGTACGCCAAGGCCAGCCAGCTGATGGCGGAGCGCGTCGCCAAGCTTGCCGCCGTGGTGGATCGGGAAACACGCCTGCACGGCCGCGCGCCCATGAGCGGCTATGATGCGGATATCGACTACCTGCGCCGTATGCAGAAGGAGCGGGAGGGCACCGGGGATGCGCCGCAACCCGCAACAGGCAAGCCCATAGCTTTTGCGCGGGATGCGCAGCGCGAGCAGAGCATCGAAAGCGGCTATGCCATGCGGCTTAACGTTGTGCGCATGCCCTACAGCGAGGCGGCCGTGCCCGATGCCCCGCCCCCGCCGGATGAGCCGGAACCGTTGCCTGAGGCGGCGCAGCCCACGCAGCAACCGCCCTTTGCGGCACAGCCTGCCAGGGATGCGCTGCCCGCCGCCATGCCCGCGGCAGGCGTGCCGGAGCCTGATGGGCAGGCCGCAGCGCCGGAAGCGCAGAATGCTGGCGATGACGCGGACGCGGCCAAGACCCTCCCTGACATGACCGCTGAAGCCCCGGATGCACCTGGTACGGAGCAGGATGCAACTTTCCAGGCCGATGCTGCCGGGCAGACGGAAGTCCCTGCGCACAGCGACCCGGCGCCGACCGCCGCCATTTGCGAACCTTCCCCGGACGATGCCCTTTTGGCGGCCACGGCTGATGAAAACGTCCCGGTGACCAAGCCGATAGGACCCGAACCGGATGGCGCGCCCGATGCCCAGCCCGCTACCGACGGTGCGGCGATTTCCGTTGCGCTGCAGGAGCCGGATGTGGCCGATGCGGATGCGCCGCCAGCCGAAAACGTACCAACCCGCCCCCACGGGCGGCGTGTGAGCCTGCGCGAGCTGAGCGGCCGCATGCCCGATGCGGAGGAACAGGCTTTGTCGGCTGTACCCGGCGCGGTGGAGAACCTGGAAGCGGCCTTGGCTGCGGATGATCCCGCAGGCACGGAGCCGACCACGGCAGAGGGTGACACGGCACCTCAGGGCGAAGCGCCCCCGGAGCCGCCCACATCCGCCGAAGCACCCGAGCCGGCCAAGCCCAAACTGGCCTATATCCTGCACCGGGGCAGCGAGGGCGCGGCGCAAAAATCCTACAACCGTATGAGCGATTTGCTCAACCGCCGAAAAAAATAAGCGTGCGCACCCCGTGCATCCTTGCCCTGGGGCCGCGCACCGCCTGCCGCAAAGCGTCGGCCTGCCCGCCGCCTTGCCTGTAAAGGAGTAACCATGCTTCACCGTACCGTCCTCAAGGGGATGCAGATCGCCAAGGACATCCCCTACCGGGATCCGGATGCCTTTATTTCCCTGGTTGGGGTGGATGGGAATAACAAAAATGCTTACCTGCCCATCGGGGACAACCTGCTCAGCCGCCACGCGCTGCTGGTGGGCAGTCCCGGTACGGGCAAGAGCAATATGATGCGCCATCTGCTGCGCAACCTGCGCGTGAACCTGAGCGATGCCGATGTACTGCTGGTGTTTGACCCCACCGGCGAGTATGGCTCCCTGCTCAGCCAGGCGGGGGATGTGGTGTTTGCCGATGACCAGCGCGCATCCGACGGAAGCGGCGAGGCGCAGTGGAACCTGTTTTGCGAGCTGCTGGATGAAGATCGCCTGCTGGAGGATGCATCCGCCCTGTGCGATATGCTCTTTGGCGAGCGCATCCAGACCGCAGCGGATGCTTACAGCGCGACCGCCGCACGCGACCTGACCCTGGCACTGATCGTGTACCTGGTGCGCAAAGGGGATCCGTCGCTGTGCAACAACGAAACGCTGCGCGGTTTGATCGACGGCTTTGATGTGGAAAGCATGCTCGCCATTTTGGACACCCTGCCGGAGCTGCGCGCCATGGGCGCCTACCTGACGGATGCGCAAAGCCGCCAGACCCTTTCGGTCATCGCGGCGCTGCAACAGGCGGCTCGGGAGCTGTTTCAGGGGCGTTTTGGCGCAGCGGGCATGCTGGGCATGCGCCAAACGGTGCGCCGCAGGGGCGGCAAGGTGATTTTTGTGAGCTATGATGCGCAGCGCGGCCGCGCCACAGGCTCCGTATTTGCCACACTGCTGGACATGGCGCTGCAGGAGATGCTTTCCCGTGCGGAAAACGAGGGCAATGTGTACCTGCTGTTGGATGATGTGTGTGCCCTGCCGCGCTTGACACACATGGAGGATGCGCTGCTCTACGGCCGGGGCAAGGGCATGCGGGCTGTCATGGCCATATCCGGCGTGACGCGGCTGCGGGAACGCTACGGGGAGCTTGGCGCGCAAACCATTTTGGACGCGTTTGGCACGGTGGTCAGCTTCCGTCTGCATGACCGCGCCGGCAGGGCGTTTGTCAAAAACCTATATGGGCGTCACCGCGTGGTGGAAAGCTTCACCAGCTCGGTGCAGGTGCGCGGGGTCATCGAGCAGGTCATGGATCAGTACATCATCGAGGATGAGGATCTGACTGCCCTGCAAACCGGCGAAAGCCTGATTGCCACCATGCACTACCCGCCGTTCTATTTCAAAATGAAGCCCTACGGAGGCTGATGCGCCGTGGATCCCGCACCCCGCTCAGCTATGGGCGGTTTCCGGCAGGCGGCGTGGCCAGCCATTGCTTCCGTGCTGCGTGCACGGGTCATAGCAGCCCATAATTTCAGGCAAACAAAGGAGGAAACCACCATGAAACTGACCCCCAAGGATATCGCTTCCATGTTGGATCACAGCACGTTGCAGCCCTTCCTGACCCAGGATGATGTGCGCAAAGGGTGCGAGATCGCGCTGCGCTACAGCACCGCCAGCGTGTGCGCACGCCCGGCCGATATGAAGCTGGTGGCCGAGCTGCTGAAGGGCAGCCCGGTGAAGGTATGCACAGTGATCGGCTTCCCGCACGGCAACCACCTGCCGCAAATCAAGCTGGCCGAGGCCGCCGCCGCGCTGGACGATGGCTGTCAGGAGTTGGATATGGTCATCAACGTCGGCCGTCTGTTGGCGGGCGATGACGCGTATGTGCAGGGCGAGATCAAGGCCATCTGCGATCTGGCGCACAGCCGTGGCGCCAAGGTGAAGGTGATTATTGAAACCTGCTACCTCAGTGACGCGCAGAAGGCGCATGTTTGCATGCTTGCCGCCGCCGTCGGCGCGGACTGGGTCAAAACCAGCACGGGCTACGGCACTGGCGGGTGCACCGTGCCGGATGTAAAGCTGATGCGCGCCAGCGTGCCCGAAGCATGCCAGGTGAAGGGCAGCGGCGGCATTCGGGATCTGGATATGGTGCTGGCGGTGCGCGCGGCGGGCGCAACGCGCTGCGGTGTGTCCGCCACAGAAAAAATCATGGCCGAGGCGGAAAAGCGTTTTGCCGAAGGCACATTGATGGAGCTGGAAGCCGGCGCGGAAAACGTGCAGCTTGGCGGCGGGTATTGAAGCTGCCTGCTCCCCGCCGCAGCGGCAAAGGGTCAAGGGCGAAAGCCCTTGCGGGGTTTGGGGCAGCGCCCCAAGACCTGACGCCGCAGCGACCCATAGCAAGTGAGCGAACAGCCCGAAGGGCTATGACGCGAGCGGAACAGCGCAATGTATGAAGTCTTTCACAGCAAAGCCGGAAGGGAATGATCCCTTCCGGCTTTGCTGTGGGGTCAGGCTCCCGCGGCCACTGACTGTATGACCGCCGAGATGCCTGCCAAAGGCTGTGCCTGTGCGTTTACTCCGCGAACAGGGGCGTGGAAAGGTAACGGTCTCCGGTATCCGGCAGCACCACAACGATGGTCTTGCCGGCGTTTTCGGGGCGCTGGGCAATCTGGACGGCCGCCCAAACCGCCGCACCGGAGGAGATGCCCACCAGCACGCCCTCCTGCCTGCCAATGAGTTTGCCGGTTTCAAAGGCGTCTTCGTTGGTCACGGCGATGATCTCGTCATACACCTTGGTGTTGAGCACGTCCGGCACAAAGCCGGCGCCGATGCCCTGAATCTTGTGGCTGCCCGGCACCCCGGTGGAAAGCACCGCCGATGCGGCCGGCTCCACCGCCACCACGCGGAGCGCGGGGTGCAGCGCCTTGAGGAACTCGCCTGCGCCCGTGATGGTACCGCCCGTGCCCACACCGGACACCAAAAAGTCGATGGCGCCATCAGTGTCGGCCTCGATTTCGGGGCCGGTATGCTCGCGGTGCGCCTTGGGGTTGGCCGGGTTGTCAAACTGGCTGGGGATAAAGCTGTTCGGGATCTCCTCGGCCAGCTCCTTGGCGCGGGCGATGGCGCCCTTCATGCCTTTGGCACCCTCGGTGAGCACCAGCTCCGCGCCGTAGGCCTTCATGATCTGGCGGCGTTCCACACTCATGGTTTCCGGCATCACGATGATGATGCGATACCCCCGCGCTGCCGCCACAGAAGCCAGGCCGATGCCGGTGTTGCCGCTGGTCGGCTCGATAATGACCGAACCTTCCTTGAGCTGGCCGGCGGCTTCCGCCTCGTCCAGCATGGCTTTGGCAATGCGATCTTTCACCGAGCCGGCGGGATTGAAGTACTCCAGCTTGGCGAGGATCTTGGCCTTGAGGCCGAAGTGCTTTTCAATGTGGGTGAGCTCCAGCAGCGGGGTGTTGCCGATCAACTGGTCTGCGGAGGTAAAAATTCGTGCCATGTGGTAGACTCCCTTTCTGATCATGGTATGGGTGATGGGCACTCCCGCCGGGGCGGGTATGGGCAGGCCGCGCAGTGCAGCCGGTCACGCGCATCGCAAGGTGCCTCCTTGCCCACTGCGGGGCAAGCCTTGCGCGGAGCACCCTGCCATCGACTGTGCGCGCGATGGATAAGTGACTGTCATGAGCATACACCTTAATTCCTAGTAAGTCAATAGGCAAATAGGAAAAAGATCAATGAACCGTGTCCGCTCATGCATAAAGCCGAGCCGGAGCGTTGTCCGGCGGCGGGGAAGGCTTGTGTTGTGGGGTTTTGCGGCTTGCTGGGCAGGCATGCGGCCGCGGAGGGCTGGCGCCGTGTGGCACTGCCTGGCAGGCCGTGCCGCCGGCCTGCGCCTGCAATTCTGCGCCGCGCAGCAGCCTTCTCCCATCAGTATAAAAGAAAACGCCCCCGCAGGCAATGCCGCGGAGGCGAAATTCTCTGTGTCAGATCAGACGGATGCCCTGCTTGGCCTGTTGATCCTGATAGCAGCCAACGAGCTTGCGGATGCGGTCATAGGGGTTCAAAAGGCGGCTCAGGCTGCGGTCATGGTTCAGCGTGGCGATAATAAAGCTCACATACTTGCTCATGTCCGCCTCCACAAACCATTCACGCTCCTTGAGCTCCGGCATGCGGTAGGTCAGGTTGGTGCCGATCACCCGGGTGAGGATGCCATCGGCATACGCCTTGTCAAAAGCCTCCAGCCCGTTGGTAAACAGCGCAAAGGTGGCGGCGGCATAGATGCGGTTGGCATTGCGCTTTTTGAGTTCGCGCGCCAGATCCAGAATGCTGTCCCCGGAGGACAGGATATCGTCGCTCACGAAAACATCCTTGCCATCCACATCATCGCCCAGGTATTCATGGGCTACGATGGGGTTGCGGCCATCCACGATGGTGGTGTAATCACGCCGCTTGTAAAACAGACCCATATCCAACCCCAGTACGGAGGAGTAAAAGATGTTGCGGTCGATCGCGCCCTCGTCCGGGCTCACGATCATCATATGGCCGCGCTCCAGGCGCAGGTCGGTCTGGTTTCGCAGCAGCGCCTTCATGATCTGGTACGTGGGCTTGACGCTGTCAAACCCGGCCAGCGGAACGGCGTTTTGCACGCGGGGATCGTGCGCGTCAAAGGTGATGATGTTGGATACACCCATGTGCACCAGCTCCTGCAGCGCGAGGGCGCAGTCCAGGCTCTCGCGGCTGGTGCGGCGGTGCTGGCGGCCTTCATAGAGCATCGGCATGATCAGGTTGATGCGCTTGGCGCGCCCGCCGATGGCCGCGATGATGCGCTTGACATCCTGATAATGATCATCCGGGGACATGGGCACGGATTTGCCGTACATTTTGTACGTCACATTGTACGCGCCCGGATCGGAAAGGATGTAGATATCATACCCGCGCACGGAGCTGCGGATCATCCCTTTGGCCTCGCCGGTGCCAAAGCGGGGGCACTGCACATCGATCAGGAAGTTCTCGCGGTTGGCGCCCAGCACGCCAAACAGGGGGGTTTGCGTATCCTCCATGGCCTCCTGATGCTCGCGCCACTTCATCAACCAGCGGTTCACGCTCGCACCCAGTTCCTCGCAACCGGGCATGGCGATGAGCCCGAGCGGGGCATAGGGTGCGGACAAAATTTCCTCGTCGTTCCAGCTGTTGGTAAAATCCGTCATGATTTCGCTCCTTTGACACATGTCCTAGGCACAAAAATGGCATTGACAGTATACACTGAATCAGTTGGGAAAGGAAGCCTGCGAAAAACAAAAAACGTACACATCGCGCTGTTTTGTGAAATCGCCCCAGTTTTGAAGCGTTATCCTTGGCGGCTTTCTGCATTGGGATGGCGGATGTGGCGAATTTGGCTCCGCGTGCCCCGCGCGGCCTTCGCGTCCGCTGCGGGGCAGCTGCAAAGGGCGGTCCGGCCTAGGCTTGGTCGGCTGGCGCGCGCTCCGCCGCATCCGCTTTGGGCTTGAAGATCCAAAACTTGCTGGCCACATAGTTAAACACCGTTACCAGCACCAGCACCAGCAGGCGGTTGAACACATTGCTCATGCCGGCCAGGCTCAAAAGCGCCGCCAGGCCAACCTCAAAGAGCGCCCAGCTGATGAGCCTTGCGCCCGCAAAAGCCAGCAGCTCCAGCCCGATGCTGCGCCGCGTGCCGCCCTGTACCCGAAACACCATCTTGCGGTTGATCCAAAAGGCAAACAACACGCAGATGATCCAGGAAACGGTATTGCCGATCATGACCTGCACGGCATTTGCGCCGTTGATGGTATGATCCGCCGCCAGCAGCATGTATACGCCATAGGAGATGATGATGCTCAGCAGCGTGGTCAGCCCTCCAGCGAAAACGTAGCGCACCAGCTCCAGCATGGCTTCCTTGTTTTTCAGCAACTTCTTGATTTTCTCGATCAATGGGGGTCATTCCTCTCCGTGATCGCCGCGCGCATAGTCGCAGCTGTAAATGGCATCCAACGGCACGGTGATGGGTGCGCGCTTGGCGCTGAGCCGCAGCGTCACCTGCCCGCCCTCCAGGGCGAGCACGGTCACCGGCTTTTGCACCAGCTTACCCTCCAGCATCAGCACCGCGCGGATGCGACGTTCCTTTTCCAATGAATACCGCAGGAATCGTTCCATAAAGGCCTCCGGCTACCCTTGGGCGGCGGGGTCGGTGGGGGTGCGGATGGCTGCGGGCGCATCCGTTTTGACCGGGGTCGGGGTCAGGTAGGCCTGCGGCACCGCAAAAAGGAGGTAGCTCCCATCCGCGCTTTCGTAAACCTGGGTGAGCATCTCGCGCAGCCCTT
>LVAR01000072.1 GCA_001604115.1 Clostridiales bacterium Firm_12 | reverse complement strand
ATCCGCGAAGGCGGCCGCACCGTGGGCTCCGGCGTGGTCAGCAAGGTTGTAGAGTAAACCGGCTCACATTGCCCCGCAGCGCATGGGCTACCCCCGGCGCTATGCCCCCGCCGCCAGCGCGGCGCGGGGCGCGGGGCCAAAAGCACATACTGACTCTGCTGGCCGTATGGAGCGGGCACAGGGATTGATAACCGTAAAGTAGGAGGTGGCGGACGTGGCTAGCGTTGCCCGCAATAAAATCATGCTGGCTTGCACCGAGTGCAAACAGCGCAACTACAACTCCATGAAGAACAAAAAGAACACCCCCGATCGTGTGGAGCTGAACAAGTACTGCCGTTTCTGCAAGAAGCACACCGCGCATCGCGAAACGAAGTAACGCGCTCAGCGAGAAGGAGTGAGTGACATGGCTGACGAAAAGAAGGCGGTGGCCAAGGGCAAGAAGGCGAACTTCTTTGTCCGTTTTGGGCGCGGGTTTGTAAACTTCTTCAAGAAGATCGGCCTCTCGTTCAAAAACATGTGGCATGAGCTGCAAAAGGTCACTTGGCCTACCAAGGACAAGCTGGTGAACTACGTGATCATCGTACTGTTGATGATCGCGTTCCTGATGCTCATCATCGGCTTGCTGGACATGGGCGCATCCGCGCTTGTGAACCTGCTGATTTCCAAGTAAGTTGAGGTAAAGCAAATGGCCGAAAAGCGCAAGGAGCCTTGTTGGTATGTCGTACATACCTATTCGGGTTACGAAAACAAGGTCAAGGACAACATTGAAAAGTCCGTCGAAAACAACGGCATGCAGGATTTGATACTCGATGTGCGCGTCCCCGTTGAGGACGTGGTCGAAATCAAAAACAACCGCCGTGTAAAAAGCCAGCGCAAGGTCTACCCCGGATATGTGCTTGTGCACATGATCGAGACCAGCGAAAGCTGGTACTTGGTGCGCAACACGCGCGGGGTCACGGGCTTTGTTGGCCCCGACAGCAAACCCGTGCCCTTGACCCCCGAAGAGGTGGAGATGATGCTTTCCACACAGATCAACAGTGTGGAGTTCGGCATCGCCATCGGCGAGGAGGTCCGCATCCTTTCCGGCCCGCTGGAAAACTTCACCGGTGTGGTGGAGGACGTCGATACCGTGCGGCAGAAACTGACCGTCAAGGTAAAGATGTTCCTAGGCCGCGAAATGCCTGTGGAGGTAGACCTGCAAGACGTAGTCAAAGTTTGACGACGGCACACAATGCGTTCCCGCCGCCTCGGGCGGCGTGAGCTGGCGCGTGAAACACCGCGCCCGGCGGGAGACCGCCGCTACACTCCGCAGGATGGCCGCGCGGCCGCCTGCGGGGTCGTGGGAGGAACAAGGCATACGTTCCGCATCACCACAAACTGAGGAGGTTCCATTACCATGGCAAAGAAAGTTACCGCGATGATCAAATTGCAAGTTCCCGCCGCGAAGGCTACGCCCGCGCCGCCGATCGGTCCGGCGCTGGGTCAGCATGGCGTGAACATCCCGGGTTTCTGCAAAGAGTTCAATGAGCGTACGACCAAAGACGCGGGTCTGATCATCCCTGTGGTGATCACCGTTTATTCCGACCGTACGTTCACCTTCATCACCAAGACGCCGCCGGTGCCCGTGCTCATCAAAAAAGAGCTGGGGCTGGATCACGCCAGCGGCCGCCCCAACCGCGACAAGGTCGGCAAGCTCACCAAAGAGCAGGTGCATAGGATCGCCGAGATCAAGCGCCCCGATGTGAACGCGACGGATATCCAGAGCATCGAGAGCATGGTTGCCGGTACCGCGCGCTCCATGGGCATCACGGTTGAGGAATAAAGAAACATTTGTGGGAGGACATTGTGCCGTTAATACCACAGGGAGGATTTGAACGATGAAACACGGTAAGAAGTATGTTGATAGCGTCAAGCTGATCGATTCCTTGAAGGCCTATGATCCCGAGGAGGCCATGGCGCTGGTTTGCCAGACCAGCAAAGCCAAGTTCGATGAAACCATCGAAATCTCCGTGCGCCTGGGTGTTGACCCCCGTCATGCGGACCAGCAGGTTCGCGGCGCGGTGGTGCTGCCCCACGGTACCGGCCGCGTGACCCGCGTGCTGGTGATCACCAAAGGCGATAAGGTCAAGGAAGCCGAAGCAGCCGGCGCGGATTTCGTCGGCGGCGAAGAGATGGTGCAGAAGATCCAGGCCGAGAACTGGTTTGGCTATGATGTGATCGTCGCTACCCCCGACATGATGGGCGTGATCGGCCGCATCGGCCGCGTGCTCGGCCCCAAAGGCCTGATGCCGAACCCCAAGTCCGGCACCGTGACCATGGATGTGGCCAAGGCCATCAACGATATCAAAGCCGGTAAGGTGGAGTATCGTGTGGACAAGACCGCCATCGTGCACTGCCCCGTGGGCAAGGCCTCGTTTGGCCCTGAGAAGCTGGGCGAGAACCTCAAGGCGCTGATGGATGCCATCAACAAGGCAAAGCCGGCAGTGGCCAAGGGTGTGTACGTGCGCTCGCTGTACATCAGCGCCACGATGGGCCCCGCCATCAAGGTCAACCCGCTGAAGTTCTAAGATCACCGACGGTTGCAAAGGGAGCCTCCCACATGGGAGGCTCCCTTTTTAGCTTGGCGATAACGCGGCGCAAAGGGCACAGGCTTGCGCTAAAGCTATTGCGCCAGCATGGCGCCATCCGCCGAAAAACGCACCACACCGCTTTGCAAAAACGACTCCGGCAAATTTTCGTAGCCATCATAAGCCTTTTTGGTGCGCAGAAAGCCCCAGATGCGCGCCTGCTGCGCAGCATCCTCCACGGGATAGGGCTGATATTCCGGTGCGCGCTGCGTCATGCACGGAACCACCTGGAAGGAGTCCAGCACAACGCCCTCTGGCGTTTTGCGGTAATGCAGCTGAAAAATGCCTGTGGCAGGCTCCACCTTGCTCATGGTGCCAAAAATGAAATTGCCCGTACTAAAGAGGATGGGCTTGCCTTTGTAAAACTGCACAGGCTGCAACACATGCGGGTGATGCCCCCAGATGACATCCGCCCCCAGATCGATGATTTTGGCCGCATAAGCGGGTTGGCCGCTCTTGGGCGTCATGTAGGTTTCCCGCCCCCAGTGCAGGCTCACGATCACAATATCGCAACCTTCATCGCGCAGGGCTTGAATTTGCGTTTGCATGGCAGCCAAGGTTTCGCTCTGGGGGTATGAGTATCCCGCAAAGCCAAAGCGGATGCCGCCACGCTCGACAATTAAGGTCTGCCCGCTGATGTTGCCGCGTCCATCCACTATGCTGCCAAAATGGCCGATTGCCGCTTGATCCAGCGCTGCAAGGGTATCGGCATAACCCGCAGTGCCAAAATCAAAGCTATGGTTGTTCACGGTGTTCACCACATCCACGCCGCCAGTGGTCAACACTTCCGTAAAGGAAGGCGGCGCGACAAGCGGGAAAACCTTTCCGCTCTTGTTCTTGCTTTCTGTCAGGCACACTTCCAGGTTGGCGGCGGTCAAGGCATCGGCCTGGAGCACTCCGCTAACGCGGGCAAAGACCCATGCCATACCATGCTCCAGTATGGCCGAGGTCAGGCTGGAGGCGCGCCCACGGTACTGAAACGCATCGCCGATGCTCACATCGCCAAGCAGGGAAAGGGTCACCGGCGAAGCATCACGCGCCAGCACCGGCGGCACCGCGTTGGCGTCCCCTGCGTCACTGGACGTGGCCTGCCCGTCCGGAGCCTGTTTTGCATTGCTTGCGGCATCTGCCGCCAAGGTCGGGCTGGATGCGGCTCCCTCGCTGGCTGCAGTGCGCCTGGCGTTTGCTGCCACTGCTGTGTCCGCAGGGTGGTCGGCCTGCCGTGCAGCCGCAGCGCCGGCTGCGGCTACACTGCCGTGCCCGACAATCCTCACTGTAAAAGGATCAGCCCGCGTGCCTGACCCCCCTGTGATCTCGCACTGCTCCAGCGCCAGGAGCGCCGCAGGCCGCACGCCAATGTTCACCCGTGTGTAGGCGCCATAACTCAGATGGCCGTTGTAGCCGACGATCTGCAGCTTGTAATCGTCCGCCGCCTTCACGGTCGCTACCCAATAAGGAGCGTTGCCCAGGCGATCGTGATACACCCCCCGCGCATCGGCATATGGGGTCACCTTGGCAAAGCGCGTTTTTGATTCGCCATAGCGCGCCGTGCTGAATCCGTAAGCCGGGTTCAGGTACTGCGCATCAGTCAGGGGATAAAGCTTGCCAAAAACGCCCGACACCAATGCAGATGCCAGCCCACTATCGCCTGCCATGGTCGGCAACATAGTATGGTTCATCCAGGTATTCAGGTCGCTTTGCGCGTAATCGTCAATGCGCCGGTAGCTTCGCGCGGCAATCACCGCGGCATCGCTTTCCATAATCACTTGCTGGGCATCCAGCACATCCTCCGTGAGCAGCAGCGCCTGACCGTCCGTCACATCCAAAACACGCCAAAGCAGCGGCTGCACCTCGCCGGAAGCGCCTTGCGGATAGCTGCCCAATTGGATGTACTGATACCCCTCGCCCTTCTGGTAGCCGCGCAGCTGCGCTGCCAGCGCGCTCACAGGCACCAGCAAGCAGGCCATCCAGAGCGCCAGCAATCGCTTCACGGCTGCACATCCCCTTCCTGGGCGGGCACATAGCGGTAGTCCCGGTACACGTCATTTTGCACTTCAATGACCGGGGTGCCTACGCTGTCCCGGTCGATACGGTCATAGACGGCAGCAGCCGCATCACCGCTTACCAGCACGGGCTGGTAGTTGTTGGTCACCGGATCGCTGGAGATGTGCGCCGGGTACAGCCTGAGCTGCTGTCCCTGATATGCGCCGTCCTCCGAAAACGTGAGGGTCACGCGCGCGATAATTGTTTCCAGGCTGCGTACTTTGGCATTGCCGCCAAACACAAAATTGCCCATACTGTACAGGATGCTGCGCTGGCCGTAAACCTCGGTGCCCTGCAACACATGCGGATGGCTCCCGATGACCAGATCCGCGCCTGAATCGATCAGGAGATGCGCAATCAGCATTTGATTTCTGCTATGCGTGGTGTCATATTCCGTGCCGGCATGCACCATGACCACCACGGCATTCACGCCCTGGTCACGCAGGTTTTGCACGGCTTCCTTCATCATGTTGCGCTTGGCATAAAACCCTGCGGCATAAATGCCCACCAGCCCGATGCGGATGCCGTCCTTCTCAAAGATATAGGGCTCATCTGTATTGCAATGCGCAATGCCCGCATCCGTGAGCGCCTGGCGCGTGGTGTCATAGCCGAGCTGGCCATAATCCATCGTATGGTTGTTGGCAAGGCTCACCGCCTCCACGCTGCCCAGCCTGAGGATATCGGCATAAGCCGGTAAACCCCGAAAGCAGTAGGTCTTCTTCGCCTGCCGATGATAATCTTCCTTGAGCACGCCTTCAAAATTGGCAACCGTCAGATCATCCTCCGCCAGCAGATCGCGCACGTTTTGAAAAAAGTAGGCATAGCCTTCCCGCTGCGCCACCATGGCGAATCCATTCTCCTGCCGCATCAGACGCTCTTCATTGCCAATGGTACAATCGCCCAGAAAGGACAACACCACTTGCCGCTCCGCCACCGCGGCGCCGGTCAAAAAACTCAGTAACAAAAGGGCCGCTACCAGCGCCCTGCCTATCCGAATCAAACTTGGCTCCCCCTTGCCCTTGCGCTGCGCAGTGCAACGCTTATGATACCGATCACCAGCAGCGCCAGTGCCATCGCCGCATAAAGTATCTCGTTGGGAATGGTCGATTTGTCCCGGCCAAACTCCACCGCGATCATCACCCCGATGCAAAGCAGGTAGACGGCCACCGTGATGCCGCGCCGCGCGCGCGTGGGTTGGAAACGGCGCAGCCAAACCGCCAGCACGTACCCGGCCAGCAAAGCGCCCCACAGCTGGTTCACACGCACAAAGCCAAAGCGCAGGTAATCATCCGCGCGCAGGCTTTCCAGCAGGATTTGCGTCAAGCCCAGCAGCAGCGTGGCCGTCCTGGCAACGTCTCCGGTTTGCAGCCGCCCACTGCGAAGGCTTCGGAGTGCCACCAGGCACAACAGCACCGCCACAACGGCTTCATAGAAAAAAACAGGCAGCACATATTCCCCGTAAGGGTTGGCTACAGCAAAGGGAAAGTGCCACAGCGCTTCGTTTTCCACATACAGCCCCACGCCGTCCAGCGTGAAGGCTTCCGCCAGCCGGATACACGCCAGTACAAGCAATGCTGCCGGGGCAGCCAGATCCAGCACCTTTGCGGTGCATTG
Source organism: Clostridiales bacterium Firm_12 (assembly GCA_001604115.1). Lineage (GTDB taxonomy): Bacteria > Bacillota > Clostridia > Christensenellales > Aristaeellaceae > CAXXOK01. The sequence goes on along the minus strand of LVAR01000072.1, from coordinate 9,418 downwards.
GCCGCTGATCCGTGCAAAGAGCCACCCTGCCAGCATCAGCCCAACAAAACCTCCGGCCAGCGAATAACCCCCCAGCGGCAGCCTGTACCAAAACCCCGGTACATAATCTACCGCCAAAAAACGCAACCGAACCGCTACATATCCCAGACGTGCAAAGAGCAGCGTCAGCGGTATGGCGTAGAGCGTAAAGCGCAGCCCCATGGCCGGCGAATGTCCCCGGTTTTTCCACAAAAGGCACAGTAGCCCGGTTGCCAACAGTACCGCGATTGCCACACAAAGCCCAAAAGGGTATCCATCCACCCCAAACAGGGTAAAAATCTGTGCTGGTTCCGTCATGGTCTATGCTCCTTGCATTGCCGCGCTCATCATCGGTCGGCTCATTCCGCATTGCCCACCAGGGTGCCGAAGTACAAAATGTCGCAGATGGCGCGCACTTTCTTGCTGCTGAGCGCATTGATTTTTTGATTGTTGAGCACCATGGTAGAGCTGCTGCCGCCATCCAAGTTGTAGGCCGTACGGCAGCCCAGCTTTGCCATCAAGGCGGCGGTCTGCTCCAGCGTTAGCCCTACAGAGCCGGGATTCTCCGGCCCCTCCGTTGCCACACACAGGTAGCTCAACGGTCCCGTTTGCCCGATGACCATACGCTGGGTGGGCTTGCCGGAGGCCATTTGCAGGTTCTCTGTAATGGGCATGGGCTGGCCATCCATCACCAACGCCGGGCCAAAGCTGAACGCATTGACCACCGTGCCCGCAAATGCAGCAATCTTTTCCGAGTTTGCATCCCGGATGATGTTCAGGTTGCCCTGATCGTCAATCAGCAGCACATCGGCAGCTTCCCGGGGGTTATCCCGGTACAGGGTGCCCTGACGCACAATATAGCCCTTGTTGTCAAAATTAAAATAATCCCCGTTGATGGCAAACACGGCATTGACACGCTTGGCCAGCCGGGAGCCAGGTACGTCACGCGAGGTGCCAAACTTAGCGGCCATCGCCGTTCTCAATTGGCTGGCATCCTGGATGGTCACATACGCAACCAGTATGGTCGTGTCATACTCGCGCAGGGTTTTAATGCGCACGGTAATGCTTTCATCCTGGTAGCCTGTGCCATCCGCCGCATATCCAGCCGGATCGGGCAGCGGCGCGGGCGAATCATCCAGCGGGAGGGCGCTTGCCGCGGACTCCGCAAATGCGCTGGAAAGCGGCGCGCCGGATGGCAGCACCGCCAATAAACAAATCATGATAAGCCAAAGCAAAACCCGCAAGGCAGTTTTCATAGCCAATCCCCCACAGCGTATCTGATGCGCTGCCTGACCGATGCACCCTCCCGCGCCAAGCCATTACAATGGCATGGCAGGAAGTGGCGGCGCGTAGTTACCATTTTACCACAATGTAGCCCACACTGCCTATCGACACGGCAAGAAAACCAGAAAATTTAACAGTTTGGCAGGATTTTGACGGTGCACCCGTGGTATTTCATGCGTATAGAACACTTTGACTGTTTGCCCGCCCATCACAAACAACCATATGGAGGGAAACCGATGCAGAAACGACTGTTAGCCTTAATGCTGGCGCTTCTCCTGCTGCCTGCGGGCGCGCTGGCCAGCCGCCTGTACATCATCCCGGACAGCGATACCCGCAAACTGACTGAAACAGAGCTGTGGGGCTGGGATTATGAATCCCTGGGCTACATCCTCAATGAAATCTTTGCGCGGCACGGGTACAACTTCCATCCCGGTGAAAAATATGACAACTTCTTCTCCTCAATGCCCTGGTACACCCCCAACAGCAACCCGGATAACACCGTGGCCTGCTACCCTCAGCTCACCAGTGTGGAATGGTTCAATGAGCGGCTGGTCAAGGATGTGCGTGCGCAAATGCGCGCGCAAGGCACATCCAACCCTCATGGCAAACATTATCTGGATGAGGTGCGCCCCGATACGTTTGATGTCCTATCCGGCTTCACCTTAACACGGCTCAAAGCCGGACAAAAGCTGAGCGTCTATGCCGCGCCCAGCCGCCATGCCTACCGCGGCGCAAACGGCAAAGCAATGGTAAACACCAATGGCTCTGTCTATGTGGCAGGCTGGGAAAGCGGTTGGCTGCTGGTGATGTATGAAACCAACAGCGGCGCGGTGCGCGTGGGGTATGTGGAGGCAAGCGCCATCAAAGGCGCGGTGGATGCGCGCACCCTCATTTTTGCTGACCAGCCTGTGACCCTGGCTGCCGATGCCACCCTGACGGATGACCCCGCCACACGCTCCAGCACGCTATGCCGCCTGAACGCCGGCGAAACCGTTACCTACCTGACCACCTATCAAAACAGCCAAGCCTGGGCTTATGTCCAGACCACGATCGATGGCGTTCTGATGCGCGGCTTTGTTCCTGCGGATGCGCTTGGCTTGGATTCCGCGGAAGAAGAAAACAAATGACGCCCGGCTGAAAGCTGCTCCCCCGACAGCGCCCGCGCATTGCAGCGGGCGCTTGTTGATGGTATAATACAACGCTTGGCTCCCGCGCAGCAGAGCGTAGCCGCGATGCCGGCTTACTGGTAGCTTCCCCACCCGACGCACAGGAGGATGACATGGCAACAGCATTTTTGGTACGCAACAAAGAACAACGGGTTTTAGGCGGCCACCCCTGGGTTTTCCGCAGCGACATCGCCCGTGTACAAGGCGAGGTCGCCGATGGCGATGTGGTGCGCGTGGCCAGCGACCGCGGCCAGTTTCTGGCAATGGCGGTATATAACCCCCGCTCGCAAATCGCCCTGCGCCTTCTCTCCCGCAAGGAGGAGCCCATTGATCGCGCATTCATTTTCAACCGGGTCAAGCGTGCGCTGGACTATCGGCGGGCGTTTGCCGACCTGCGCAGCTGCCGCCTGATTTTTGCCGAAAGCGATGGCCTGCCCGCCGTCATTGCCGATGCATTTGGCGATGTGATCGCCTTGCAGGTTTTGTGCCTGGGCATGGAAGCCTTTAAGGCGGATATTGTGGATGCCTTGGTGTCCGAGCTTCATCCGCAGGGGATTTTTGAGCGCAACGATGTGCCCGTGCGCACGCTGGAAGGGCTTCCGCTGCAGACCGGCTTGCTCTATGGCACCGTGCCCGACCGCGTGGAGATGGTTGAAAACGGCGTTCATTTTTGGGTGGATGTCAAGGAAGGGCAAAAGACCGGCTTTTTCCTGGATCAAAAGGAGAACCGTGCCGCCATCGCGCCTTTTGTGCAGGGTGCGCGCGTGCTGGATTGTTTTACCCACACCGGGAGTTTTGCGCTGCATGCCGCGCACTATGGCGCGCGGGAAGTAATCGGTGTGGACATCAGCGATTACGCCTGCGCCTGCGCCACCGAAAACGCGCGGTTGAACGGCGTGGACGATCACGTCCAGTTTGTGTGCGCCAATGCCTTTGATTATCTGCGCACCGCGCAGGATAGGCATGAGCTCTTTGATGTGGTGGTGCTGGATCCGCCGGCGTTTACCAAAACGCGCGCTGCCGTGGAAGGTGCGCTGCGTGGGTATAAGGAGATCAACCTGCGCGGTATGAAGCTGGTGCGTGACGGCGGGTATCTGGTCACCTGCTCGTGCAGCCAGCATGTGCTGCCCGCCATGTTTCAAGAAATGATCCTGTCCGCCCAAAGGGACGCGCGGGTGCAACTGCGTCAGGTGGAATACCGCACCCAGGGCCGCGACCACCCCATTTTGCCCGCCGCGCCTGAAACGCAATACCTCAAATGCGGCATATATCAGGTGTTTAAATAATCCGGATCGATGCATCTTCCCTGTCCGCAGCCCGGCCGTTGATCCGGTGCGCCTGCATGCACGCAGGAGACCCGGTCTGCCCGGCGTCAAGCCGCATCTGTGCTTGGAAAAACCATGCTGCGCATAGGATGCATGGGCTGAGGCGGTACGTTATCCCTCGAACGGCGATGCGCGAGCGTACAGGGGTGCAATAAGCTCACGCCAGTGCAGCGGTCAGGGCACGATTATCCAACCGCTAAAGCCGCCTTCGGCACACACAGCGGGTCGCAGGCGCTCCGCTTGGATCGCCCTGCCACACTGCTGCACAACCGCAAGAGGACCCCTGCCAGGCGCATGCCTTGCAGGGGTCCTCTTGCGGTTGTCACGGATACGCCGATGCATCCCGGCCATTGCCTTATCACCGCGCCGCTCCCGCGCGGGCGGGCAGGGCAATTGTTCAGGCCTGTGCGCTGCCGCTGGGCTTGTACACTTCGTCCGGCAGGGGATCACGTACCATGAGCCGATCCGCCTGGTTATAGAAACCGACCTTCTCGTACAGGCCATTGGCCGTGTGCGTCAGCAGCAATCCCTTGCCGCGGCATACTTTGCGGTTGGACAGCGCGTATTTGACCAAGGCAAGACCCAGCCCTTTGCCACGCTCCTCATCCATGACCACGACATCCGCCAGGTAATACATCGTGGAATGATCGGATGTGATGCGCAGAAAACCGACCATCTTGCCGTCCGGCGCAAACACACCAAAGGGATGGGAATGCCGGAGGCTTTCCCTGGTGGTGGCTGCATCCCGATCCTTTGCCCAGTAGGTGAGCTTGAGCAGCCGCATCACCTCCTTGACCTTAAACCTGCCGCGCTTGCAGCTGAGCGTGTACCCTGCAAATTGCTGTTCCTTCATGCCCGTTGCCACTACGGCCGCGATAGCTCCGTGACCGTATACCCTTTCTCCTGTAAGTGCGTGAGGATGCTATCCTCCGGCAGCGCAAGGTGCAGCAGCCCTACCGTAACAAAATAGGAGCCACCTTGCACCAGCAGCGTCTCCAGCCGCTCCGCCATAGCCGCGTTGCGCCGCGTGACCAGTGTATCATGATATTCGGCGCAAACCTGCTCAAACCCTGTTTGCAGATAAGAGCCCAGATAATTGTCTGCAAAAGCGGCCGCATCCCCATCGCGCCACCACGCCGGCCATTGCCCGATGCTTGCATCCAAGCCGCGCGCAGCATCCGGGTTCAGGATCACGTCACATTCACTTTGCAGCAGATACCTTTGCAACGCGGGGGAAAAACCCTCCAGCGTATCCAGCTGTTCCGCCAGCGTTTCCAGATACACCGCCTTTTTGCCTTGCTCGGCCGCATAGGCTTGCACCTGCCGCTCCACGCCCAGGGCCAGCGCCTGCGCCACATCCGCGGTGCCCATTTCCGCTGCGGTGGTGTAGACCGCCAGCGTGTTGATGACTGCCCAGGGCTTGAGCACATCGATGCCCTGCATGCTGATACCCAGCTGCCTGCAAACTTGGCTAACCTGTGCATACAAGGCATCCCCCAGCTCCGCCTGCAGGGTGCCTCCGGTGCGGCGCATGCGTGTGCGCACCGCATCCATCGCTTCGGCAGAGGAGGTATCGCATTCATAGACGAACGTATCCGCAACCGCCATAGCCTGCTGCACCGCATCGCCGAAAGGGTACATATCTTGGCTGCCAACATGGATGGAGCCCAGCAGCACCATATCCGCCCGACCGCCGCTCACCCTGTACAATAAGCCCCGGCTCCCTTCTGTGACCTGCTGCGCCGCAGCGCTCGCCGCCATACCCATGCATAGCAACGCCAGTGCGGCTGCCGCCATTTTCCGCCCTAATTTCATGACTTGTCCTCCGTTCCATAAAGCGCCCGGATCGCCGGGGCGATGCGCTCATCCGTCAGCTGCCAATGGATAGGCAAAAGCTGCGAATAGCGCGGGTCAAAATACCGATCGTCCAAAAGCAAGATCAGCCCGCGATCCCGCTCCGTACGGATCACGCGGCCCCCCGCCTGCGCCACCTTTTGCATGGCGGGGATCATCCACGCATAGCGAAATCCATCGCCAAAGCGCTCGCCGTAATACTGTTGCAGCCGTCGCAGGCGAAAGGTGGGCGTAGGCAATCCCACCCCTACGATGATCACGCCAATGAGCTGTTCCCCAGGCAAATCGACCCCCTCGGAAAACAGGCCGCCCAGCACACACAAACCAAGTTTGGGCGCATCATCCTCGGTGAAGGCGGCCAGGAAGCGTGCGCGCGCGGCCTCATCCATATCCCCCTCCTGCGCCAGCAAGGGGGGCAGCGGCAGCTCTTCCAGGTGGCGCCGCACCAAGGAAAGGTATGCGTAGCTTGGAAAATAGGCGATGTACTTGCCTGCGTGCGTGCCTACGGCCTCCGCAATGGCCTCGGCCACCTGCCGTGCGCTTTGCTCCCGGTAGGCATAGCGTGTTTGCACGCGCCTGCGCACAACCGCGAGGTTTTCCGGCGGGAACGGGGATGGCAGGGCGAAGCAGGCATCCTCCTGCGTGCCGCCCAGCAGGTCGCGCATGGCGTCCAGCGGTTCCAGCGTGGCGGAAAAAAACACGGCGCCGCGCAGCCCCTTGGTCACTTGCGTGACCCACTCCGCCGGGGAAAGGCAATACAGCTCCAGCGCACATTCCGCGCCCTGGCAGTCCAGCATGGCGGTATAGCGCTCGCCATAGAAGCTTGCCGCATAGAGAAACGGCGACACACGCCGGATGAACTCCCCCGCCATGGCACGCAGCGCGCCATTGTGCAGCGTGCCTTCCAACAGACCATACGTCGCTTCGCTGGCGGCCTGCGCCGCACGCACCACCGCGTCCGGCGGAGCAGCCAGAAGGCATTCCCGGTGCGGCGCGCGCTGCCGGCTTGGTTCCGGTGCGTGCGCGGCGTCTGCCGCGTCCCAGGGCTCCGCCGCTGGCAACGCGATCCCTTCTGCATCCGGCGCAAAGCGGGGTTGGCTTTCCGCGGCGGGGTGAGCTCGCGGCGCCCCGCGCTCAGCGGTGAGGTCATCCGGCTGCAATGCCTTGAGCGCCTGGTACAGCACGGTGAGCGTCTTGTAATAAGGATGCCTGCGACCCAGCTCCTTGCCAAAGGCCGCGCGGTGTTCCCGCACAAACCGGGTGTCCAGGGAGCCGGACAGGCTTTCCCGCACGCGATCCAGCAAATGGTGCGCCTCATCAATGAGCAGGGTAAAATCCCTGCGACGCTTGAACAGCCTTGCCACCTGGGCAAAGGGGTCAAAGGCATAGTTCACATCCATAAGCACGACGTCCGCCAGATCGACCAGGGTGAGCGCCAGCTCAAAGGGGCAGATGGCATAGCGGTCGGCTACCTCGGCAATGCAATCTTCCGTCCAGGCGCACGTCATGGCCAGCAGCGCCTGCACTGCCTCCGGCTGGCGCAGGAAGTGCCCTTTGGCACGGGGGCATTCGTCCGGGTGGCAGCGCGCGGGCGCGGGGCACATTTTCTCCTTGGCCAGCAACGTGCTCACACGGATGCACATGCCTTGCTGGCGCATCATTTCCAACGCATGCAGCGGGCTTTGCCGCGCAGTGGTGCGCGCAGTCAGGTAGACGATCTTACGGGTCTTGCCCTCCGGCAGCGCTTTGAGCGCAGGGTAAAGCACAGCCGCGCTCTTGCCTGTGCCGGTGGGCAGGCTGGCGTAGAGCCGCCGCCGCCGCGCAATGGCCGTATAGGCCTGCACCGCCAGTTCCCGCTGCCCCGCCCGGTACCCCGCAAACGGGAAGGATGCTTGCCGGATGCTGGCATCCCGCACTCGCTCTCGCTGACGCTCCGGCACGGCAAAGGCCAGCCAGGGCAAGAGCACATCCTCCAGCGCCGCCAGGAGCATCGCCCGGGATGCCTGCTCCGTGAACACCCGCAGCGGCGCGCCCTGTGCATCCACATAGGCGACCTCCACCGTGACGCTGGGCAGCGGCGCATCCAACACCAAAAGCGCGCCATACAGGCGCGCCTGGGCAATATGTTCCGGGTAAGGAGCATCCGGCGGCGAGCCGGACAGTTTGATTTCATGCACCACAGGCGGCTCTCCCGCCCGGTATGCATCCATGCGGCCATACACGCTAACGCTGTGCCCATCCTGCATGATGGTGAGCCGGATGGGCTTTTCGACTTCATAATCGCCTTGCAGCGCACCTTCCCGCGCCTGGTGTGCCAGGGTGCCGGCAAGCATGTCCTGCACGCCTGCCGCAGGCGAAATATCCGGCGGGAAATAGCGGAACGCGATCAGCTCCCGCACTGAAACGCGAAAGGTCTCCCCCACAGGCACACCCCCATCCTGCACCCTCGCAAACGTTGGCAGGGTCAATCCCTGCGGTTGCGGGAGAGGATCAGCAGCCGTACCAGCTGCAACAGACTGCTGATGGCCGCCGCCACATAGGTGAGCGCGGCTGCATCCAGCACGGCCTTCACGCCGCGCAGCTCATCATCCGTCACATAGCCGCCCTGCCGCAGCGTGGCAATGGCGCGGTTGCTGGCGTTAAACTCCACCGGGAGCGTGACCAACGAAAACACCAACGTCAGCGCAAAGCAGGCAATGCCCACATAGAGCAGCGGCTGCCAGGAAAACAGGATGCCCGCCAGAAAAATCGGGAAGTACAGGTTGCTGCCGATGTTGACCACCGGCACCAACGCGCTGCGCAGCTTGAGCGGCGCATAGCCGTGCCTGTCCTGCATGGCGTGGCCGCACTCATGCGCCGCGATGCCGATGGCAGCAATGCTCGCGTTACCGTATACCCCCTGCGACAGGCGCAGGATGTTGGCGCGGGGGTCGTAGTGATCCGTCAGTTCCCCCGCGATGGGCTCAATAGCCACCCCTGTGTTGCCATCGCGCGCCAGGAGGTCCCGCGCCACCGCATCCGCCGTCACGCCGCGGCCTGTGCCCACACTGCGGTATTTGGCATAGGCGCTCTTTACCTTGTACTGAGCCCACATGCCCAAAAGCAGGCCGGGCACGATCAGGATCATGGTCCAGTCCCAATAAAACATGGTTAACCTCCACAAAAACGAGTAAACATGGTATGATGAATGAGCTTCTCCCATTCACCCATAGCATACACGTTTTTTTTGAAAATTCAAGCCGCGTTGCCTGAAATGTCGCGCGGAGTGCACCAAAGGCCTCCGCCAAGCTTGCGGTTTCCGGTGCGCCAGTGCTCGGGGAAGCGAAGCACAGCCTGCGTGGATCCATGCCCCATATCGAAAGGAGACATTTCATGAAGGAGATTCCTGTGACACAAGCCGCCCAGACCATCGCCGAAAAATTGAGCACGGGCGGGGTTTTCCTGTGCACCAGCGCGGCCGGGCAGCGCAATGTCATGACCATTGGTTGGGGCGGCCTGACCGCGTTTTATGGCGTGCCCTGCTTTATCGCCCCTGTGCGCGATAGCCGCTACAGCTACGGGCTGCTGCGCAAGAATGGCGCGTTCACGGTGAGCATCCCACTGCATGACATGCAGCGGCAACTCATGGTCGCCGGCACAAAAAGCGGCCGGGATATCGATAAGTTCGACGGGCTGGGCATGACCGCCTTACCGGCGCAGCAAGTGCATGCCCCCATTGTGGCTGAGTGTGAGCTGCACCTGGAATGTGAGCCCATGGGGTACCTGCGCCTG
>LVAR01000071.1 GCA_001604115.1 Clostridiales bacterium Firm_12 | reverse complement strand
TTGTTCTCCCGGCTGTGCAGCACCAGAAAACGGGTGCCCTCCGGCACGCTTTCCACCAGCATGCGCAGCTGTTCATGATTGCCGCGCGCCACACTGCGGGAATATACCGTGCCATTGTTCAGGCACAGGATGGGCCGCAGGTTCAGGATGGTGCTCACGCTCATGCGCACCACGCCCAAACGGCCGCTCTTGCGCAGATTGGTCATGTCATTTACTGTGAATACATTCTGGATGCGCTTGCGCTCCACAATCAGACGCTCCACGATTTCCTCCAGCGTCAGCCCCTGATCGATGAGCTCCTGCGCGCGAAGGATCAGAAAGTATATGCCCCCCGCCGCATTGCGGCTATCCAGCACCTTGATGGCATCCTCATTGATCTCCTTGGCCGCCATGACCGCGTTGGCGTAGGTGCCGGAAAGGCGCGAGGATATGGTAATGCACAGCACCTGCCGCCCTTTGGAAAGCTGGCGCTCAAACGCCGCCGCAAAAGCGTTGGCGCTGACCTGACTGGTGCGGCGCTCCAAGTTCTCTTCTTCAATGAAGGGCTCAAACTGACCGTTCTCGCCAATGTAGTGCTCCACAAACTGCTGCCTGTCCACCGAGTATGTCATGGACACATAATGTGCGCCCAGCTGCTCCGCCTCCTGGCGGGATATGCCGGCCGCGCTGTCCACCATGATTGCGATCACAGCGCATCGCCCCCGATCTTCCTGAATTTCTGATACCGCTGCTCCACCATGGCCTGAACCGGCAAGGTTCGCAAGGCTTCAAACTCCTGCGTAAAAGCGGTGCGGAGCGTATCGCACAGGGCGGCGAAATCGCCGTCCGCTTCGGGAAACACCCTCTCCACCATGCCAAACCCGTACAGGTCGGTCGCGGTGAGCCGCAGCGCTTCGCTGGCCTCCGCCGCCTTGCCCGCATCCTTCCAGACGATGCTTGCCGCACCTTCCGGCGATATGACGGAATACACCGCGTTTTCCAGCATCCAAACCCGATCCGCCACGCCCAGCGCCAGTGCGCCGCCGCTGCCGCCCTCCCCGATCACCAGTGAGATGATCGGTACCGAAAGCCCCATCATCGCCATCAGGTTTTCGGCAATCGCCAGCCCTTGGCCGCGCTCCTCCGCGCCGATGCCGCAAAATGCGCCGGAAGTATCGATCAGGCACACCACAGGGCGGCCAAATTTTTCGGCTTGCAGCATCAGCCGCAGAGCCTTACGGTAGCCTTCCGGATGGGCGGAGCCGAAATTGCGGCGTACCTTCTCATCCGTGTCCACACCCTTTTCAATGCCGACAACGGTAACCGGCATGCCGCCGAGCATCGCAATGCCACCCACAACGGCGGCATCGTCCGCATAACGGCGGTCGCCGTGCATCTCCAAAAAATCCGTGAAAATGTGCTGGATATAGTACATGGAGGTAGGGCGGCCTTTTTGGCGCGCCGCCTGCACGCGCTCATAGGCTGCGGTCATGCCAATCCCTCCTTGCGGTGTGCTCTGAGCAACTGCGAAAGCTCCCGCCGCTGCGCGTCCCGGGGCACGATTCGATCCACAAACCCTTTTTCCATTATGAACTCCGCCCGCTGAAAGCCTTCCGGCAGCTTCTGGCGCATGGTTTGCTCGATCACGCGCGGCCCCGCAAACCCAATCAATGCCTTTGGCTCCGCCAGGATGATATCCGCCTCCATGGCAAAAGAGGCCACCACACCGCCTGTGGTGGGGTGTGTCAGCACAGCAATGTAAAGCTGGCCGGCCTGGCTGTGCCGCAGCACTGCGCCGCTGGTTTTGGCCATCTGCATCAGCGAGAACATCCCTTCCTGGATGCGCGCGCCGCCGCTGACGATGTAGCCTATGACCGGCAGCCGTTGTGCCGCCGCATATTCAAACAGGCGGGTTATTTTTTCCCCGACTACAGCACCCATCGAACCCATGATGAACTCCGGGTTCATGGAAAATAGCGCGCAGGGCATCCCATCCAGCATGCCGGTACCGGTGACCACGCCCTCCGGCTCGCCGCTTTCCTGCTGCACTTTGCGCAGTTTCCCGGCATAGGCCGGAAACCCTAGCCTGTCCTGGGGCAACAAGGCGGCGTCCATCTCCTGGAAACTGTCCGCATCCACAAGCCACAGGATGCGCTCCCGTGCGCTCATGGCATGCAGCGCACCGCAGCGGGGGCACACATGCGCCTGCGCTTTGAACACATCCAGCGGCAGCACTGCCTTGCATTCTGAACAGGTGACTGTGCGCTCCTCGGCCGCGGGTGGCTGTGCATCCACACCGCCTTCCAAAGCGTTGTTGGGTTTCTTGAACAAATCCTTGCTTATCAACGGCATTCAGCTCCTACGCATTGCGTTTGGCCAGATAATCCGTGGTATAGGTCCCGTCCAGAAAGGCGGGTTCGCACAGCAGGTCAATGTGCGTCTGCGCATTGTGCTCCACGCCTTCCACCACCATTTCGCAAAGCGCGGCCTGCATTTTGCGGATGGCCTCGGCACGCGTACGTGCGGAAACGATCAGTTTGGCAATCATACTATCGTAAAACGGCGGGATAGTATAGCCCTGATAAAGCGCCGTATCAAAGCGCACCCAGGGGCCGCCCGGCACATGCAGCAGCCGGATGGTGCCGCAGCTTGGGCGGAAATCATGCGCAGGGTCTTCCGCGTTGATGCGGCACTCAATGGCATGATCCTCCATGCGCACATCCTCCTGGCGCACGGTAAGTTCCTGTCCGCTGGCGATGCGGATCTGCCATTTGACCAGATCCACCCCGGTGACCATTTCCGTCACGGGATGCTCCACTTGCAAACGGGTGTTCATCTCCATAAAGTAGAACTGCCCCTCCTGCGTCAGCAGATACTCAATGGTGCCCGCGCCCAGGTAGCCTACCGTCTTGGCTGCCAATACCGTCGCCGCCGTCAGCTGCGCGCGCAGCTCCGCAGTCACGCACACTGCCGGGCTTTCCTCCAAAATCTTTTGGTTTTTGCGCTGCATGGAGCAGTCCCGTTCCCCCAGGCACAGCACATTGCCAAACGCATCGCAGAGCAACTGCATCTCGATGTGCTTGACGTGGGTCAGCAGTTTTTCCATGTACAGCGCGCCATCGCCAAAGGCGCTCTGCGCCTCGGCGGCAGCGCTGTAAAACGCGGGCTCTAGCTCTCCCTCTACGTTCACACGGCGTATGCCGCGCCCACCGCCCCCAGCACGCGCTTTGATAAGCAGCGGATAGCCGATGGCCGCAGCCTCCCGCCGGGCATCCGCCAAGGTAGGCACCAGATCGCAGCCGGGGATCACCGGTACGCCCGCTTCGCGCATGGTGCGGCGCGCGGCATCCTTATCGCCCATCCGGTCCATAACCTCGCATGGTGCGCCAATAAAACGGATCCCGTTGTCTTCGCACAGCTTGGCGAAAGTGGAGTTTTCCGAAAGCAGCCCATACCCAGGGTGGATGGCCTGCGCTCCGCAGCCCTTGGCCACGGTTACAATCGCCGCCATATTCAGGTAGCTCTTTTGCGCGGGGCCAGGGCCGATGCAGTAGCTTTCATCCGCCAGGGAAACATGCAGCGCATCCCGGTCCGCCTCTGAAAACACCGCTACGGTCGCGATGCCCATTTCTTTGCAGGCACGGATCACGCGGATGGCAATCTCCCCACGGTTAGCAATCAAAATTTTGGAGAACATGGTGCCTCCTTGGTGTGTGGAATACGCCCCGCCCTGCGGGACAGCGTCGCGAGGGCGCAAGGCTTCATGTGGCGGCAGCCTCCTCATTGGGGATGAGCGCAAAGGAAAACTCTCCCTGCGCGATCATCTGCCCTGCCACCAGCACCTGCCCCGCCGTAAAATAGAAAGGCCCGTTGTGCCGCTGGATGGTCGCCACCATGGTCAGGACATCGCCCGGCCGTGCCGAGCGGCGAAATTTGACTTTATTCATACCAGTAAAAAAGGGCGTTTTGCCCTTGAGCTGTTCTCCGATGAGGATGGCGCAGGTCTGCCCCATCATCTCACAGAGCACCACGCCCGGCACCACAGGGTTGCCGGGAAAGTGCCCCTGCAAAAACCATTCGTCCCCGCGCACGGTATATTGTCCGTGCGCGGCTTCGCCAACCATCGTCATTTCTTCCACCAGCAGCATCGGCTGCCGATGGGGCAGCAGCACCTTGATCTCATCTTTGTTCATGCTTCCAACCCTTACACAATTTTCATGATGGTCTGCCCGTACTCGATCACAGCGCCATCCTGTGTGCAAATGTCCACAATGCGTCCGGATGCGGGGGCGGTAATGTCATTCATGAGTTTCATGGCTTCGATGATGCAGATCACCTGGCCTTTTTCCACCATGTCGCCAACGCGAACATAAGGCTTGGCATCCGGCGCCGGCGCGGCATAGAATACGCCGACCATGGGTGCCTTGACCTCACAAAGGTTGTTAAAGTCGTTGGTGTCCAATGCCTGCGGCGAATTGCCGGCAGCGGGCAGCGCCGTCTGGATGGCGGCAGGTTGCTGGATGGTGACCATCCCCCCGCCGCAACGCTCCAGCTTGATGTGCATATCCCCCTGGCTATACTCCAGCGACGTCAGATCCGCTTGCCGCAGCACCGCCGCCAAAGCCTTGATTTCTTTGATGTTCATATTATCCCCTCCGCAAGGCTACGCAGCCGTTGTGCCCGCCAAACCCAAGCGATATACTCAGCGCCAGATCGCACTGCGCATCCCGCGCATGCAGGGGCACATAATCCAGATCGCAGGCCGGATCGGGCTCCGTAAGGCCGATGGTGGGGGGGATCACCCCATGCTGCAAGGCCAGCGCCGCCGCAATGCACTCTACTGCGCCCGCCGCACCCAGCATATGCCCCGTCATGCTCTTGGTGGATGACACCATGGCACGCCGCGCCGCATCCTCGCCAAAGGCATGCTTAATAGCGACCGTCTCGCTCACATCGTTGAGCGCTGTACTGGTACCGTGCGCGTTGATATACACCCGCTCGCCGCCCTGATAGTCTGCCTCCGCAAGCGCAAGGCCGATAGCGCGCGCGCTGGCCGCAGCCTCAGGGTTTGGCGCTGTCACATGATAGGCATCGCAGGTGTTGCCGTAGCCGACAACTTCGCCCAGGATGGCGGCGCCGCGTGCCAGGGCGTGCTCACGTTCCTCCAGCACCACAATGCCCGCGCCCTCCCCCATCACAAAGCCCGAACGCCGCTTGTCAAAAGGCAAGCACGCCAGCAAGGGATCCGTCTCGGTAGAAAGCGCCATGCAATTGGTAAAACCGCCGACTGCCAGGGGGCAAATGGCTGCCTCGCTGCCCCCGGCGATGATCGCATCCGCATAACCCGCTTTAATTGCGTGAAACGCTTCCCCGATTGCATGGGTGGATGTCGCGCAGGCCGTGACAACCGGCAGGCACGGGCCTTCCGCACCATAGGTAATGGCCACCTGCCCAGAAGCCATATTGGCGATCATCATCGGGATAAAATGCGGAGAAACCTTCTCCGGCCCCCGCTCGATGCACTTGCGCGCCTCATTGACAAATGTCTGCATACCACCGATGCCCGAGCCTATGTACACCCCCAGCCGCTGACCGCTAATGTTTTCATTGGCTTTCAGCCCGCTCTGCGCCATGGCTTCCCGGCTGGCCGCCGCCGCATACTGCACAAATGGATCCAGCTTGCGTGCGGTATTCTTGTCCATACCAAACGCGGTAGGATCAAAGCCCTTGAGCTCCGCCGCCACCTTTACCTTCATGCCGGATACGTCAAATCCCTGGATGGGCGCAATGCCGCATTCCCCAGCGGTGAGCGCCTGCCAGAAATCGGGGATATTCAGACCCACGGGCGTGACCACGCCCATCCCGGTTATGACCACACGGTTCATCCTGTCATCCTCCCTGCCTGTGCATCCCGATGATTGCGAAATAAATGATAATCCATGATGCAGACCTCGCGCCGCTTTTCATGGCGCGGCAGGGCTCACATACGCAAGCCGCCATCCACTTGGATCACCTGCCCGGTGATATACTTTGCGCCATCCGTGCATAGAAACGCCACGGCCTCCGCCACATCCTCCGGCTCACCCAATCGCTTGACGGGAATGATCTGCAATGCATTTTCCAGCAACTGCGCGTTCAAGGCGGCGGTCATGTCTGTTTTGATGAAACCCGGCGCGATGGCATTGCAGGTGATGCCGCGGCCGCCCAACTCCTTGGCGACCGTTTTGGTCAGCCCAATGAGCCCTGCCTTAGCTGATGCATAATTCGCCTGCCCAGGGTTGCCCATGATACCTGCCACTGATGTAACGTTGACGATTCGCCCTGTGCGCTTTTTCACAAACACCCCGCTCACATGGCGGATCAGGTTAAAAGCGCCCTTGAGATCCACGGCA
The DNA here is from genome assembly GCA_001604115.1 of Clostridiales bacterium Firm_12. GTDB lineage: Bacteria > Bacillota > Clostridia > Christensenellales > Aristaeellaceae > CAXXOK01. The sequence goes on along the minus strand of LVAR01000071.1, from coordinate 5,170 downwards.
ATGATGTCGTCAAAATCCGTTTCGCTCATCCGCATGACCAGCTTATCCCTTGTGGCGCCCGCGTTGTTGATGAGGATATCCAGCCCGCCAAAGTCCGCACATACGTCCGCAACCAGCTTTTCCGTGGCGGCGAAATCCGCCACATCGCAGCGATATGCTTTGGCCGCCACGCCATATTCCATGAGCATACCCAGCGTGGTTTGGGCGGCTGCCTCGTTGCCAGCATAAACCAGCGCAACATCGGCGCCCCGCTTTGCCAGCGCCAGACAGATTGCCCTGCCAATGCCGCGGCTGCCTCCGGTCACCAGTGCTGTTTTCCCTTTCAGCATGGGCTTTCCTCCCGCAAAGTCGTTAGGGTCGTGTTCAGGCTGGCTGCATCCTCCACGTTACCTATGCGCGCCGCGCCGCCGATTTTCTGCAGCAGCCCGCTGAGCGTCTTGCCAGCACCCACCTCGACAAAATCGGTAAACCCATCCGCCTGCATGGTATGGATGAGCTGGGTGAAGCGCACCGGGTTTTCTACCTGTGCACCCAGCAGCGCAGCGGCATCCGCCACGGTATAGGGCCGGCAGGTCGCATCCGCATAAAGTGGCACCGTCGGGTGCTGGAAGGCAAGTGGCGTAGCATAGTCTTTCACGGCAACAGCCGCATCATGCATCCATGGACTGTGGAAACCACCGTTTACGGCCAGGGGCAGTGCCCTGCCGCCCGCAGTCTTGACGGCATCGGTGAAGGCAGGTATATCCGCCTTGCGCAACGCGCACACTACCTGCCCAGGGCAGTTGTAGTTCACAGGATAGGCACCGTGATGGGCACAGAGTGCCTCCACGGCGGCATCTTGCAGCTTGAGCACCGCAGTCATGCCTGTGGCGGATTGCGCGGCGCAGGCCTGCATCTGTTCCGCGCGGTGCATGACCAACCGGAATGCCTGCACAAAGGGCAGCAGCCCTGCCATGGGCAGCGCGGCAATTTCCCCCAGGGAAAAACCGGCCATTCCGTCCGGTTTGATACCCGCCTCCACCAGCGCCATGGCGCAGGCATAATCCACCGCCATCAGGCAAGGCTGCGTGTTCAGGGTCTGGCTCAACGTTTCCTGATCCCCGTCAAAGCACTGCGCCAGCGTTCCGGGACGGATCGCCTCCGCCGCATCCAGCACCGCGCGCGCCGCAGGCGATGTTTCATAGAGGCTTTTGCCCATACCGGGATACTGCGCGCCTTGCCCTGCAAACAAAAACGCTATTTTACCCACTGGGAAGCCCCCTTCAGCAAGGCTTCCCCCTCGGCAAACATGCTTTGGATGATGTTTTTGGCCGGCTGCACACACTTGACCAACGCCGAAGCCTGTCCCGCCAAAAAGCATCCTTCCTCCGTGTCGCCTTCTACCGCCGCCTTGCGCAACGCACCAACCCCCAGGCTTTCCAGCTCCTCGCCAGAGGTTTCGGGATCAAATTCCTTTTCAATATAACGCCGTGTGAAGGGGCTGCGCAGGCTCCGCACAGCGTGGTTCAGGCGTTTGCCTGTGACCACTGTATCGATGTCCTTGGCCGCGACCACCTTTTGCTTGTAGGCTTCGTGCACATTGCACTCGCTGGCGCACAGGAATGCTGTGCCACACTGCACGCCCACAGCGCCCAGCATGTAGGCGGCGGCCACACCCCGGCCATCGGCAATGCCGCCCGCTGCCAACACGGGAATGCGCACGGCATCCACCACCTGGGGCACCAGCGTCATAGTTGACAGATCCCCCACATGGCCGCCGCTCTCCCCGCCTTCCGCGATCACCGCGAAGGCGCCTGCGCGTGCCACAAGCTTTGCGACCGCGGTGGAGGGCACTACGGGAATCACCTTGATGCCGGCCGCGATCCAGTCCTTCATGTAGGCATTAGGCAGCCCTGCTCCGGTGGTGACCACGGCAGGCTTCTCCTCCGCGCAAACCCGCGCCACCTCTTGAACATAGGGGGACATGAGCATCACATTCACGCCGAAAGGCTTGTCCGTAAGCGTGCGGCATTTCCGGATCTGCCCGCGCAGGTAATCAGCATCCAGGTTCATGGCGGAGATAATTCCAAGCCCGCCTGCGTTGGATACCGCAGCCGCCAGCTCCGCGTCCGAGATCCAGGCCATGCCGCCCTGAAAAATCGGGAAGGTGAGGCCGAGTGCCTCCGTCAGCACGGAGGTAATCATTTCTGCTGCGCTTCCACAAGCGCCACAACATCCTGCACCGTCTTGAGCGCGGGGCTGATCTCGATGGTCACGTTCAGTTCATCTTCCATGTTCATGACCAGCTCGGCCACATCCAGGCTGTCCAATCCCAGATCCGCAAAGGTCATTTCAGCTTTGATATCGGCAGGATCCATATCCTTGGTCTCGGCAATCAGCTTGGTGATGGTTTCATACGTAGACATAGTAATGTCCTCCCTAATTTTAGTATTGCAGCACCGCTGCACCGGTGGTAAGTCCTGCGCCAAAGGCGCTGAGCACAAGAGTTTGCCCACGCAGGAGACGCCCATCCTCCGCCATTTCGGACAACAGGACTGGAATGCACGCGGAGGAAGTGTTGCCGTGATCGTGAATGTTCACGGGGAACTTTTCCGTGGGCTGCTTCAGACGCGCCCTTGCCGCTTCGATGATGCGCAGGTTTGCCTGGTGAAGCACAAAATGATCGACCTGGTCGGCAGTCAGGTCAGCATCCGCCATCACGGCTGCAATGTCGCGGCTGCTGTGGGAAACGGCGAATTTGAATATCTCCTGCCCGTTCATGTACAGGGGCTGCGCAGGCTGGCGATCCTCCAAAAAAGGAGAGTTGCCGCCGTCCGGCCAAGCATGCAGCGGTGTTGCGTTGCCTTTGGCGCTCAGGCGTATGGTCTTGAGGCCATCGCCCGCCTCGCAGAGCGCCGCACCGGCCGCATCGCCAAACAGCACGCAGGTGCTGCGGTCCGTCCAATCGGAAAGCCTGGATATCTGCTCTGCACAGAGGACGAGCACCCGCTTTGCCTTGCCGCTTGACAGCAAGGCATCCGCCATGTCCAGCGCATAGAGAAACCCTGTGCAGCCCGCATTCAGATCCATGCTGGGGCATGTGGCGCCCAGTTTTTCCTGGATCAGGCAGCTGGTTGCCGGAAACGTCATCTCCCCCGCCGTGGTGGAGCAGAGGATGTAATCTACATCTTTGGCGGTAAGTCCCGCGCGCGTCAAGGCCATCTTGGCTGCCTTGGCACCCAGCCCGCTCACAGTTTCCTTGCCGCTGAGGATGCGGCGGCTCCGGATGCCCGTGTGCTCTACGATCCACTCATCCGTCGTATCCAGAAACGCGGTCAGCTCCTGATTGGTGACTGACCGTTTGGGCAATGCATGCCCGAAGGAAATGATTCGCATTGATTCACATTCTTTCCGCATTGACGCTTTGCAGCGCTGCGCTGTCCGCTTTTTGATTCATCTCCACCAGTGCGTCCTGAAAAAACTGGTTGAGCATCTGCATACCGTGCAACATGCCTTCCCGCTCGCCCGGCGCAAGCAGCTTTTCAATATTGCGCACCATCTGTTCATGAAAATAACGGTGTGCAGCGTTCACCTTTTTGCCCATGCGTGTCAGGGTCACAATCACGCTTCGCTTATCAAGCGTCGATTTGGTCTTGACCACGTAGCCCTTGAGCGCCAGCTTGTTCACGGCCACCGTGACGGTTGGGGGGGTCAGCTCCATACGCTGCGCCAGTTCCCCGATCATGACTCCCCCGTCCTTGCTCTCACCGATGATTTCCATCAGGTGCAGTTCGCCGATGGATACCTCCATACCGCTGACGGAGTGCAACATTCCCTCCTCCAGTTTGCCAACATTGCGGTAGGTGCAAACCAGTAGTTGGTTCAGCTCTCGGCTGAATTCATCCATCATACTCGCTCCCGTTCAAGCATCGTAATCTTATTTGTTAGACAAACTAATTATATTGACATGTGCATTCTTGTCAACCCCGCTTTATGGTCGATTATGTTCCATATCGTTCATTCTGCATGTTGGATTCGCGTCTGCACATCGTTATGAAACCATTTGTATGCTGGCTGCAGAGGGGACACACGCTGGCTGTCGAGTCATTCCTGTTTTGCCCGCTGTTTTTCTGTTGCGCATTTTTTGTCCTGCAGGAATAGCAAAAAACTCGCTTGCCAGCATTCCATCCGGATGATATCATGGGCACGTCCAATACATGCAGGAAAGGGATCAACATGAGCGACCCATTTTTACCGATCGAATGTCTGGGGATCGTTGCCTTTGCCATCTCCGGTGCGATGCTTGCCATCCGTAAGGGAATGGATCTGTTTGGCGTCAACATCATGGGGCTTACCACGGCGGTCGGCGGCGGTTGCCTGCGCGATGTGTTGCTGGGCATCGATCCGCCGCAAATGCTGCGTGACCCGACCTTTGCGCTCATCGCCATCGTCACCAGCACCGTATTCTTTGCCATCGTCTATTTTAACCGGAGCATACCCTCTGAAAAAATGAAGGCGCGCTATCAGTTGGTGCTGCTGTACTGCGATGCAGTCGGGCTGGGGGTTTTCACCGCCATCGGCGTGGAAACCGCGGTGCGTCTGTACCCAAACGGCACGCTTTTTTTGTTGCTCTTTGTGGCTTTACTGACTGGCACAGGCGGCGGTATCCTGCGGGATGTGCTCGCCGGGGAGACCCCCAGCGTGCTGGTGAGGCATGTTTACGCCGTGGCGTCGCTGCTGGGTGCGGTCGCGTATATATTGCTCCGCGACGTCCTGCCGCCCAATTTGGCAACGGGCTGTTCCGCACTAGTCACGGTGGTCATCCGCGGGCTTGCCTCCCATTACCGCTGGAACTTTCCCCGCATCACGCAAGCGCCGCCAGCCTAGCTGCCCTCGCAATATCGGCAAAGTGCCCTCCTGCGCATCAGCTGGATACCTATTGGGGGCAAAGGTGCGCATTGTCCGGCTGGCTGTCCGTTATACCTTGATGCTCCATCACGCGTTATGGCTGGCCTTGGTGCTGTGATACGTTTTTTATCTATCAAGCCACCCAACATAAGAGGCCGGAGCGCATGCTCCGGCCTCTTATGTTGGGTGCGGGTGGGTACCCTGATGATTGCCTATTCAAAGGTTACATCTGGCTGCCGTTATCCTGGTTATGATCCTGCGCCTCAGAACCCGTCACTTTTTC
>LVAR01000070.1 GCA_001604115.1 Clostridiales bacterium Firm_12 | reverse complement strand
GAGCGCGCAATCCTTCTTGGCACGGTTTTTGCGGATGCCCAGATGCTCGCCGGAGGCTTTGAACCCTTGGGCCGCGACCACGCCGCCGGGGATGAAGGGGAGTATATCTGCCATAGAGGATGATCTCCTTTATCTGTCATGATTTGCGGGGCGGCGTGCCGCCTGTGCGCGGGCGATGTCTGCGGGGCTTACGCATCCGGCGGGCGCATGCCTGACGCCGCCATGGGAAGCGCTCACAGCAAAAGCCCGGTTTCCGGCGGCAGCCCCAGCATCAGGTTCATGCACTGGATGGCCGCGCCGCTGGCGCCCTTGCCCAGGTTGTCAAAGCGGGCGCACAGGAGCATGCGCCGGTCGTTACCGTTGACCCACACCTGCATGCGGTCCAGCCCCGCCAGCGCGTTCGCGGCGATGAAGGGCTCCTGATTGGGCGCCAGCACGCTCACCAGCGGTTTGCCCGCATAGTGCGCGCGGTACAGCGCCGTGACGTCCGCAAGTCCGATCCCTTTGGCCAGCAGGCCTTGCGGCAGGGGCACCGTGACTGCCATACCGCTGTAATAATCATCCACGATGGGCTGAAACACCGGCTCCGTGGCCAGCCCGCACACGTGCACGATTTCCGGCAGGTGCTTGTGCGCCTGCGTGACCGCATACGTTCGGGGGCTGGAAAGCGCCGCGTCCCGGTCGGCCGTTTCATACTCGGCGATCATCGCCTTGCCGCCGCCGCTGTACCCTGTGAGCGAAGTGATGCTGATGGGCGCGTCCCGCTCCAGCAGCCCTGCCGTGACCAGCGGATACAACAGCGCGATGGCGCCGCTGGCGTGGCAACCCGGCACCGCCACGCGGTTGGCCGCCTGGATGGCTGCGGCATGGGCATCCGACAGCTCCGCAAACCCATAGGCAAAGCGGCTGTCCGTGCGGAAGGCGGTGCTTGCGTCCAGCACACGGCCAGCGTGATCCCCAAGCTCCGCGATCAATTCCCGGCTGGCCGCATCCGGCAGGCACAGGAAGGTGATATCCGCTGCGGCGGCCAGCGCGGCTTGCGCGGCCACATCCTTTCGCGCTGCTTCGGGCAGCGCCAGCAAAGTGATGTCCGATCGGACGGCGAGCCTTTCGCGGATGCGCAGCCCCGTGGTGCCGCCGCTACCGTTGATGAAAACCTTTGTCATCGCATGTGCCGTCCTTTCCGGTGGTATTATGGTGAGGCCGCCCCATGGTGTGCATGAGGCGGCCCGCCGCTTGACCCGCGCAGGGAGGGGTTGTCCTTATTTCTTGCCCTGCAGCTTGGCCCCGACCGCGATCGGCAGCCCGAACAGCGTGATAAAGCCCGCGGCGTTCTTCTGGTCATAGACAAATTCCTTGCCGAAGGTGGCGATCTCCTCACTGTACAGGCTATACGGGCTGGTCACGCCCGCGTTGATAAGGTTGCCCTTGTACAGCTTGAGCTTGACCTCGCCGGTCACATGCTCCTGCGTCTTGCTCACAAAGGCGCTAAGCGCCTCCCGCAGCGGCGTGAACCACTGGCCAAAATACGTGAGCTCCGCAAAGCGGCTGGCCACCAGCTCCTTGTAATGCATGGTGTCCCTGTCCAGCGTGAGGGTTTCCAGCACCTGATGCGCCTTGTACAGGATGGTGCCGCCGGGGGTTTCATATACGCCGCGGCTCTTCATGCCCACCAAGCGGTTTTCCACCAAATCCACCAGCCCGATGGCATTGGCGCCGCCCAGCGCGTTGAGCTTGTCCATGAGCGCCACGGGGGGCAGGGCTTGGCCATCCACCGCGACGGGGATGCCCTTTTCAAAGGCGAGGGTCACATACGTGGGCTGGTCGGGCGCCTGTTCGGGGCTCACGCACATTTCCAGAAAGCCGGGCTTCTGATAATCCGGCTCGTTGGCGGGATCCTCCAGATCCAACCCCTCATGGGAGAGGTGCCACAGGTTTTTATCCTTGCTGTAATTGGTTTCGCGGTTGATTTTCAGCGGGATGTCATGCGCCTCGGCGTAGTCGATCTCCTCATCGCGGCTCTTGATGTCCCATTCCCGCCACGGGGCGATGATAGCCATATCCGGTGCAAAGGCTTTGATGGTCAGCTCAAAGCGCACCTGATCGTTGCCCTTGCCGGTGCAGCCGTGGGCGATGGCGTCCGCGCCCTCCGCCAGGGCGATCTCCACAATGCGCTTGGCGATGATGGGGCGTGCAAAGCTCGTGCCCAGGAGGTATTCGCCCTCATACACCGCGCCCGCCTGCATGGTGGGGTAGATGTAATCGGTAATGAACTCCTCCTTCAAATCGGCCACGTAAAGCTTGCTGGCGCCGGTCTTGAGGGCTTTTTCCTCCAGCCCTTCCAGCTCGGTGCCCTGCCCCACATCCCCCGAAACGGCGATGACCTCGCAGTTGTTGTAGTTCTCCTTGAGCCACGGTATGATGATGGAAGTATCCAGCCCGCCGGAATAGGCGAGCACGACCTTCTTGATTTCTTGCTTGGACTTCATGGCCATGGTGGTTTCCTCCTTGAATATTTATGCATGTATTATGCATGTCATGCATCCGCTTGTCAAGCCCTTTTTTCGGGAAATTTTGATTCAATGGGTTTTAAGGCTCTATTGCGCCGCACACAGGGTGCAGTCCATGTGCAAAATGCAGCGTTTGTATGCAAACACAAAGGCCCTGTAGCAGCACAAAACCGCCGCCTGCCCTTTGGCCGGGCAAGCGGCGGCGTCAGTTTGGGTAAGCAACGATTCGATTCGCCGTTTCCGATTGCGGAGCAGCCCGTTGCGATGTTTCCCTCATGCCGCAGGTACTGCGGCGCCAGGCTTTGGGGCGCTGCCCAAACCCAGCAAGGGCTTTTGCCCTTGACCCTTGGCCGCTGCGGCGGGGGAATGTTGGTAAGGGGCAGGGCCTGGGCTCATGCCAAGGCCCTGGCCTCCATATAATAACGCTTCTGGTGCGCTTCCCCCATGCTGAAGGTTTTGCGGGGCAACGCGCCCAGCTGCTGCACCGCCGGCAACAGCGCCGCCTTGTCCATGGCAGGCAGCAGGAAAGCCACCGTGTTGGGCTGCTGCGCCAAGGTGCGTGCGGCGGCTTCGCCATGCACATAATCCAAAGTGGTGGTGGGATGCGCCGCCATCCAGGCATCCAAAAATGCCTGCACCGTGCCCACGGCCAGCGGGTGCCGCGATCCTGCGATGCTCAGCGTGACCTCTTTCCCTTCGTATACGATGGTCACGCGCTGCCCGGCCTCGCCGTCCGCCAGGTTCATGCCATGCGCTGCGGCATAGCTTTCCAGCTCCGGGAGCAGATCGTCCCCGTCAAAGCCGAACAGCACCCGATGGATCGGCTCAAAAACCAACGCAGGGCTATGGATGTTCTGCACCTCCACCATCGCGTAGCGCGCGGGGTGGGTGGCCAAATCGCCCTGCGAGAGGTTTGCCTTGCACGCCTGCCAATAGGCCTTGGCGGTGGCCAGGCTATGGTTGCCATCCCCCACGGCAAAGCGGATGCCTTCCGCCTGGCGCTGCCACAGCGCGTCCAGCGCGGCAAACACGCCCTGCACATCCGCCGGCGCAGTCACGGCATGCCCGGTGAGGCGCCCGCCGCCCAGCATCAGGGGAAAATCGTACAGCTTGGGCAAACGGTCTGCGCGCGCGGCCAGCGGCTCCAGCACAGTCATCGCGGGATCGTCGATCAGTAGCAGCACATGGCTGGTCTCCAGCGCCGCGCCGCGCCGCACAGCCAGCCGGGGCGGGATGCGATCTTCAATGGTGCCCTCCGTGGCACGCACGGGGCTCTGGCTGCCGGCGTGATAATCATACGCTTCCAGGTCGATGACCCCAACCAGCCCCAGGCTCACGCCCGCTTCGGTGCGGCGCTGCACCAGCACAAAACCGTCCGTGACGGCTTCCCGCAGCACGCCCTGCGCCAGGTAACGCCGCATGGTCTGGTGAATGGCCGGGATGCGCTCCGCCGCTGAGGGTAGGTACGCTTCCGGCAGGATGATGCGCAGCGCGCTGGGCGCATCACCCACCAGCGCCTCCGCATTGCGCCAGTATTCCGGCTGCGCCGTGAACTGATCGCACGCCACGCAGGCCCAGGTTTCGGGCGCGACCTGCGGCGCGGGCAACAGCAGCGTGGCGGTATGCAAACAGCGTTGATTCATAAGAAACCCTCCTCTATGACCATGCCGGGCGGCGGACAGATGGCCGCTCTGCCGGGCACCAGCCCTGTATATGCGCATTTCGCTGTGCGCAGGCATAAATCCTTTTTACCCGGGGAGCATGCCTGCGCCCGCGGGCGCGCGGCGTACTGCCCGGGCGATCCAGGCATAAAAAAACAGGGAGGTTCCCCTCCCTGAAAGGTTTTGACAGAACCCCTGCAACGCTGGGCAGGGCTCCCCTTATTGCTGCTGGTGCGCATCCGCAAGCGCTGCGGCACGGGGGCTTGGGCTGCAGCCCTTATTGCTGCTGGATGTGGGTGGCGGTTTCGCCCTCGCGCAGCATCCGGCACAAAAGCACCAGGCTGACCGTATCGCCGCCCTCCGGCACGGTGGCCAGGGTGAGCAGCCGGTCGCTCGCGCGCACCCCCACACTGATGTTATAGATGCTCGCTGCCTTTGCGCCCTGCACATAGGCCTCCATCTGCGCATCGCTGGGGAAGGAGGGGTAACCTGCGTAGTTGAAATACTTGGGCGAATTGGCCACGCCATCGGCACGGATCACCGCAAAGACGACGTACTGCGCCGTTTCGTAAATCGTTTCCAGGGTAACGATGCCGTGGCTGGTCAAAAACGACGCGCCGGATGCGTATTGCCGGAGCGGCGCAAACAGCTTGCCATCCACGGTGGCCTGCGCGCGCAGGAGCAGATTCTCCGGCGGGGCGGAGAGCACGCAGCTTTCATCCACAAACACCGCGCCCACATCGCTGAGCAGGCCGCGCGCATTATGGTTGAGGTAGAAGGTATTATTGCGCTGCACAATGACCTCGTCCAGCAAACCGTCGATGGTGATCCGGCCTACTACATCGGGGTTTTCCGTGCGCAGTTCGCGGAATGCTTCGCTCACGGACAAAAGTGGGTTGCCCGGATATGCCGTTTGCCTGGTGCGCGTGATGGGGGTGTTGGTGGGCAGCGCTGCCTGGAAAGTCGCATTGCCGCCGGAATCCACCACGCCGATCAGCGGGTCATTCTGGTCGATCAGCGGTTTGGGTGTGGCTGTGTGCACCGGAACCGGAGTCGCGGTCGGCGTATAGGTCACGCCTGGGGGCAAAAGCTCCACGCTGTTGGCGCCCTGGGTCGCGTTGGCACCGCTCAGGGCGTAATACTCCGCCAGGTAATCGGTGTTTTCCCGCTCGCTCGCCACCAGGCTGCGCACCATCTTATAACCTTCGATGGCGCAAAACAGTAGCCCGATGGAAACACCGGTGACCAACGCCATGCGCCAAGGCCCCATGGTTTTGAGCGTCATGCCTGCGCCGCGTTTGGGCTTGGGCGCCCGGCCCAGCGGCGGTTTGCCCTGCGTGCGCGCGGCAGCCTGATCGCCGGCAGCGCCATCGGGGTAGGGGTAGGGCTCCGCCGCACGGTAGGCGGGCGCATCCGTCATGGGGTAGCCTTCGCCGGGCACAGGCGCAAAATAGCCGCCTTGGTAGGGCTCCTGCCCTATCAAGGGCGCATCGGGGTAGGCATCCGCCAGCCCCAAGCTTTGCGGTGGGTTTTTGATGGGATCCAGCGGCTCCACAAAGGCGTCCCGCTCAAACATATTCAGCTCGGAAATGCGCCATACAGACGTAGTTTCAAAGGGTTGCGAGGTTTCGGCCTTCCAGCCCATCGCCGCCCACACATCCATCGGCGGTGCATCCTGTGCGGGCAGTTCCTGCATTCTGTCCAGCCCTTGCGGGACGTGCATGGCCGGTTGCTCCGCCATGGCGGCGGCCTGCGCCGCGCGTGCGCTGCGCGCCGCACGGCGGCTGCGGGTGGCCTGCACAGGGGGCTCAGCCTGCGGGGTCGCCTCGCCCGGCGTGCCCCCGTCCTCGCCCGGGAATGCCGCGGGGAAGGCAAATGCCTCACTGGCGTAGCCTTCACGCACGGCTGTGTTTTCCAAAGTCGGTTGCAAAGCCGCCTTGCGCACATCCGATGCAGACATCCGCTCTGTTTGGGCACCGGGAAGCGGCATCCCAGCCAGCGGACGCAAGCCGGCGGCCGAAGCATCCTGCCCCATCGGTGCAGAGGAACCCGGTGTATAGCGTCCTGTCACAGCGGGGTCGGGCGGGCGCAGCGGCGTACGGTAGGTGGCGGGCTCATAGCGCCCGGTCATGGCAGGGTCTGGCGGGCGCAGCGCATCGGGGGTCGCGGAGAGGCTCGGCGGTGCGGCCTGGGGCCGGCTCATGGGCACATAGCGGCGTGTTTGCGCTTCATCGGCAATCTGTTTGGGTTTTGCGCCATGCACTGCCGGGTATTCGGTGGTATCAAACAGCGCGTCAAAAGCCGATTGCGCATTTTGCGGGGTCGCTTGCCCCCGGTGCTCCTGTGCAGGCAAAGCGCTTTGCGCGGCGCGTCCGCTGCTATGGAAGGGCATCGCCTGTTCCGGCTGGGGATACGGATCCTCCGCCGGCGGCACGCCGTTTTCGTAGGGGGAGATCGTCCGCTGCACGGGCACGCTGGTAACGGACTCGCTGCGGCGGGGTGCAGTGTACCAACTGGGCAGATCGGCGCGTGTGGCGTTGGCGGCGCGGGGGGTCAACCCGCCCGCACCAGGGTAGGCGCCCGAATCCTGCGCAGGCGGGGGCGCATCTGCCATGGCGGTATAGGTTTGCATCAGCGTTTCCGGCGTGGGCAGCCCATGCAGGCCATAGCCCATGGCGGGCGCGTCTTGCCCGGCGGCGGGGGCGGGCATGGTACGGCGCAAAAAGGCGCCGGGCATTTGATAGGTGGGCGCATCCGGCTGCGCGGGCATGGGTGCGTCCGGCGCTTCCGCCAGCCAACCATCGTCCCGCCCATAATCGTAGCTGCTGCCGGGGGTCAACTGGCCGGGCGCGCGCGGCCGGCGCACGCGGCTGTTGCCGGTAATGCGGTTGGCCGTGGAGATGGGCGCAAAAAGGTTTGCGGCGGTCATCGGTATGGGAGGCTCCGCGTCCAGGCTCGCGCCGGTTTGCTGTGCCGCCCGACGGTCTGCACTCATCGCCATGATCCCGAACCTCCCCCCAACGGGCATCGCCCGCGAAATCATGCAAAGCAGGCGCAAGCGAAGCGCCCCATTGCGCAAAAAGATTTGCTTCTTAATATACCGCAGCATGCGGGTTTTGTCAATTTTACAACGAGTTGTTACTTACGTATCTAAATCCTTCCACATCAACCATTTCCGCTATTGTTACCCCGTTTGGACAACGCTTGTTCTCTAACATAATTTGGTCGATTTGGGTTTTTGTTAGAAGCCGGATGCCAGCCCCGAACCTCCTGGGGGCAGCGCGCAGGTTGCCGAACGTTTCTCTTCCTGCGGAAGGAACGGTTCGGATGTATTGACAAACATCCCGGCGTATAGGATAATAAATGTTGGTGTTTTATCGACTCTACCGTAGGAAAGGGGATCCTCACCATGGTGCGAGCAATCGTGGGAGCCAACTGGGGCGACGAAGGCAAGGGCAAGATCACCGATGTGCTGGCCGAGGACAGCGATGTGGTGGTTCGTTTTCAGGGCGGCGCAAATGCCGGCCACACCATCATTAACGACTACGGCAAATTTGCGCTGCACCTTTTGCCCTCTGGCGTTTTTCACCAGCGCATCGCCAATGTGATCGGCCCCGGCGTGGCGCTGGACATCGACAAGCTGCTGCGCGAGTATGACGAACTGGTGACCCGGGACATCCCGCGCCCCAGGCTGTACATCAGCGACCGGGCGCAGGTCATGCTGCCCTACCATATCGACTTTGACCGTTTTGAGGAGGAGCGCCTTGGCAAGGCCAGCTTTGGCTCCACCAAAAGCGGCATCGCGCCCTTTTATGGGGACAAGTACCTCAAGATCGGCCTGCAGGTGTGCCAGCTTTATGACAAGGAGCTGCTCAAGGCACGCCTGAACGGCGCCGCGTCTCAAAAGAACGCGATCCTGGAAGCGCTGTACCATCAGCCGCCCATCGACGTGGATGCGCTGTACCAAAAGCTGCTGGAGCAGGCCGAGCGTATCCGCCCGATGGTTGTGGATACCTCGCTCTACCTCAACCGTGCCCTCAAGGAGGGCAAACGCATCCTGCTGGAAGGCCAGTTGGGCAGCCTGCGGGATCCCGATCACGGCATTTACCCCTACACCACCTCCTCCTCGCCGCTGGCAGGGTTTGGCACGGTGGGTGCGGGCGTGCCGGCCAACAGCATCACCGATGTGTATTGCGTGACCAAAGCCTACTCCAGCTGTGTGGGCGCAGGCCCCTTTACCACGGAAATCTTTGGCGATGAGGCCACAGAGCTGCGCAACCGGGGCGGCGATGCTGGCGAGTATGGCGCGACCACCGGCCGCCCGCGCCGTGTGGGCTGGTTTGATGCCGTGGCCACGCGCTATGGCTGCATGGTGCAGGGCGCGACCGAGTGCGTGCTCACCAACCTGGATGTGCTGGGCTACCTGAGCGAGATACCCGTTTGCATCGGCTATGAGGTGGATGGCCAGACCATCACGGATTTCCCCAACACCCCCACGCTTATGCGCTGCAAGCCCGTATACACCACGCTGCCCGGCTGGAATGCCAACGTGCGCGGTGTGACCAGCTTTGCCGACCTGCCCGAAAACTGCCAAAAGTATGTCGATTTTCTGGAAGCGCAGGTGGGCGTGCCCATCAACATGATCTCCACCGGCCCCAAGCGCTGCGAGACGTTCCGCCGCCGCTGAGCGCGCCCAAACCGTATGAACCGCCCGCGCCTGTGCACGCTGTGCATGGGCGCGCACGGCTATCTGGCCTTGATGCAGGCTGCAAAGGAGAAAACCCCGCATGATCCGTTTTGAGTGTGATTACCTGGAGGGCGCTTGCCCCGAAGTGCTGGCCGCCCTGACCCAGACCAACGCCCAGCAGACCCCCGGTTATGGGGTGGACGATCATTGCCGCCATGCGGCTGAGCTCATCGCCGGGCAATGTGCCTGCCCCGGCGCTGCCGTGCATTTCCTGGTGGGCGGCACCCAGGCAAACCTGATCGTGATCGCCGCTGCGCTGCGCCCCTATGAGGGCGTGCTGGCAGCCGATACCGGGCACATTGCCGTGCACGAGACCGGCGCGATCGAGGCCACCGGTCACAAGGTGCTCACCCTGCCCGCCACGGACGGCAAGCTGACCGCCGCGCAGGTGCGGCAGGCCTTTGACGCCCATGTGACGGATGCGACCCATGAGCACACGGTGCGTCCCGGCATGGTATACATCAGCCAGCCGACGGAACTGGGCACCCTGTATACCCACGCGGAGCTGAGCGCCCTGCGCGCCGCCACGGCGGAGCTGGGGCTCTGGCTGTACATTGACGGGGCGCGCCTGGCCTATGCGCTGGCTGCCGACCCGCAGGTGGATCTGCCTTTTCTGGCGGCGCACTGCGATGCCTTTACCTTGGGGGGCACCAAGTGCGGTGCGCTGTTTGGCGAAGCGCTGGTGTTGACCCAGCCTGCCAGATGGCCGCACTTCCGCTACCACATCAAGCAGCGCGGCGCGCTGCTGGCCAAAGGGCGGCTGCTGGGCGTGCAGTTTGAGGCGCTCATGAGCGAAAACCGCTACATCCGCCTTGGCGCGGCCGCCAATGACATGGCGCAGCGCATGAAGGCGGCATTTCTGGCGCACGGCGTGCCCATGCTGTGCGATACGCCCACCAATCAGATTTTTCCCGTGCTGCCGGATGCACTGCTGAACAAGCTGAGCGAGCAGTTCAGCTTTGCACACTGGTGCAAGGTGGATGCAACGCACACCGCTGTGCGCTTCTGCGCGGGGGCGACCACCCCCCAGGCTTATGTGGATGCGTTGATCCGTTGCCTGCAGGAAACCTGAAACAGCCCGGGCGGGGCATCCCTGCCCGGCACTTTGCCCGCCGCCCGGGGTTTGCGGCCTTGGCCTGCTGCGCCCACTGCGGCGCGGCAGCCACAGCCGCCGAAGGGGCGGCGCTGTTTTTACAATTCTTTTCCGCTTTGGGGGCGCTTTGTTGCCTGCCAAACGCAAATCAGTCAAGGAATTACCTTGACAGCGTAATAAAATTGTAATATTATAGTGATGCTCTTGACTATTTGATTCGTTCTATAGGGCAGTAGCACGCATGCGCGGAAATGGAGAGATGCACCCATGGCAAACCTGAAACGTACCGCAGGCCATTCCCTGCATAAGAGCATTGCGCTTCTGCTGGCGTTGTGTACCCTGATGCTGGCCGCCCCCGTATCCCTGGCGGCATCCGTCGGTACCACGGCTTCGGCAGTCAAGGAATCCACAGCCATGAGCTTTGGCAAGATCAATGCAAACACCATCGTTTTCACCACTGATACGCCGCCTGCCTCCGGCGGGGTCAACATCACGGCGGGCACCTGGGTCATGCTGGTGAGCAACGATACCTATACAGCCGGCGGTGCGGAATACGGCTGCATCTGGTACAACAACACACGCTACAACATCCTTTGGTCCAGCGTGGATGTGCAGACGGCCGCCAATCTGGAAACCTATGTGACCGGCACGCTGTGGCGTACCTCCGAATACCCCAGCCTGAAGCCGGAAATGAATCTGAAGCGCGATGTGCGCGTATATGCGCTGCAGCTGGCGCTGCGCACCCTGGGCTATTACTCCGATGCGCTGGACGGCAGCTATGGCGATCAAACCATCAAGGGCGTGCGCGCCTTCCAGCGTGCCTACAAACTGGATGTGGATGGCTATGCGGGTCCCTATACGCAAAAGGTGCTCTATCCGCTTGCCATATCGGCGTTTTCCAGCAGCGGGAGCACCAGCGGCACGCAGACCGGCTCCCTCAAGACCAAGGTGAGCATCAACCTGCGCAAATCCTACTCCACCAAATCCGCCAGACTGGCGGTGGTGCCGGCAAGCAACACGCTGCCCTATTACAAGACCGTGACCACCGGCGGGGTCGTGTGGTATTTTGTGACGTACAATAACATCAACGGTTGGCTGATGGGCACCTATGTCAATGCGGACGGCACGGGCGGCGGTTCCGGCGGCTCCGGCTCGGAAACCGTGATGGGCACCGTGAAGGCCAACACCAATACGGTGGTGCGCAAGGCCCCCAACGGCTCGCGCACGGGCTACCTGCTTTCCAAAAACTCCAGCGCCTCGCTGCTGGCCGCGCCGGTCAGCGCCGGGGGGTACAATTGGTATCAGGTCAAGCTGGCCAACGGTGTCAAAGGCTATGTGCGTGGGGACTGCGTGACCGCCAACTATGACGCGGGCGGCGGCCTGACCCCCTCCACCGCCAAAACTTACATCAAGGTAGGCAGCGCGGGGCTGAGCATCTTTACCACAGAGGAAGCCCCCACATCGGGCACAGGTACGATGGTCGCAGCCAACACCGTGCTCCAGCTGGTGAGCACCGAAACCTACACCAAGAACAACGTGCAGTATTGCAGCCTGTATTACAATAACACCCGTTACAACGCCAAGTACAGCGATGTGTCCGCGATCATCATGGACAACGCGGCGCTGACCACGTACATCACCGGCACCATCTGGCCCTCCGGCTTCACGATGGCGGGCACGCTCAAAGAAGAGCTCAATTTGCAAGGCAGCGTTTACGTGCACAGCCTGCAATATGCGCTGTCCCTGATGGGCTATTACACCGGCGCGTTGGATGGCAACTTTGGCGGCGCCACCACCACCGCGGTGCGCAACTTCCAAAAAGCCGTCAAAACCAAGGTGGATGGCTCCGTGGGGCCGGAAACCAGCGCGCTGCTGTATCCCAAGGCCATCACGCTGGTCAACGGCGGCAGCAATGGCGGCGGCGGTGGCGGCACCACCGTGACCGATTTTGGCACTTTTACCAAGATCAAAAAGGCCGGCTGGACCTTCGGGGATGCTGGCGGCGATCTGTTCCCCAAGAGCGCCACGGCAACGGTGCTGGATGTGCAGACCGGCAAGGTGTTCCGCATCAAGCGCTGGTCCGGGCAGTACCACGCGGACTGTGTGCCCCTGACCGAAGCCGATACCAAGATCATGGCCGATATCATCGGCTTCCCCTACACATCCTCCCGCCCCACCAGCGCGCAGCTCAAGCAGATCATCGCGGACGACGGCACCCATTACATCTGGCCGGATTTCGCGGGCTCCTGGACCACGCTCACCTGGAGCCGCGGCGCATGGGACTACCGCCCCGCGCTGGTCAACGTCAACGGCACAGTATACTGCGTGAGCGTCTATGGCTGGCCTCATGGGTACAGCGATGTCAAGAACTTTAACCCCAGCCCGTCCGTGACCAACTACTACGGCATGATGTGCCTGCACTTTGTGGGCAGCTGGGGCCACGGTACCGGCGCGGTGAGCAACAACCACCAGGCCTCCATCAACACCGCCTACTCCTACGCCAAATCCCAATGGCCATCGCTGGTGGATTGACCGCCGCATGACCTGCAGCCCCCGCCCGGAACGGTTCCGGGCGGGGGCTTTGTGTTGAATCTTCAACTTGTGCGGGTAATGCTCGCTTAATAGCCCTTCGGCCTGCTGGCTTGCTGCGGCACGCAGGCTACGGCACGGGGTTCTTGCGGTTTCCAACCTTATAGGGGGTTTTCTCGCTTGCCCCTTTTCCGCTGCGGGGGTATGCTGAACACCGCGCCGCCGCAGGTTGTGCGGTGGCGCGGTGCCTGTTATGCAACTTTATTTGTGTGCGGGCGATGCTCGCTTCATAGCGCTTCGGGCTGCTTGCTCGCTGCGGCACGCAGGCAATGCGCTGGGTTACGCCTCGCGCCTGTCGCCCCAGAAGAAAAGCGCCACCGTGCCCGGCCCCGTGTGGCTGCCAATGGTCGTGCCCACATAGTTGATGATCACTTTGCCTTCCAGCTTGGGGAAGGTCGCCACCACCAGATCGGCCACCATTTGGGCATCCTCCACGCAGGCGGATTGGGAGATGTAGCACTTGCCGCTGTAAGCCAGCCCGCCCTCGGCGTGCTCGACCATGCGCTGCACGATCTCCTTGACGACCTTCTTCTTGGTGCGCACCTTGGCGCGGGGGATCAGCCTGCCTTGATGATCCATATTGAGCAGGGGGCAGATGTTCAGCAGCATGCCAAACATGCCCGCCGTCTTGGAAATGCGCCCGCCCTTGATGTAAAAACTCAGATCCGTGGAGAAAAACCAGTGGTGCAGGTTCAGCTTGTGCGCCTCGGTCCAGTCGCGCAGGGCGTCAATGTCCATGCCGCCATCCCGCAGGTCGGCCAGCTTGTCCATCAGCAGTCCGTAACCGGAGGATGCCCCCAGCGAATCCACAATGTAGATCTTGCGCTCCGGGAATTTCTTTTGCAGGGTTTCCTGCGCGATGGTCGCCGAGTTGATGACCCCCGAAATGCCCGAGGACAGCGTAACATGCAGGATATCCTTGCCCGCTTCCAGAAACGGGGTAAAATAAGCCTCAAACTCATCGCTGTTCACCTGGGAGGTGCTGGTGTCCGCGCCGGCCGCCATGCGGGCGTAAAACTCCTCAAAGGGCATGCTCTGCCCCAGATCGTCATCCAGCTGCCTGCCGTCCAGCAGGTAATGGAAGCTGATAAAATGGATATCCCGTGCCTGGAAATGGGCAAGCTGCAGATCCGCAGTGGAGCAGCAACTGATGATGTAATTGCTCATGGGCATCATTCTTTCCTTACGTAAAATGTGCTTGGGAAGCTATTTCATGATACCTGAAACCGCTTGAAAAAGCAAATACTTCTAATGGCCGCTTTGCGCGAGTATGCCGCGGCGGGCAGCTGCTCAGGCATCACGCCGGGTAATGTGCATCTCATAGCGCTGGGCAAGGGTCATGGGGTCAAGGGGCGGCATGGCTTGCAGGGGCTGCCCTGCGTGGCAGCGGAGCATCGCCAGCGGAAAATCGTACCCTGCCAGCACGCTGAAACCCACCCCGCCGGAAAAGCGCGGGTTCACCTCCAGAAAATAGAACTCGCCATCCCGGTGGATGAACTCCATGTTCACCACACCCACGATGCCCGCATGGCGAAGGATGCCTTCGCAAACCGCCGCAAGGGGGTGCCCCGGGCAAATTTCCACAGCGGTGCCCAGCCCGTTGCCGGTGCGCAGCAGCTCCCGCCGCACCAGCGCCACGGTACCGCCATGCGCATCCCGCGCGCAGTCCACGGTGTATACATCCCCCGGCAGGTAGGGCTGGATGATGTAATCCTCCCGCAGGGCAAGCGCCTGCGCCAGCTCTGCGCGGTCGGCCACTACGCGCTGCCCCTGGCTGGAGCGTCCGCGCAGGGGTTTGAGCATCAGGGGGCAGGGCACATCCTCGGGCAGGGTACTTGGCAGGTAGGTGGGGATGACCGTCGCAAGCCCCGCAAAGGCGAGGGATTCGGCCATGGCCAGCTTGTTGCGGCACAGCGCGGCGGCGGTTGCGTCCGGGCAGCACACGGTGATGCCCGCCGCGCGAAATTGCCCCTTGCGCTGGCTGAGGGCATCCACCTCCACATCCGTCAGGGGGATGATCGCGTCAATGCCCCTGGCGAGCGCTTCGGACAGGAGCGCATCGCAGTAGGTTTGCGCATCGGTGCCCAGCGGTGCGGTGAAAAACTCGGCCACCTCTGTGGCGGTCACATTCCATGCGCGGGGGTAGATATCGCACCCCACCACGCGAAGCCCCGCCGCTTCCAAGCTGCGCTTGGCCGCCAAGCCGGCCACGGATCCGATGGCCGTAATGAGCACGGTATGCATAAAGCCAATCCCCCTTTTGCGTATCGGACTTCAATATCATGCAAGCAATGACACACAGGTTTTTTGCCACAGCGCAGCGCGGATGCGAAGCCGGGTTTGCGTCAGGCCTTTGCAGAAAAGACCAGCCGTCCAGGCGATGCAGCGGCAGGCATTCACAGCGGACAACCGCCTCGGTGATCCGCATTTGCCCCGCGGCTCAGCGGCGGCGCAGGGCGCGCAGCATGTCCGTCATGCCACGGTAGGCCTCGGGCTTGAGCAGCAGGGAAAGCCCGCCGTAGACCGCCACGCCCACCGCCGCCTGCGTGAGCAACATGGGCAGGTTGCCAAGCGGCAAAAGCCCGGCCGCCCACACGCAAAGCCCCATGACGGCCGTCATGCCCAAGGAGGGCAGCAGATCGCGCAGCTGATCCAGATAGCGGTAGCCCAGCAGCCGCTTGTTGGGCGAGGCGTTCACAAATGAGGCAATCAACGTGGAAAGCACGCTGCCCGCCGCGATCACGGCCACGCTGTCAAACAGCAGAATGGAAGCGGCCAGAATGAGCAGGCCGTAGGATTTTTTGATGAGCTCCAGCCGCAGGAACACATCACTGCGCCCCATGGCATTAATGGCCTGCAAATTGCTGGTGTGCACCGGGTAAAAAGCGAAATCGGCGCAAAAGATCCATAAAAATGGCACGGCGGGCAGCCAGGCATCCGTGAGCAACAGGCTGATGAGCGGCCTGCCCACCAGCGCAAGCCCAGCCATCATGGGAAACACCAGGTAGCTGGATACCATGATGGTGCGCCGCATCATGGCCTTGAGGCGCTCCGGGTTTTGCTGCTCGGCGGCAAACATTGGCAGCATCACGCTTTGGATGGAGCCGTTCACGTTGTTCATCAGCAGCTCTGGAAACTGCCTGCCCCGGTCGTAAAACCCAACTTGCGCTTTGGGGTACAGCTTGCCGATGACCAGCGTGCGCAGGTTGTTATACACCGTTTCGATCAGGCTGGAAAGCAAAAGCTTCCACCCAAAGGAAAACAGGCTGCGCACCCGCGACCATGCAAACAGCAGCCGCGGCCGCCACGCAACCGTAAACAGCAATATCACGCACACCAGCACCTGGCTGACCAGTTGCTGGCCGATGAGCGCCCACACGCCGCAGCCTGCATAGGCCATGCCTACCCCCACCGCGCCGGAGGTCAGGTTGGCTGCAATGCTGGCTACCATGAGCTTCTGAAAGGCCATCTCCCGCGCGATCACGGCCTGCTGCACGCTTTGCAGCGCACCGGGGAACAGGATCAGCGCCAGCACACGCATGAGCGCAGTCAGCTCCGGCAGGGCATAGAACCCCGCGATGGCGGGCGCCGCCGCAAACAGGATGGCATA
>LVAR01000069.1 GCA_001604115.1 Clostridiales bacterium Firm_12 | reverse complement strand
CGCTTTGCGTTCGTTTCTCTCTGTATCATTTTCAAGGTTCGGCGCTCAGTAGCGAGCTTGTTTATATTACCACCACTCGCCCTCCCTGTCAACACCTTTTTTCGAAGAAATTCATGATTTTCTTACATTTCTCTGTATCCCGTATCTTATGTTTCATAACCGTTCTGTTTGTCCGGTTGTGTGCGGACACGTCCAGAGAATCGAACTCCTTCGTTCGTGTTTTGGGTGGGCTCAGGCATGCAGCTTCGGCAATCCAAGCATCATCGTCTCATACTGCCGGATCACCGCATCCGTCCACGCATCAAACTCCGGATCGGGCACCTGCAGTTCCGGATGGGCATAAAGATAATCCAACGTGCGTCGCACGCCCTGATCAAAGCGCACGCCGGCCACAAAGCCCGGTACAGCGCGTTTGATCTTGGTATTGTCAAACACAACGGAGTTGGCCTTGTCGCCAATCAGCTCGCCCACCAGATCCGCGTTGGCGGCGGCAAGCGTCTCACTGGCAATGTGCACCAGGTTTGGCTTAACGCCCAGCGCAGTGCCGATGGCCTGATAGACCTGATTCCAGGTAAGGCTTTCGTCGCTCATGATCTGATAGGTTTCGCCGATCGCGTGCACATTGCCCATCAGCCCACAAAACGCCTTGGCAAAGTCGGTATTGTGGGTCAGCGTCCACAGCGAGGTGCCATCACCTGGTACAATGACCTTTTTGCCTTGGCGGATGCGCTCCACCACCGAGAAACTCCCCTTGCTGCCGCGCACAGCCAAAGGCACGCTCGTATCGCCATAGGTATGGCTGGGACGGATGATCGTTACCGGGAAGCCGCTTTGCCGATAGTGCTGCATCAGGCAATCTTCGCAGTCGATCTTGTCGCGGCTGTATTGCCAGAACGGGTTGGCCAGCGGCGTGCTCTCCGTGATCACCGGACTGGCGAGGGGCTTTTGATACGCGGAGGCAGAACTAATGAAGAAATACTGCTTGGTCTTGCCCGCAAACAGGCGCACATCACGCTCTACCTGCGGACGCGTAAAGGCGATAAACTCTGCAACGACATCAAACGTCATTCCAGCCAGTTTCTCCTGCACGGCAGCCTCATCGCCCATATCTGCAGTGATGACGTGCGCGCCTTCCGGAACAAACGCAGATCGATTGCCGCGGTTGAGCAGGTAAAGCTCCCATCCCTGTTGCACGCACAGTGCGGAGATGGCTGTGCTGATGGTTCCGGTGCCGCCGATAAACAATGCTTTCATACTATTGTCACAACCTTTCTTCAGTTGTAAAGCGCGTGGGCACGGCTGGCAACGCGCAGCATCATGCCGCATCGCGCGCCTGCCCACCCCTGTATGCGGATTGTAACACACCCTTCCCGTGCAGGCAAGCCGCTGCTCAATGTAAAATCGTTTCCGCAAGCAGGAACTTGGTGCATTCATCTGGAAAATTTTCTATATTACCCTGTGATCATGCCCAAAGCAGAGCGGAGGGATCTACATTGGCAAGCACCACTACTTCAAAGCCGCGCGCAGCTTCAACCCGCACCAAGGCTAGCGGTTATGCCGCCCATACAAACACCGCCTCCAAAACTACGGCCAAGCCCGGCGCACGGCCGGCGGCAGCGCCACGGCGGGCACCGCGCAAAACCACCGCCGCGCCCGCCGCACACAAAGCCCCCGTTCCGGTTGCCCCTGAGGACGTGTTCCCTACTGTGGACGCAGCTGCATCCCTGGCCGGACTGCAATCTGCACTGCCTGAAGCTGCCCCCGTGAGCCAAAGCAACACGCCGGCTGCGGCCGAGCATCTCACTGACATGCCTGCACCGGAGGATTCCCTGCCTGGCGTGGAAGTCATGCCCTTCGATCCGCCCAAGGATTCCTTCCCTGCGTTGCTCGACGATAACACGGACAGCGCCCCGACTGAGGATATCGATCTGGATGCGCTTCGCCTTCGGATGACGGCGCTGCAGCAAGCGGTGCATGCCGCCGGCATTCCGGTCGTGATCGTTTTGGAAGGCTGGCACGCGGCCGGCAAGGGTACCATGGTGTCCAAGCTGATCACCGGACTGGATCCGCGCGGCTATCAGGTATACCCCGTTGGCAAACCCATCGAGGAGGAGCGCGCCTTCCCGCCGATGCGCCGCTACTACGCTAACCTGCCCGCGAAAGGCAATATATCCATCTTCTGCGGCAGCTGGTACCGCGAGGTGAGCAATGCCTGCTTTGAAAGCAAAGCCGCCCGCAAGCACCTTAACCAACGTTATGACGACATCGTGAGTCTGGAAAGCCAATTGGTCAGCGATGGCGCACTGATCATCAAGTTCTTTTTGCACATCCCCCGCAAGGAGCAAAAAGCGCGCCTTAAGACGCTGGAATCCAAGAAACTGACACGGTGGCGTGTTGATAAGGACGATTGGGCGCAGAACGAAAACTACGCCGAGTACCTGCGCCTGTATGACGCAATGATCGCGCGCACCCACTTTGAAGGCGCGCTGTGGCATGTGCTGCGCAGTGATAACCGCCGCGCCTGTACGCAGCAGATTTTCGATATCGTGATCAGTGAATTTGAAAGCGCCCTGCAGGAGCGCCAGTCCGAGCAGCACGCCTGGGATACGCCCTACTTGCAGCATCTGGAAAGCATCACCCCGCTCACCATGCCCGATCTGGAGACCTTCGATCCGGAGCAAGTCCTGATCGATCCCTATAAACCGGCCATGGACAAAGCACAAAAGCAGCTGCAACGGCTTCAGAATGAACTGTACTGCCGTGGTATTTCGCTGGTCGCCGCCTTTGAGGGCTGGGATGCAGCGGGCAAGGGCGGCGCCATCCGCCGGCTCACCTCTGCGCTGGACGCCCGAGGGTATGATGTGATCCCAATTTCGGCTCCCACCCCGCTGGAGAAAAGCCACCATCACCTATGGCGTTTCTGGACGACCTTGCCCAAGGACGGCAACATCACCATATTCGATCGCACGTGGTATGGGCGGGTTCTGGTGGAGCGGATCGAAGGCTTTTGCACCGAGGCGCAATGGAAGCGCGCTTATGAAGAGATCAACCGTTTTGAAGCGGAAATCGTCGCCCACGGTACGGTGCTGGTCAAGTTCTGGCTTCAGATCGACAAAGAAACCCAGCTGATCCGCTTTAACGATCGTGCAGACTCCGAGGATAAGCAGTGGAAAATTACTGAGGAGGATTGGCGCAACCGCGAGAAATGGGATGCCTATGCCGTGGCCGTGAACGATATGCTCCAGAAAACTCACACCGCCGCTGCACCATGGACCGTTGTGGAGGCCAATAACAAACAGTTTGCCAGGCTCAAAGTGCTGCAAACAGTCATCCACGCCATTGAAGAGCGCTTAGCGTCAGTAAAGGATTAAAGCCCCGCTGCCCAGATGCAGCCGTCACGTTTACCCTGATGCGTGGCGCAAAGCAGCAGCCTGCCCCAAGCAAAAGTCATGCCGCCGTAAAACGCCTGCGCTACACAATCTGTAGCGCAGGCGTTTGATTGTACCAGCAGGGTGCACTCCGCTCTAGCTGCGGCGTATGGCTGGCATGTAAGCCGTGTAAGGATCTGCTTCGTATGCTTGCCTTGACCATCAGCAAACTGCCGTTCCAGCATTTACGGCGCAGGGATGTCCGTCCCCGCATCTGCTCTGCCGGCAATGCGGCGGATCTCGCGGCGCAGCATTTTATCCGGGTTCATCGGCTGGTACTGCGGCGCACCGAGATAGTACCCCTGCAGATAGTCCACGCCAAAGCGGATCAGGGTGCGCATTTCCTCCCGCGTTTCCACCCCTTCCGCCAGCACGGCGATGCCGCGTTCCCTGGCATAGCGGATCAGGTTTTGGATCAACGCCTGTTTGTCCGGATCGGTATCCACATTGTGCACAAAACTGATGTCAAGCTTCACGATATCGGCGTTGATCTGCATCAGCGCCATTTCGCTGTTGTAGCCTGTGCCATAGTCGTCAATGGCGATCTCGCCGCCATGGCGGTGTACAAAATCCAGCTTATGACGCGTGCACTCCTCATTGTTTCGCTCGCCTTCCGTAACCTCAATAACCAGGCGGGGCAACAGGCTGCCATAGAGTTCTGCAATGGTACGCTCATCGTCATCCAGCAGCGATTGATTGGCAATGGAGTTCAGGAAAAACTTCGCATTGGGAGGTGTGGCGCGGTTCTGTACAAAAGTACGTATCGCCTCCAGCCCTACCATCCATGTCAGGCGCTCAATGCGCGCCAGCTTGCCTTCCGCAGCCGCAAGGCGCAGCACGGTCGTGGGATCAGGCAACTCCCGCACATTGGTGCGCATCAAGAGCTCATAGCCATATACATCCCCCGTTTGCGCATGGAGAATCGGCTGCACCGCAAAACGCACCAACTGCTGGTCAATCATCCGGTCCAGCGCGTCCCGCCCGCTGATCAGGAAGGACTCTTCATTATAATCCTGCGCGTTGAAGGTTTCCAGCGTCCCTTTGGCGCTGCGCTTGACTTTGTACATTGCAAAATCCGCGAAGTGGATCAGTTGGTTCAGGTTTCGTGCATCTTCCGGATACCAGGCGATGCCGCCCGAAACCCGCAGCTGATAAGCCGTGGCATCCGGTAAAATGTACTTGTAGCGTTGGATGCTCTTCCACGCCCGCCGGACACGCTCCCACAATTCTGCTTTGCTGCCGGTGCCATAGAGCAGCACCAGAAATTCATCCCCGCTGCGCCGGGCCATAAGCACATGCTCGGTGCCAAATTGCCGCAGTGCATCGGCAAAGGCGCGGATGTATCCATCCCCGCAGTCATGGCCATAGGTGTCGTTGAGGAATTTCAGATTGTCCAGATCGAACATGATCACGGCTGCAACGCCCACCTGGCTGCCTTGGCTGATGAACAGCGATTCGGCTGCACTGTCAAACGCACGGCGGTTGAGCAACCCTGTCAGCAGGTCATGGTCGCGCTCCTGCTCAATGCGGCGGCGATTCTCCATTTCGTCTGTCACATCCATCACCGTGCCTACTATGGCGTGCTGCTCCTGCATGCGCTGGATGCGCACATACCGCTCAGCACCGCCAATGCGCAGGCGGTACACCGTCGCTTCCACCATATCGGCCATGGCTGCGCTCACCAGGGCGAGGCATTGCGCTTTGGGCAGCAAATTGTCCTGCCTGTCGGGGTTTTCTTGACCCAAGATGCGGAAAAAGCCATCCGAGCAAAATGCCAGATCGCTATCCTCCCGTATCTCGAACACGCCCAGCGGGATGCCGGATAGCCGGATCACACGGCTGAGCCTGCCTGCAGATTCCCGCACATCATGATTCAAGGTCACAAGGGCATCGGCAAGCGCATCCACCTCTGTGATGCCGGTGCGTTCCAGCGCAAGCGCCTGGTTGGGATCACTGGCACGCAGGCTGCCCACCAACCTGACCACCGGCCGCACGATGCTACGTCCCACCATCGCGGACACCGCCGCGCTGAGCGCAGCGGCCAGCACGGCGCCTACCATAAACAGCCACCTGACTTGGTTGGTAAAGGCAGACAGCTCTGTTTCATTTTCCAGGCCGATCAGCACCCATTCCTGCGTGGAGAAAATGGTGTTGAGCGGGTACACTTCCAACGGATATATGGACCCGTGCACGATTTCGTCCATACGTGTGCTGCGCAGGGTAATGCGGCTTTGGTGCTCCTTATCGATCGGGGTCAGCACCTGCTCCTCCGCGCTGAAGAACTGCTTGTACTTCGCCCCGCCAGTAATGACTTTGCGGTATGTCATGCCCCGATCCGTGGTCACGCCCAAGAAATAGCTGCCGCGGCTCTCCCGCGCAAACTCGCCCCGGTTGAGCACGGAAACCAGGTAGCTTTCGTTCATTTCCACACCAATCACACCGTATACCTGACCCTCACGGTTGATGAGTGGCTCAGAATACGTGATCACGCGGCCATCGTCCACGCCGTTGATGCTAAAGGGCATGCTCCAGTAGCCATCATGGCGGCGCGCCACAGCCACGCTGCGCCGTGCTGCATGCAGCGGCATCAAAAAATAGGCGTTGTCTGTGTTGGATACCCCGCCCGGAAACGTGAAGCTGGCTTGCCAAAAGCTGTCCAGTGAAAAGCCCAGTTTACGCGTCAGGGGCGGCAGTGCCCGCAGGATGTGAATATCGCTGTTGTCGGATGCATCGGTCAGTGGGTCGGTGTCCCGCAAATAGATACCGGCAAAGGTATCTGGCTTGCCCACCACGCCGATCCCATCCAGCACCAGAAAAATGCCGGTGGTGTCGTTTTCCCGCATGCGCGGGAGCAGTTCCTCGGCCACCGACGCCACCAGAATCGCGTTCAAGGCAGCATCGCTGCGGATGTCCGCAAAGGTCTTGCCTTGCTCCAGCAGGTTTTGCTCGATGATGCCCAGCACCGTTTCCTCCGTGGTGCTGAGGTACGACCAGTTGAGCGTCATTTCGGTCTGAAGGGTCAGAAATTTATTCTGCGTGCGCTCATCAAGCATGGTCAAGGCGTTTTGCTCCAACTGGGTAAACACACCGTTGATCGCCAATATGCCCATCATCAGCACAGATTGCACCAACCCTACCAACATCAGGGGCAGTACCATCCTGCTGACGATATTGACCGTCCCTCGTCGCCAAGCCACGCCATCACCTCCCATGAGGTAGCCAACCCATTAGGATCCCACTGCTGTCTGCAGGGCTTTCTGAAATCCGGCCAGCCAATCGGCAAAGGCTTGATCCCCGGTGAGGGTTTGGATCGCTTCCGCCCGCGTCATCCCTTGGGCAATGAGCGCATCCCGCTGTGCAAGTGCGGCTTCCGCTGCGCCCGACATGCTTTTTTCTACCACGGCACGCGCATCATAGCCATTGCGGAAAGCGCTGTTGGTGTAAAGTCGGTATGTGCTGATGATGTTCACGCCGGCATCAATGATCTCCTTGAGCAGCGGTTTCATGCCCCGCGCCTGAATGGCCGCGTCCATCAGCGCCTGATCGTTGGCTGCTTTCTTGACAGGCAGATAACCGGACAGGATGGAAAATTCAATGTTCTTTTGCACATCGGTAAACCATTTCAGGAACACCGTGGCGGCATATTCTTTTTCAGGCGTGCTTTTAGCCACGACCAGCCCCGCACCCTGCTGCACGGCGCAAGGCGCTGTGCCGGCAAAGTTTGGCAACGGAAACACTTCGCTCACGATGGGGTAAGTGGTGCCATCATCGCGGGTCACTTCGTCCGGGAAATACAACGCGCCGCTGGTCGACCCCACCAGCGCCAGCAAGCGTCCGGTCTTGATATCATCGCTGCGGAAGCGGCCGTACGCGCCAAACCAGCCGTTGACAAACGGCACGTAATAATTGTCCCACAGTTTGCGCATCACCGCCTCATCCACCTGCAGGGTCACTTCGCCATCCTGGGCGCGGAATAGTTCCACCCCAAGTTGCAGGCTGCCGATGAGCATATAGTTTGCAAAAGCGTCCCGCCCAAAAAAGGCCTTGCCATCGCCGGGCACATCGGGCGTTTGCGCATCGCTCCATTCATAATACTGCCGACTGAGCGATACCAGCCCTTCCCATGTAGCCAGCAGACTCTTATCCGCGCCGGTGTCCTGGGCGAAAGGCTCCCAATCCGTGACGTTGAGCAAAAGCAACTCTGTGGACTTGGCGATGGGGAAAACCTTCAGCGCGCCCGGCGTGGCCAGTTCGCCTTCGGCCAGGTAGCTATCCACATACTCGGCCAATTCCTCCGCAGTCATATAGGGTGCCAGATCCGCAACATAGCCCATGCGGTCCAGTTGATAGGCCGTATCGGCATATGCCCCAAAGAGATCCGGCATTTTATCCGCGCCGGGCTCGCGATTGGCGGCATCCAGCAATTTGGTGGTCAAATCGTTCACGCTGCCCTGGCTGTGCGCTTCCACGATGATGCCTTCCCTGGCGCCGACCCCCTCGTTAAATTCCAGCACCATCCGATCCAGCACCTTCTGTTGGATGCCGTTGTAATAGTGCCAAACCAGCAGCGTTTGCGGCTGTTTGGGGTTCAGGCGCACGCGGGTCTGCGCCGTAGCAGTCGGTGTGCCCAGCAAAAAAAGACCCGTCAGCAGCAGGAGCAGCCATCGCCTGGTATGTTCCATATTCATCCTCCTCATATAAGGCTTGCCGCGACCGCCTCTGTACCGCATCGCACGCCGCCGTTTGCAGGTCAAGATGTTCGGGTTTGCATAGGCAACGCAGCGCGGGGATCCCCGGTTGCGCCGGTTCCGGATTCACAGAGGACGCCTTGCTCTTTCGCCCTCCGCACCTGAATCCAGCATGGAACAAAGAACCTTCGCAGCTATGTGCGAAGGGGAAATCCGGCCATCCCGCTGATGCTGCCCGGGAAAACGAGGTTTATACGATACGATGCCGGATGTTTTCGACTGAAACGGATCATTCGCCTCTATTATATGCGCATTCAAAAAAAAGTCAACCGGCGCAATCGGCAGATGCCTTCACGCCTGCTCACGGCCTAGTCGTCAGCCGGATGCACCGCTCAGCTGGTACAAGGGTAACAACCGCCCTCCGCGCCGCCATCCCTTGCAGCCCTTCACCGTCCCAAACCGCAGGCCGCCTGTTCCTCTGAGAGATGATTCGCGGTGGTTTGTTCGTGCCCGCGCATTACATTGCGGGGCTTTGGCGCCGCGCCATAAGCAACACAAGGGCTCCTGCCCTTGACCCGGCTGCACCCAGGCGGCATGCTGACAAAATGGCGGCGCAGACAATCATCTGCACCGCCATTGCATGGCTATTCGTTATTCTTTGACAAAGGTACTTTCATAAATGAACTGTTGCATCGCTTCGATGTTTTCACGGATTCTCGCATCCGTACGGAACACCACCATGGAGCGGCTGGCGTCGCCGCCGTATTTCCAGGTGCCTTCCAAAGGGAGGCGCAACTGCTCCAGCACGCTTTCGCCGCTTTGCATATGCTGCACCGCTTCCCCACCGATCACCACCATACCAAGGCTCATCATGTCAGCCGCGCTCAGGTTGGTTGCACCAAAGGGCAACGCAACCTCGATCAGCTTGACCAGCTTGTTCAGGTCGATATCCTTCATCACTTGGGTCATCAGGGTCGCCAGCAGTTTGCGCTGGCGCTCGGAGCGGGCAAAATCGTCATCAATGCCGCGGATGCGTGCAAAGGTAACTGCCTGCATGCCATCCAAATGCTGCAGCCCGTCCACGGCCTTCACTTTCTCGCGCTTGACCTTATCCATGGGCTCTTTGCGCAGCTCATAATTGATGCGGTTGGCCTCCAGGCTGGTCATATCCATATCCACACCGCCCAGCGCATCAATGATGCTGGCCAGGCCATGGATGTTCACCAAAACATATTTTTCAATGTTCATTTGAAAGTTGCGGTTTACAGTCTTCATGGCCAGGCGTGCGCCAGCGGCCAGATCGCCATCCTTGCTGCCAAACTTGAACGCAACATTGATGCGGTTTTGATCCTTATAGCCGGGAATGGTGACCGCTGTGTCCCGCGTGATGCTGGTGAGCTTTACGGAACCGTTATCCAGGTTGATGGAGCAGATGATCACCGCATCGCTGCGCCCGGTCATCAGCTCTTCGGATCGGTTATCCACACCCAGCAGGAGGATGTTTGTGACGTTGGCCGGCAGGTCTGCATTGAGCTCCAGATCCGTTGCGTCGGCATCACCTGCCAGCGCCGTGGCATCGACGGCTGCCGAAAGCTCGTCCAGCAGCGCGCTGTCCTCCGGGCTGTTGTCGCTCGGGTTGGCCGCATCCTCCGTTGCCCAGGCTTCCCACTGGTCTTTTTCCGCTTCGGTCAGTTCCGGGTTGGCTTCAATGGCGGCCTGCTCATCCTCGGCAGTCTCGCTCAGGGAGCTTTGCGCCAGCGATGCCATGGGCAGGGTCAACAGGATGGTCGCACACACCAGCAAAGCCAGCAGGCTTTTGAACAAACGGTTCATGGATGGTAATCCTCCTTGCGCTGCGTTTGGCAGCGGCGTTTTCACTGGGGAAGCGTTTTGGTCAGGCCGTATAGGCCATTGCGGTCATGGCGCACCATCAGGAAGGGGTTGGTGCGCATGACGGCGGTGTAGGGCAGTACCTCAGCCTCGGATGCAGTATAGGGCACCACAAGTCGGCTGTCAAGCGTCTGCACCTTCGTGCCGAAATACTGCAGCGCCACGCCTTGCGCACTCAGCTGTTC
Organism: Clostridiales bacterium Firm_12; assembly: GCA_001604115.1. Classification (GTDB taxonomy): domain Bacteria; phylum Bacillota; class Clostridia; order Christensenellales; family Aristaeellaceae; genus CAXXOK01. The sequence continues at coordinate 7,465 of LVAR01000069.1, read as the reverse complement.
CAGTGTGAGCCGCTGCACCATATCCATCACGTCAGTGGTGATGGGCTCCGCCTGCGCATCTGCTTCGGTTTTCTTGCCCACCGTCACTTCACGGACGCCCGGGGTAGTTTCCGCCTGAGCGGCGAGCAGGGAACTGACATTGAAAAGTGTGCGCGCGCTTGGCAGGATGTCTGCGATATCCAAAGTCATCATGCCGCTCTGTATCTGGATGGTCACATCCATCATCTGAGCGCCCAGCGCCTTTGCATCCTGCGCGTCGACGGATCGATCCGCCAGCTCGCGTACGCTGTTCACCGGCGTCATGGAAATTTGGTAGCGTGTGCCCAGGCGTGACATGCCCGCGTCCGCGGCGGCCTTAAGCACCTTCTCGCTGGTTAGATCCGCCAGATCCAGCACGCACATGACATCCCCCAGCCTGAAGCCCACCGTGGTGATGCGCTGCTGCTGGAAGCGGCTCAACTGATAGCCGGACAGCGTGAGCGCGCGCGGGCTCAGCAAGGTGTTGCCATCGTCGTCGGTTTCATAGCCGCCATCGCTGCGCAGCTCCGGCTCCGCCTGCAAGATCACCATGGCTTGGTCTACCCCACGCCGCAGCCGCAATTCCGGCGTAAAGGGGCGCGATTTGCGGTCGCGCGGATCCATGACCATCTCGCCGTAGCCCACACCGCTGATGTTGAGTTTGTCCCCTGTGCGCAGGATCAAATCCAGCTTTTTGCCATCACTGAAACGGATCACCTGGTGCACAGGGTCAATCACCTTGAGTGGATCATAGGGCGCAAAGTGCCCAGGATCCCAGTCGATAAAAAACATGGGGCTGTCCGGATGTACCACCAGCCGATAGTAATCCGGCGCGATGAGCCAGTCCGTGGTAAAGGGATAGTTGCCGGGTTCCTCGCCCAGCACGCGCCCGAGCACGCCGGTCACTTCATCGCTGCCATAGAGCGGGTCATAGGTGTAAAAGAAGGGTGGATCCTCCTGGCCCATTACCTTTCCGGAAGCTTCGGGATAGATGTAGATCATCTTGCGCTCCACCACCACGCTGACCATGCTCACGCCCGGCAGGTATTTGGCATGCCCCGCAGGGATGGAAACCGCAGCCGTATACTGACCCACATCTGTTGGCGCGCCGGAAAGCTGCGTCGTTCCGCGGTAATAGGTGACGGTTGCGCCCGAGGGGATCAACCCGGAGCGGAAGGCAAACGCTTTGCGGTCGTACTCCTTGCTTTGCTCCGCCAGGGTAAATTGCTGTCTGGGCGTGGTGACCGTGAAACTTTTCTGATCACTGAAGGTGAAGGCGTCAGCCGTTGCGGCGCTGAGCGTCTGCCCGGCCAGCCGCGCCGCATAGGCGCGGAAAATGACCTCATCCCCCGTTTTGAGCCCAGGGATGTTGCACTCCCCGCCAAGCCGTTGTACCTGAAGCGCGCTTGCGTCAAAGGTGTCCGGCATGGCGGCTCCGCCGCGGTTTACATATACCTGGATGCCCATGGTTTGCGCGCCGGACGCCGTAAAGGTAACGTAGCCTTCGCGGTGGATGGTCAGCCCGCTGATGGTGGGCAACCCCTCCGGATTGGCTGTCCCGCCGCTGATGATATCCGCATAGGTGTTGGCGCTGTTGAGCACCACCGCCGCCGCATTGGTGATGGCGCGGGAGCGCCATAGCGTCACCTGTCCGTTGGTTGCCGTGGTCGTGCGGAACGGTGCGCTGCTGCCAATTTTCAGGCTGATGCCAGCATTGCGCACCGGCGTGCCCCCGGCGTCCGCCACATGGATCAAGGTGGGCACCAGATTGCTCCCCCCCAGCGTGCTGCCGCTGGCCAGCGTCAGGTTGGTGTAGCCGCTGATGGACACATTGGCCGACCCTGCGCTGCTTACCTGACTGGCATACAGCGCCCCGGTGCCTCCCACCGAAAACGTAGTGCCTGTGCCCAGCGCAATGGCTCCGCCAAGACTGCTGGATCCTTCCAGCGAAAGCGTCACATTCGCACCTGTGCCCAGGCTGAGCCCTCCGCCCGTGCGCACTGCGCGCAGGAGCAGGGTGGCTTGCACGCCATCCGCCACACGAATGGCGCCGCTGGCTGTGCCGTCCGTCAGGATCACATAATTGCCGTTTGCGGTAATGTTCAGGTTGCCGCCGCCCAGCACCAACGTCTGCGTGCCGGTGGGCATTTGGGCAACTTCCAGCGTTGTGCCCACAGCGCGCACATCATAGCGCATGCCGCTGGCCGGCGTGGGTAAAGGTGCCAAAAAATCATAGCTCACGCCGATCCGCTGCGCGATGGCGTAGGATCGCCCGCCGTAGGTGAGCGATGTTACCGTGCCCACATCAATCGGCGATGTGAGCGCCTGCCAGTAGCCCGCCCACGTGCCCGCGCTGTTGGTATAGGAGATGCGAACATCCGCGGCGCATTGCAGCTCGCTCACATTGAGATCGTCCACCGTGAGCGTTCCACTGCCCGTTATCGTTGCTTTGGCGCCCTCGATCCTGCTGATCCCGTTTGAGCCGGCCAGGTGCAACCTGGCATCCTGATGGAGCGTCAGTATCATCGTACTGCGGAACTGGCCGTTGTTCAGCGCCAGGGTCACATTGCTCTGATTGACATCCAAACTGTGCGCGATGGGGCTACCCGTGCTGGAAATCACAGAAACGCCCTGCCCGGCCACGGCCGTATAATCATCGATTCCATCCATATCGAAGGTGGCGGTCACGCTCGGCGCCGCCGCGACCGAGCGCACGGTGAGCACCGTGCCAATCACTTGACTTTCGTACTGTCCGCCGCGGCCCAGCGGCGGCAGCCACAGACTGGCTTTAAAGGGGAGCGATGTGCCATCCAGCGTGGCGGAAGTTGCGCCGCTGGCACTGCACAGATACGGGATGTGCCCATTCAGGCTCACGGCGCCCGCCGGCAGGGAAATGCTGCCGCTGCCCATGGTAAAGCGCGCGGTCGCCAAATCATCCACCACCAGGATAGAAAGGCTGCCCGTGCCATTGAGCTGCAACTCGCCGCTTCCGGCGCGCATGGCATCCACACGGTTTCTGCTACGAAAATCCACTTGAACGGTAGCGTCGCTGCCCACTGTCAGGCGGCCGATACGTACGCCATCCAAAATCAACGCCACCGCCAGATTATCGCTGATGACCAGATTGCTGAGCGCCGTGCCCCCCGAGAGGGTATAGGTTCCGCTTCGGTAAATGGTGGTGGTGCCATCAATCAGGCCATAAGCGCCGGATCTGACCAGCGCCATCGTCAGGGGCGCGCTGGCCAGGGTCATGGCATCCTCCGGCTGGTTGGCGATGAGCCATGCTCCATACTCGCACAGCGCCGTCAACTTGCCGCTGCCATCCAGCGCGACATGCCGGCAACCCAGCGTGTGGCAAACGGGTGCGGTCGGCATAGGCGTCTGGGTGCTGGCCGGGGTAACGGAGGCTGTTGGCGTTGGCACGTCACTGGGTGCGGCGGACGCTTCCGGCGTAGCAGAATCTTCGGGGGTAGCGGAGGCCTCCGGGGCGGCCGAATCCTCCGGGGTGGCGGTTGCTTCCGGGGTCGAGGATGCATCCGGTGTGGCAGTCGTGTCTGGTGTGGGGGATGCCTCGGGCGTCGCAGACTCCTCCGGCGTTGCGGTGACCTCCGCCGTGGCAGTTTCCGCCGTCAGGATGGTCACCTCCGGCGCGGGCGCGGATGCAGCCAGCGTAGCGGTTGCCGCGCGGGTGGCAGTGGGGGTGTCTTCAGGCGCAGGGGTGGTGGGCAGGACTGTTTCCGGCTCCCCTGTCGCGGTGGGCAGCACTTCTGCCAGCACTGGCATCCCTATCCCTTGCAGGAGCATGAGTATGCAAAGCACAATCGCCAGCAGGCTGCGCCGCCGTTTCCAAGCCGGATGTTTCATGAGCAGTCCCTCCAACACGCGAGTTTCCGATGGCATGGTTTCCTATAGAACAAAACGTTTCTGCAAGCCGTTTTGTTCACTGTTCCGAAAAAAACGTCTGTCCAGGGTAGCTCGTTTCCTTGGCCGGTATCCCGTTGCGGGATCATTGATCCGGGTGCGAACCGCCCAGGGCGCGCATGCCCGGCACACGTGCCAGCGCCAGCACCAGCGGAATGCCAAGTCCATAAACGACCACGGCCTGCCCGATGGCGATGCTCCCCATGGTGGGCAGGAGCAAAACATCCGCCAGGGTGAAGTGCAGCACCACCCCAATGACCACGGCGTTGACCGCCACGGGCATCAGCGCGGCCAGCCACAACGGTTTACGGAAGCGGCGGGTCAGGATGGCCGCACCCAGTGTGGCCAGCGTGCCAAACACAACATCCCACGGGGTGGCGCTTCCAAAGAGGTTGGCGATCAGGCAGCCAAGTGCCAAACCGGGCACCGCCTGCGGCAATAAAACCGGCAGCATCGTGAGTGCCTCTGCAATGCGAAACTGCACCGGTCCATAGCTGATGGCGGAGAATAGCAGCGTCAGTGCCGCATACAGGGCGGCGACCGCTGCCGCGATGGTCAGATCTCTGGTCGTAAACGAAGGTTTTTGCATGGTATATCCTCCAAACATGCGCCCGGAAAGGGCGATTCTAATTGATGCCTTTTGCCATGGTAACAGCTGAAACCGTTACCGGAGCAAAAGGCTTCCATAAACCGCACTGGGCTGCCTGAAACGGCGGTTTCAGCAGCCCAGGCGTGCAATGGTAAGCAATGCAACCGCTGTGCACCGGCGCTGACCAGCGGAGGTGCACAGTGCCGCGAGCGCGCACTGCTGCTTTTCCGTTGGGTTGTGGCAACCTGCGGCCTGCTGCGTAGCGCGACTGGGCACAGGTTATCCAGTGTTCAGCGACAGGCCTCATCCCCGCAGCGCCGGAACCGTCCGTGCCACTAAGCGTCCGCCGCAAGCCACGCCTGCCACGCCGCTTCATCTACCCCAACGGTCGCCCGGGTACCGTTGCGCACGATGGGGCTCACCAGCGCCATTGGATCGTTTTGCAGCTCGGACAGGATCAGGCTTTCACTGCTCATGTGCGCCACAGGGCGCTCCAGCGCCTTCATCCCAGAGCGATCCACCAGAGCGGAGGCATTGCCGGCCGCTTTGGCAAAAATGGCAAGCTCCTTGACCCCCAGCTTATGCTTTTTCAAATCCACCAGCTGGTAAGGCACGCGTCGCTCCTTGAAAAACCGCTCGGCTTTGAGCACATCGGGGTTCTTTTTGCCTACATAGATCTGGATGTTCATTCGCCCTGCCCGCCCTTTCCCGGTTTGCCGAGCCGCTCCCGCACGTCCCCGCCGATGAATTTGAGCACGCGCACGCGGCTCTCGTCCAGCAGGCGGGAAGTGATGCGCTCCGTATAACGCGCCCGGAGTTCCGCGATGTTCAGGTTGGTGGAGATCACAGTGTGGCGGTTTGCGTTTTGCCGCTCATTGAAGAGGTTAAACAGCTGCGTGACTGTGATGTTTTCCATCAGTGGCTCGGTGCCCAGATCGTCGATCAGCAGCAGCGGCGCTTCCATCAACGGTTCCAGCCGCTCGCTGTTGTTCTCAAAATATGCTTTGCGCATGATGTCCATAAGTTTATAGGCACTCACATACTGCACGCCGTAGCCACGCTGCGTGACTCGGTGGGCGATAGCATGCATCAGAAACGTCTTGCCCAAACCGCTCTTACCGGTAAAGAGCATGTCGGTAACTCCGGTGTCCGGATAGCTGTCGGCGTAGCGCTCGCAAATGGCGCGGTTCTGTTTCATGAGTACCCGTTGGCTCAGTTTGCCCAGCACAGGCTCTTCGCTGAAGCACCCATCCTGATAGTTTTCAAACGTTTGGGAAGGTTTAAGCCCCAGCTCCCCCAGCATACGGCGGTTCAGCTCGCCTTCAAAACAGCTGCACATGCGCCGCGTGGGGTCATAGACATACCCCTCATCCTTGCAAAGGGGGCAGGTATAAACAGGGGCCAGCGCATCCGCCGGAAGGCCGGCCGCCTGTAGCGCGGCGGCGATTTTGCTATTGTATATCTCCAGCGCCCCGGTCAGGTTCGCGTTGCTGTTTTCATCCTTTTGGGCGGGATACAGCGCGTTGCGCAGGCCGCCCATCAAAGCAGCACGGCGCGCGTCCAGCAAGAGGCGCAGCCCCTCGCAACGGTCGCACACCTCGCGCACGCGCTCCTCGTATACGCGCAGGTTATCCTCGCGCCGCGCTCCGTATTCCTGCTGCAGGAGCAGCACCATCCGCTCACGTGTCATAGCGCAGCGCCTCCTCGATTTCCTCTTGCGTCAGCCCGGTATATTTGTCCCCCACATATTCACGCTGTTCATAGCGTTGCTCGATCACGGTTTTGCCCTGCGGCTTGCCGGGAGCGGCTTGCTGCTGGTAGCGTTCCACATGCCGGGCATGATCAGCCTCCGCCGCCGCCACGCTGGTTACGCCGTTTTGATGATAATCGCCCAGCACCTTATCCAAAAACGCCATGGGCACGTTTTTGCCCACGCTGTATTCGGCGGCCTTGAGCAGCACATCCATGCCAAAACCCCAATCCGCGCGCCATTTTTGCAGCAGCTCCCGATCCCGCGGCGTGGGCAGGTTGCCCACGCCCATGGTTTGGAACAGCGCGCGCAGCTGCTCGTTTTGTTCTCTGATCAGTGCCAGATAGCCCTCCACATCCTGCGGGGTGGTCAGGCCTTTCTTGCTCCAGGCCTCCACCAGCTCCACCAGCTTATCCAGCGATTGAGTCTTTTTCTTGCGGCTGATCTCGCGGGCGGCCAGCACAATGGTTTCATGCGGCAACTGGGTCAGCATGTCCCGGTAAACCAGGCGCACGGTTTCCTCGTTGGCGTTGGCGCCCAGCCCTGCGGCACGCAGCACCTCGCGGATGCACTCCGCTTCGCTTTTCTCTTTTTGCAGCTGGTGGGTCAGCTGCTCTGCGCTGGTTGCTTTGCGACCCGCACGCTCGCCAATGCCGCGCAAAATGCTGTCCAGATACTTGAAGCTCGGGTCCCCGCCTGTCATCTCGGCACAGGCGGTTTCCACCGCCTTGGGCGCAAAGCCCCATTCCTTTGTCCATTTCAGGTACAGGTCGATCTCGTCCACCGTTGGGGCGCGGAATTTGCTCATCCGGCGCAGTACACGCTGGGTGCCTTCCCACGCTGCCTGACTGCGGGCAAAAAACTGCTCCGCATCCTCCAGGGAGGTGATGTGGCGTTCCGTCAACTCGACCGCCAGCTTTTGCGCATCCTTAAAGCTGAAGTGCACGCCCCGGGTGCTGGCCAGGTGTTGCACCAGTAGCAGCACCACCTCGCGCGGCAGACCGAGCTGCTCCACCCACTCATAGCAAAGCTGCGTCTCGCCGCCATGAAGCTTGCGCTTTTCCCCAAAGATGGCGTAAAGCGCCTGAGCAAACTGCATGTATCCTTCATCCTGGGGCATAGCCTGCCGCCCCAGCACTGCCTGCTGCACGTTGTTGTAGGTAAAGCGCAGCGGTTTATCCTGTGTG
>LVAR01000068.1 GCA_001604115.1 Clostridiales bacterium Firm_12 | reverse complement strand
TCCTGCTTTCCGTGATCCGGCTGATCCTGCCGGAGGTATTGCTGCCCGCCACCACGGCGCTGGGGACCATCCACCCCAGGGGCCGGGAAATGGGCATCCAGGCCGGCGCCAACGTGGTGATGCCCAATCTGTCCCCCGTGGGCGTGCGGAAGAAATATGAACTGTATGACAACAAGATCTGCACCGGAGAAGAATCGGCGCAGTGCCGGGGATGCCTGGAAGCCCGTATGCGGTCCGTCGGATATCATCTGGCCGTGGACCGGGGCGACGCACCCGGATGGACGAAAAAGTAAGAAAGAAGAGGTAAGGAATCATGGCAGTGTACAATCCCAAATCCCTGAAGGCGGAAGAGTTCATCAACGACGAGGAAATCCGCGCCACCCTGGCTTATGCGGAAGAGAACAAGAACAACGTGGAACTGATTGACCAGATCCTGGAGAAGGCCCGGCCGGTGAAAAACGGTAATGGCTGCACCTGCCGTGGACTGACCCACCGGGAAGCCTCCGTGCTGCTGGCCTGCGAAATTCCGGAAAAGATCCAGAAGATGTATGAGATCGCGGAGGAAATCAAGCTGGCCTTCTACGGCAACCGCATCGTCCTCTTCGCGCCCCTGTATCTGTCCAACTACTGCGTGAACGGCTGTGTGTACTGTCCCTATCACATGAAGAACAAGCACATTGCCCGGAAAAAGCTGACCCAGGAGGAAGTCCGGGCGGAAGTCATCGCCCTGCAGGATATGGGCCACAAGCGGCTGGCCATTGAAGCCGGCGAGGATCCGGTGAACAACCCCATCGAGTACATCCTGGACTGCATCCACACCATCTACAGCGTGCACCACAAGAACGGCGACATCCGCCGGGTGAACGTGAACATCGCCGCCACCACCGTGGAGAACTACCGGAAGCTGAAGGAAGCCGGCATCGGCACCTACATCCTGTTCCAGGAAACCTATCACAAGAAGAGCTATCTGGAGCTGCATCCCACCGGCCCCAAGCATGACTATGACTACCACACGGAAGCCATGGACCGGGCCATGGAGGGCGGCATCGACGATGTGGGCCTCGGCGTCCTGTTCGGCCTGGAGCTGTACAAGTATGAGTTTGCCGGCCTGATCATGCACGCGGAGCACCTGGAAGCCGTGCACGGCGTGGGACCGCACACCATCAGCGTGCCCCGGGTCAAGCGGGCGGACGATATCGATCCGGACATGTTCGACAACGGCATTGACGATGAGACCTTCATCAAGATCGCGGCCTGCATCCGGCTGGCAGTACCCTATACCGGCATGATCGTCTCCACCCGGGAATCGGAAGACGTGCGCAGGCGGATGCTGCGGGTCGGCATCTCCCAGGTCAGCGGCGCTTCCCGCACCTCTGTGGGCGGCTACACGGAAGAAGAACGTCCCCACGACACAGAGCAGTTCGACGTATCCGACCAGCGGACCCTGGACGAAGTGGTACACTGGCTGATGCAGACCGGGCATATTCCGTCCTTCTGTACCGCCTGCTACCGTGAAGGCAGGACCGGTGACCGCTTCATGAGCCTGTGCAAGAACGGCCAGATCCTGAACTGCTGCCATCCCAACGCCCTGATGACCCTGGCGGAATACCTGGAGGACTATGCCTCTCCGGAAACCAAAGAAACCGGTTATAAGATGATTGAGGAAGAGCTGAAGCGGATCCCGAAGGACAAGGTCCGGGAAATCGCGGAGAAGAACATTCAGGATATCCGTTCCTCCAACCGGCGGGACTTTAGGTTCTAAGAATGAAATATTCGGCTTCACCGAATATGAAATATGCCCTTCGGGCATGTGAAATACAGGGGCAGCAATACAAATTGCTGCCCCTGTGTGAAATATTCAGCTGAAGCTGAATGTGTGATAATGACCAGTTTTCGCAGCCGGAAAGCCTGAAACTTGACAGCTGTGATAGAATACGGACAGAAAGGAGGGGAAGGAACCGTGAACGCACGCAAACGCGGAAACGCTCTGCTGCTCTGTATCGGTCTTGTGCTGGTACTGCTTGTTTCTTCTGCCTTTCTGATCCAGGAAGCGGATCATGACTGCTGCGGCGAAGACTGCCCGATCTGCCGGACGATCGCGATGACGACCGCCCTGATGCGGGCACTCTGTATGAT
>LVAR01000067.1 GCA_001604115.1 Clostridiales bacterium Firm_12 | reverse complement strand
CCGTTTGGCTTACGCCTTGGGGCCTGCTTCGATGATCTTCTGGTCCATATTGGTGTATTTCTCGAAGTTCTTCTGGAACATGCCGGCAAGCTTCTTGGCAGCCGCATCATAGGCCGCTTTGTCGGCCCAGGTATTGCGGGGTGCAAGCACTTCGTCCGGCACGCCGGGGCAGGTCTTGGGCACCATCACGTTGAAGTTGGGGTCAAGCACGAACTCGCTCTTCTCCAGCTCGCCGTTGAGGCATGCAGTCACCATTGCGCGGGTCAGGGGCAGCTTCATGCGGTTGCCGCCGTTGCCAGCGGGGCCGCCGGACCAGCCGGTGTTCACCAGGTACACATTGGCGCCGCTCTTTTCCACATACTTGCCCAACAGCTCGGCATATACGCTGGCCGGACGGGGCAGGAAGGGTGCGCCAAAGCAGGTGGAGAAGGTCGCCTGCGGCTCGGTCACACCGCGCTCAGTGCCCGCCAGGCGGGCGGTATAGCCGCTCACATAGTGGTACATGGCAGCCTCACGGCCCAGCTTGGACACAGGAGGCAACACGCCAAACGCATCCGCCGTCAGGAAGATGACCGTCTTGGGCGTGGGCGCAACGCCGGACAGCTCCGCATTGCTGATGAAATCGACCGGATAGCCCACGCGGGTGTTCTCCGTTACGCTTTCATCCGCAAAATCGAACTCACGGGTCGCGGGATCCATGGTCACGTTCTCCACCAACGCGCCAAAGCGGATCGCGCCGTAGATTTCGGGCTCATGCTCTTTGGACAGGTTGATGCACTTGGCATAGCAGCCGCCTTCGATATTGAACACGCCATCCTCGCTCCAGCCATGCTCGTCATCGCCGATGAGCTTACGGTTGGGGTCTGCAGAAAGGGTGGTTTTGCCGGTGCCGGACAGGCCGAAGAAAATTGCGCTGTCCCCATCCACACCCACGTTGGCGGAGCAGTGCATCGGGAAAACGCCTTCCTTGGGCAGCAGGTAGTTCATGATAGCAAAGACGCTCTTCTTCATTTCGCCCGCATACTGGCTGCCGGCCACCAGAACGATCTTGCGCTCAAAGTTCACAATGATGGCCGCCTCGCTGCGGGTGCCATCGACTTCGGGGATGCACTTGAGGCCGGGTGCACAAATGATGGTGAAATCGCTCTTGAAGGTGGCAAGCTCTTCCTCGCTGGGGCGGAGCAGCATCTGGTGCATGAACATATTCTGGCTGGCCAGCTCGTTGATCACGCGCACACCGATGCGGTATTTGGGATCAGCACCCGCGAAGCCGTCAAAAACAAAAACTTCACGGTTCTGAAGGTACGCGGTGAGCTTGCGATACAGGTTGTCGAATTTCTCAACGCTGATCGGCACATTGACCTTGCCCCAGGCAATATCATCATGGGTGGTAGGTTCATCTACCACAAAGCGATCCTCGGGCGAACGGCCGGTATATTTGCCGGTCATGACCACCAGCGCGCCAGTGTTGCTCAGCGTACCTTCGCCACGCTTGACAGCAAACTCGGTCAACGGGCCTACGGGCAGGTTGTGGTAAACAGCCTTGGATTCGATGATACCCAGGTAAGACAGGTCCAAACTCATGGTGTTTTCCTCCTTGGAGTCGAATTTTGGGTGAAGCCCTCACCTTGAAGCAGCTCGCGCCGCGACTTGGAACGAATCGGGGTCGAAATGGCACAATCTCGCCCTAATTCCAATATTTCTCGAACCACTTCAAAATTCCTGCATTCGTTTCAAATTTCTTTTTGTTTTCCCTTCGGAAGATTTTTCCCCACATCATCCATGCTTGATTTTCGTTGGTACAGCAACAGGTACAGCTCTCCAGCGCACCATTTATCAGCTTTTTCCAGCTGGCGCCCTATGCGGTCAACCGCTGCCTAACCCACGGGCGAAACCTGATTGAAAAAGCGTTTTATCCATTTTGCAAGATGGCATGGTAAATCCTGCGAAACCTTATTTGACAAGGCTTTAACAAGCTTCTTCCGTCCTGCGTCAATGCTGCAAACACCTTTTCGCCGCCGTTCGATCTCCTGCCTTTCCTCCCTGCAGGCCGCGCTGGCCGCCACGCCCTGGGGTGCCCTGCCGGCCACAAGCCAACCCCTAATCGCTCATAGGGTATGGCGATTTTCAGGGCTGCCGTTGCGCTGCGCCAAAGCATTGCAAAGCGCGATCCACTCCTGCAAGCTAAGTTCCTCCGCACGGGCGGTCTGAGATCGCCCCATGCCGGCCAGCGCATCGCGCGCGGCATCGCTACCCTGTACCAGCACGCCTTTGAGCGTGTTCAACAGCGTCTTGCGGCGTTGTCCAAATCCGGCGCGCACCATACGCCACAGCAAAGCCTCATCCAGTACCGGTGCAGGCGGTTGCGTACGAAACCGCAGGTTCACAAACGCGCTATCCACCTTAGGGGGAGGCGTGAAGGCCGATGCCGGCACATAGGATACGATCTCCGGTTCACAGTAATAGCGGCAGCGCAGGCTGGTGAGTCCATAAGCCGCGTCGCCAGGCATCGCGACCAATTTCTCGGCCACCTCCTTTTGCACCATGACGGACATCTGTTTTACAGGCAACCCTGTGCCCCAGAACAGGTCGAAAATCGGTGTGGTGATATTGTAGGGGATGTTGGCCACCACCATGAACCCCTCCCCCAAAACACCTGCCAAAGCTGGAAGGTTCATCTGGCGAATATCCCCCTGGATGATCTCAATATTGCCAAATCCTTCCGTCGCGACCCGCAGGAACGGAATCACGGCCTCGTCCACCTCCACGGCAACTACGCGCTCTGCCGCCTCACACAGGCACACCGTCAGTGTGCCCGCGCCGGGGCCAATCTCCAGCACCCGATCCGCTTTGGTCACGCCGGCCTGCTCCACCAAATGCCGCAGCAGCGCGGTATCGTACAAAAAGTGTTGCCCCAGATCGTGTTTGTAGCGGACTTCACCCTCCCGGTCGCGCCTGCGCATGCCTTGCATGTATGATTTTTTCACGTTTCCCTCTCCTTGCATTCAAGCGGGCGGCTTGCCGCCGCCCGCCAACACTGTATTACGTTTGTCGGCTGTTGCCATCGTCCACCTGCAGCAGATCACGACCCACCGCGCTGGCCAAAGTGCGCACATTTTCCTCCCGGAGGTCATTGCCCTGACTCGCGCCGCCATCGCCATCCAACACCGCCTCAAAGCGGAGAGGCTTCCCCGCTGCTTCGCTCAGTGCGCGGGCGACAGTCTCCTGCCGCGTCGGTTTGTTGAGCTGAACCAGCGAAAAATCCTTGCGCTCAAATGCCACCTGCACGCGGAATACCCCATCCCTGCACCCAATGAACCGTTCTTTTTTCAGCAAACCCAACAAAGGCGGTTCTGTTTTGGCGATCAGCGTGAGCGCCGCCTCCCAGATCTGCTGTTCGTCCGTCGGCGGCGGTGCCCCGGTCGTTTTGGCTGCCGGCGGTCGGGCAACCTCCGGCGTAAGCGTTTGCTGCGTGGTTGCCTTGAACGTGACAGCTGCCGCAGCCAGGCGCCCGCTATCCAACGCCTGGGTCAAAGCCGTCAGCTTGCCCTCCAGCTCGGCGATGCGCTCCTGCAGTGCAGCAGTATCCTCGCCCTGCTGTCCTGCGCAGGCACGCAGCATAGCCACCTCCAGCCCTACCCTGGGGGATGATGCGTAGCGCATTTCACTTTCTGTGCGCGTGAGTCCCTCCAAAATGCGCAGCAGCCGCTCTCCGGTAAAAGCTTCGGCCTGCTGGCGGTAACGGCGTTCATCCTCGTCCGTTACTTCCAGAATGCCCGCCGCATGCTCCTGCACCGCCCGCACCATCAGCAGCGCACGCACATGACGGGACATTTCTTTCAGGAACACCATGGGTTCCCTGCCCGCACGCATCAGGCTGTCGATCGCCTTCATCACGCCGGCCGCATCCCCTGCTGCCAGCCTGTCCGCAAATGCAAACAAAAAATCCCGGTCGCTTGCGCCCAGTACGTCCCGGGTGATGGCGGCCGTCAGCACACCCTCCGCCGCGGCGGAAACGCACATATCCAGGATGCTAAATGCATCGCGCATGGCGCCTTCCGCCGCACGCGCCACCATTTGCAATGCTTCCGGCTCCGCCTGCAGTTCAAGCTTGCGCAGCGCATCCTCCATGCGTCCCACGATCTGCGCAGCAGGGATGCGCCCAAAATCATAGCGCTGCACCCGGCTCAAGATGGTTGCGGGGATCTTCTGCGGCTCTGTAGTTGCCAGGATGAACACCACATGCTGCGGCGGTTCTTCCAGTGTTTTCAGGAGAGCGTTGAACGCTGCCGTGGATAACATGTGCACTTCATCGATGATATATACCTTGTACTTGCCAACCTGCGCGGGGTAGCGCACCTGCTCCAGCAGGTCGCGTACATTATCCACACTGTTGTTGCTGGCCGCATCCAATTCCAGCACATCCAGCGTGCTTTCAGCCAGGATCGCACGGCAAGGTTCGCACACGCCGCACGGATCGCCTTCGAGGGGTTGGAGGCAGTTCACCGCTCGGCTCATGATTTTGGCAATGGTTGTTTTGCCTGTGCCGCGGCAGCCGCACAGCAGGTAAGCATGGGCGATGCGTCCGGTTTGGATCTGCCTGCGCAGCGTGCTCACCACTGCTTCCTGCCCGATGACTTCCGCAAAGGTCATGGGGCGCCATTGCCTGTAAAGTGCCTGATATGCCATGGTTCCCTCCGTGCCAGACCCTCTAAAGGGCGATTTGTGCTTTCATTGTACACCATAACGGGGCAATGTTCCAGCGGGTTGCCACCATCCACACGCGGGACGGCTTCCGGCACATTCGTCTTGCCATGCCGCCCGGTTTAGGGTATGATATTTATCTGCATATTTCTCTATATGCAAGACTACCTATTATATGCAATGAAAAGAGGGAGCTTCCATGCAGCGCCTGCGCACGGCCATCCAACCTTACCTGGGAACCAAAGCCTACTATCGGGGTGCATTGGCCGTGATGTTGCCTGTTACCGTCCAGCAGCTGATCAACAACCTGTTCAACATGGTGGATAACCTGATGGTGGGTTCCTTGGACGTGCAAGGGCTTGCCATCAGTGCAGTAAGCGTGGCCAACATGCCCGTCATGGTCTTTAACGGCTTTATTTTTGGGCTGGTCGGCGGTGGTGGCCTGCTCATCAGCCAATATTACGGGGCTAAAGACCGCCGCTCGTGTCAGGGCATCTTCTGGCTGCAAATGGCGATCGCGCTGGTCAACGCCACGGTGTTCTTTCTGGTGCTCTACCTGTTTCCAGAAAACGTCATGCGCATATATGTGAGCGATCCGTACACGGTGGCGCTTGGTGTATCCTACCTTCGGATCATCGCTTTCAGCTACTTTCCGGCCGCGATCAGCGGTGCATGCATTTTTTCCCTTCGCTCCCTGGGGCAAAACCGCGTGCCCATGCTCGCCAGTATGATCAGCATGGGCGTGAATGTGGTTTGCAATTACGCGCTCATCTATGGCAATTTTGGCATGCCCAAACTTGGCGTGGTGGGCGCCGCCTATGGCACCCTGATTGCCCGCCTGTTTGAAATGGGTTTTTACACCTTGCTGATGATGCGGGAACGCATGTATTTCCACTTTGCCCCATTGGACGGTTTCCGGTTGGAAAAACGGGTGCGCTCCCAGTTCATCCAAAAAGCAGCACCCATGATTGTAAACGAAATGCTGTACGGTTTGGGGCTGAACATTTTCTTCTGGTGTTATGCCAAGCTGGCCGAGTCCGCGCTCCCCGCGCTGACCATTGCGGAACTGGCAACGCAAATTTCTGCGGTAATCATTACCGGCGGTTCTTCCGCTATTTCGGTGCTCATTGGCACGGCGTTGGGCGCCGGCGAGCTGGACAAGGCGCGTGATCATTGTAAAAAGTTGAGTTTGCTCACCTTCCTAATCAGTTTGGTGAGCATGACCCTTTGCATGGGCATTGCCTTCATTCTGCCTCAGTTCTACAGCATCCAGGCCGAGCTGCGCTCCCTGGCGACAGAGTTGAGTTGCATCCTGGCATTGTTTTTACCGGCCAACTTTATGTACTCCTTCTGCTTCTTTGTGCTGCGCGCCGGCGGGGATATGCGTAACGCTATGCTGCTGGACAGCGGCTACATGTGGTTTGTGCCGGTGCCCGCCAGTGTGCTCATGGCGCTGCTATTGCCCGGCCGGCTGTCGCTGGTGCCTGCGCTCATTATTGTGCAGGTGCTCATGAATGCCAAGCTGCTGTGGGCTGTACGCGCCGTGCGCAAGGGCACATGGGTGCGCAACCTCACGCTGGAGCAGCCTTAAGCCACGTGCCGGGCGTTGGACAAAACGCCCCGCACACTGTATAATGACTTGATGTGGATTTCAGAGAATGCGGGGGTGTGGCAGATTTGAGGAAGGCGCTGGGTCGGGTCTTTGCAGTGCTGCTCACTGCCGTTTCCGCGCTGTCCCTGTTGCCCTGGGCCGGTGTTGTGGCCAAGGCGCAGGAGGAGCAAACGCCGCCCGAGATTCGCTATATCGCCCCGGAGCTACCCTCTGACGCCCTTCCCTATGATCCGGCTCATCCCGAAAACCTCACCGAGGATCAGCTCTACGCAAAATCCGTAATCCTGATCGAGGAATCGACTGGTGAGGTCATTTTTGAAAAAAACGCGGATGAGATGATGTACCCCGCATCGACCACAAAGATCCTGACCACCTTGCTGGGTTTGCAGCATGGGGATATGAACGCTACCGTGACCATGGACAGTGTTTCTGCCAACATCCCGGACGATAGCTCCACCATTCCCCTTTCGGTGGGCGAAACGATCAATTTTCAGGATCTGCTGTACGCGACCATGGTGCGTTCCGGCAACGAGGGCGCCAACCTGATCGCCATGGCCGTATCCGGCAGCATAGGCGCCTTTGTCGATTTGATGAACCAGACCGCGCTGGAACTGGGCTGCACCAGCACGCACTTTGCCAACGCAAATGGGTTGCATGACGATAGCCACTATACCACCGCCAGGGATATGGCCAAAATCGCCCGTGTTGCCATGCAAAATGAGACCTTTCGCAATATCGCCAAAACATACAGCTATCGCTTGCCCAAAAGCAATCTGCAGCGCGCCCGCGTCATCATGGGCAACAGCGACAACTGGCTTAACCCCAACGAGGAGAACGAGTATTATTATCCCCTCGCAACGGGCATCAAGACCGGTTATCATGCGCGTGCCGGTTACTGCTACGTGGGCTCTGCCGAGAAAGACGGGGTGCGGCTCATCTCCGTGCTGCTTTACACCAGCCGTTATGGGCGCTGGACTGATTCCAAAAAACTCATGGAATATGGGTTCTCCCAGTTTATGAGCGTCACCCCGCTGGATTTGTACCAGATGAACCCTTCCGTGGTCGAGACCTCCGGCTACGCGATGGATGATGCGCAGCTTGGCCGTTTGCAGCTGGATATCCAGCCTATGGCTGACACACGCACCGTGAGCCTGGTCGCGACCCGCACCGAGGTGGAAACGCTGGCGCGAAACCTCAAGCAAGCGGTGCTTATCGAATATACCCGCCAGAACTTTGCCGCCCCCATAACCCAAGGGGAGGCCTTTGGCACCATGACCTATTACCCTGCGGACGGCGGCAGCCCTGTGGTGTATCAGCTCGTCGCTTCGCGCTCCATTGCCCGGCGGGAAAATGCGCCGCTTTCCATTGAGGAAATCGAAACCGCCACATACGCCGACCCTAACCCGTTCCCGCCGTTTTCGGTGGAGTTTGCATTGATTGCCGCTTCGCCGTTCCTGGGGCTGTTCATCCTGATCCGGATCCTGATGCGCGTTTTCCACCGTGATGGCGGCCGCCCAGGCAAAAAGGGGCGCGTGCCCAAACCTACCAACCGCTATTTCCGCTGATGCTTGTCCAGCCCAGGAAAGGAGGGTGCTACATGTTTGCCCATGTCATTGTGGATGTGGTGCATTCCAATGTCGCCAAGCCCTTCACTTACCGGATTCCGGATGGCATGGCGCCCGAACCGGGCATGCGGGTGCGCGTACCGCTGGGCGCGCGGCAGGTCGAAGGCATCGTGATCGGCCTGTCCGACCAGTGCGAAGTGCCCCCTGCAAGGCTGCGCAGTATCAAAGCATTGCTGGAGCCCTACGCCGCCGTGCTGCCCGCCATGCTGGCCCTTGCACAGGAGTTGGCGCTGGAGGATCACTGCCCCCTGTCCGAAACCCTTCGCCTGATGCTGCCCGCCGCCATGCGCCAAAGCCGTGTACAGGCCAAGCAGGAACCGCTTGCGCAACTTGCCGCCAATGTGGATGCAGAAACCGCCGCCAGTAAGCAAGGACGCTCCCAAAAACGTGCGACGCTGCTGCGCCTGCTGGCGGATGGCCGCCCCCACCCCGTAGCGGAGCTGGCCACCTTGGTTACCGCGCCGCAAGAGGCGCTCCGGCAGCTTTCGGAAGCCGGCCTGGTTCATCTCTCCTTTCGGGAAGTGTTCCGCCTGCCTTATGAAGACATGCCAGCCGTGCCTACCGCGCCGCCTCCCCTCACATCGGAGCAGCAAGCCGCGCTGGCCATCATGCTCCCGCCTCTCACCCACGGGGAAGGTGCGTTTCTGCTGCATGGCGTGACCGGCAGCGGCAAGACCGAGGTATATCTGGCCATGGTACAGCAGGTGCTGGATTTGGGCAAATCGGCCATCATCCTTGTGCCGGAAATCGCCCTGACACCCCAGATGGTCGGCTGGTTCCGCGGGCGCTTTGGCGAGCGCACTGCCGTGCTGCATAGCCGCCTGACGGATGGGCAGCGCCTGGATGAGTGGCGGCGCATCCGCTTGGGGGATGCGCGCGTGGTCATCGGCGCGCGCTCGGCCATCTTCGCTCCGCTGGAGAAGCTAGGGCTGATCGTCGTGGATGAGGAACACGAGCAAACTTATCTTTCCGATAAACACCCCCGCTATGATGCGCGACGCATTGCCCGCAGCCGCTGCGCGCGCGAGGGCGCTACCCTGCTGCTCAGCAGCGCCACCCCCAGCATTTTGAGTTTCGCCATGGCAAAACGCGGGGATTATACCCTTGTGGAGATGCTCTCCCGCGTCAATGGGAGAGACCTCCCCCCTGTGACACTGGTGGATATGCGGCGTGAGCTGGCGGCGGGCAACCGCTCCATCTTCAGCCAGCTGTTGCAGCAGCGGCTCAAAGCTTGCTTTGACAGCGGTCAGCAAGCGATGCTGTTCCTCAACCGCAGGGGCTACAATACTTTTGTGAGCTGCCGCAACTGCGGCTATGTGGTGCGCTGCGCGCAGTGTGATGTAAGCATGACCCTGCACAAAGGCAGCCAGGATGGGGCGGATGAGCTTCGCTGCCACTTTTGCGGCGCGACCCAGTTGCCCCCTGCTGTGTGCCCGGAGTGCGGCAGTAAATACATCCGCTACTTTGGCAGCGGTACCCAAAAGGTAGAGGAGGAAATGCGCCGCCTGTTCCCGAATGTCAACACCATCCGCATGGATATCGATACCACGCAGCAGCGGGATGCGCATTATCGCATGCTCTCGGATTTTCGGGAGGGCAAAGCGCAGGCGCTCATCGGAACGCAGATGATCGCCAAAGGGCTGGATTTCCCCCATGTCACGCTGGTGGGTGTGGTGGCTGCGGATCTCACGCTCAACCTGCCGGACTACCGTGCGCAGGAGCGCACGTTTCAATTGGTGACGCAGGTCGCCGGCCGCGCCGGGCGCGCGGATGCATCCGGCGAGGTGATCGTGCAAACCTATCAACCGGAGCACCCCTGCATTCTGGCTGCAGCCCAGCAGGATTACCGAGCCTTTTTCACACAGGAGTTTCAGCGCCGGCGCACGGGGCTGTACCCGCCCTTTACGATGATCGCCCGCCTGTTGGTGGAAAGCGAACAGGCCGATGCGGCGGAAGCGATGAACGGCCGCCTGTATGACACCATCGCGGCCTATTTGCAGGCGCATCCTGCGCAGCAGCGCCGCGTGCTCCTGCTCCGTGCAGACTGCGCGCCGGTGCAGCGCATCCGCGGCAAATTCCGCTTTCATGTGCTGCTCAAACTTTTTGAGCATGCGGATGCACAGCCCGTGTTGCAGCTCCTTGGCGAGCTGGCGCAGGTGAGCGATCCGCACTGCCAGATCTACGCGGAGGTAAACCCCGCCACCCTTATTTAACATCCACCTACAAAGGAGTGACAACCTATGGCGACCCGAAAAATCGTCGAAATCGGCGATGACAAGCTTCGCAAGCAATGCAAACCGGTCGAAAAGTTTGACCTGCGGCTGAAAATGCTGCTCAAGGATATGGCTGAGACCATGTACAAAAACGACGGCGCGGGTCTTGCCGCACCGCAGGTAGGCATCCTCAAGCGTGTATGCGTGGTCGATGCCAGCGATCACCTTTATGAGCTGGTCAACCCGGAAATCGTGTCCCGCGAGGGCGAGCAGGAAGGCCCTGAAGGCTGCCTGAGTGTTCCGGGACGCGCCGGCGTAGTCAAACGTCCCATGAAGGTGGTTGTCCATGCGCAAAACGCCAAAGGCGAACCCTTTGAGGTGGTTGGCGAAGGCTTCTTGGCACGCGCCCTGTGCCATGAAATCGATCACCTGAATGGTGTGCTGTATGTCGATATCATGGAACATGAAATCTTTCAGGAAGATGATGAGGGGGAGGACGATGGCGCCGAGGAAGCCGACGCCTCCGCCGAACCGCAAGAGGAGGCCAGCCTTTGAGCCTGCGCATTGTGTTCATGGGTACACCGGATTTCGCAGTGCCATCCCTGCAAGCTTTGCTCCAGTCTGAACATCAGGTAGTCGGCGTTTTCACCCAGCCGGATCGCCCCAAAGGGCGCGGCGGCAAGGTGCAGATGAGCCCGGTCAAAGTGCTCTCCCTGGAGCACCAAATCCCGGTGTTTCAGCCCCTCAAGATTCGCAAGGACGGCATTGACGATTTGCGTGCCCTCGCCCCCGACCTGTGCGTGACCGCCGCCTTTGGGCAGATCCTCAGCCAGGAAGTGCTGGATGTGCCGCGGCTGGGCACGGTCAATGTGCATGCTTCCCTCCTGCCCCGCCACCGGGGTTCCGCACCCATCGCTTGGGCGGTGCTAAAGGGCGATCCCATCACAGGCGTGACCACCATGCTCACCGATGCGGGCATTGATACCGGCGATATGCTCCTGCGGGCGCAAACCCCCATTACCCCGGAGGATACCACGGCCACCCTGACCGCACGCCTGTCTCAGATGGGTGCGCAACTGCTGCTGGAGACGTTGGGGCGGCTGGAGGCAGGCGATTGCCCCCGCGAGCGGCAGGATGAAGCATCCATGACCTACGACTCCAAACTGACCAAAGAGCTGGGTCTGCTCAACTTTGCCGAAACCACCGCGCAGAACATCCTGCGCGTTCGGGCGATGGATCCTTGGCCTTGTGCCTATGCACCCGTTGCCAACGGTGTGCTCAAGGTATGGCGCGCAGCACCTTATCAGGATAGCCCTGCGATCGCTCCCGGCACCCTGATCTTCGCCGATCCCCAGCATGGTATGGTAGTGTCCACCGGGGATGGCGCAATGGAACTCTTGGAAATCCAGGCACCCAATGCAAAACGTATGGATGCCCGCGCCTACCTGCGCGGCCATCAGATCGTCGCGGGACAACCGCTGAATGAGGTTATGATATGAGCGATCAGGGTAATCACGGAAACGGCCCCAAGCAAGGTAATGGCAACCATACTGCACCCGGCAGGCATGATAGCAACCGCTCCGGTGCCAGCGAGCGCCGCCCCTTTAAGCCTAGCGGTGACAGGCCTTTCAAGCCTGCGGGTGACCGTCCTTACCGTCCCGCCGGGGACAGGCCTCTTAAGCCAGCCGGGGATCGCCCTTTCCGTCCCGCTGGGGATCGTCCCTACAGCCGTCCCGCCAATGCCGAGGGTGGCGAGCGCCGCCCCTTTAAGCCTAGCGGCGATAGGCCTTTCAAGCCTGCGGGCGACCGTCCCTTCCGTCCCGCTGGAGATAGGCCTTTTAAGCCCGCCGGGGATCGCCCTTTCCGTCCCGCTGGGGATCGTCCCTACAGCCGTCCCGCCAATGCCGAGGGTGGCGAGCGCCGCCCCTTTAAGCC
>LVAR01000066.1 GCA_001604115.1 Clostridiales bacterium Firm_12 | reverse complement strand
TTCTATCACTTCGCCGTTTGGGTGCAAACGGCGCTCCTTTCCGCATCAGTGTAGCAAATGAAACCCTGTTTTGCAACGCCTGGCCTAGGTTTTCCTGTAAATTCTGGCGCTTTTGCGCGCCACGGGGTATAATGGAAGCAGAACATACATTCGGAGGGGATGTGCAATGGCGGACTGGAATCCATGGCACGGGTGCCATAAGTGCAGCGCGGGCTGCCTGAACTGCTATGTGTACCGCCGCGATGCCAAATACGAGCTGG
Source organism: Clostridiales bacterium Firm_12 (assembly GCA_001604115.1). Taxonomy (GTDB): domain Bacteria; phylum Bacillota; class Clostridia; order Christensenellales; family Aristaeellaceae; genus CAXXOK01. Next base: position 7,516 of record LVAR01000066.1, on the reverse strand, counting down.
ATGCCAGCGCGGTCAGGAAAAACGCGGCCTTTGACTTGCCGGTGCGCCGCAAACGGGATGGCAGCTACGCCCTGCCCGGGCCGGATGAAGTAGACTGCTGCTTTACCAGTGATTTTTTTCTGGCCGAGGCGGATGCGTGGCGGCCGGAGGCATGGCGCATGATGCGGGAGCGGCAGGATCTGCGGTTTTTCTTCATTACCAAGCGCATCCTGCGCTTTGCCCAAGGGCTTCCGGAGGATTGGGGCTCGGGGTATGACAATGTGACCATCGGCGTCACCTGTGAAAATCAGGCGGCGGCGGATGAGCGGCTGCCGCATTTCCTCAGCCTGCCGGTACGCCACCGGCTGATCATTTGCGAGCCGATGCTGGAAGCCATGGATGTGAGCCCCTACTTAAACGGGGTGGAGCAGGTGGCGGCCGGCGGCGAAAGCGGCGAGGCCGCGCGCCTGATGCGCTATGATTGGGCGCTTGGGTTGCGGCAACAGTGCATGGCCGCCGGCGTGCCCTTCTGGTTTCGGCAAACGGGCGCGCGTTTTGAAAAAGACGGGAAAATATACCGCATCGCGCGCAAATACCAGTTTGCGCAGGCGCGCAAGTCCGGGCTCAGCTGGGGCGGCAAACCGGGGCGCTGACGCGGCGCCGCACTCCCCGTCAGGGCAGCGCCGCCGCCACGCGGAGCGCGCGCACCATGTAAGGCAAAGGCAATGCTTCAGGGCGCATCCCCCAGCGCTTGCTGATAGGCCGCCTCGGCCTGCTCCAGCGCATCATAGAGCGCTTCCTGCTTTTCCTGCTCCAGGCGGTAGTCTTCTGTGAGCGCGAGCATCCGTGCCTGGTCAGCGTAGGTTTCCGGCTCCGCCAGCAAGGCTTCCAGCTCGGCAATGCGGCGCTCGTTGTCCCCAATGGCTGCCTCGGCCTTGGCGACCACCGCCCGGCACTCCCGCACGCGCGCGCCCTGCTGGCGATCCCGCTTGCGCTCCTTGACCAGCGCGGTGCGGGTCACACCCTCGCCGGCTACCTCCTGCGGGGGCACGGGGCGGTCGCGCTTTTCCAGATAATCATCAAAATTACCCAAATACTCCAGTACGCCGTCCTGATTCATCACTATCACACGGTCGGCAAACTGATTGATAAAGTAGCGGTCGTGGCTGATGGCCAGGATCGTGCCCGGAAAATCCGAAAGCGCATCCTCCAGCACCTCACGGCTGTCCATATCCAGGTGGTTGGTCGGCTCGTCCAGCAGCAGGAGATTGTCCTTTTTGAGCATCAGCTTGGTCAGCGCCACGCGCCCCCGCTCCCCGCCGGACAGCGAGCCCACCTTGGCAAACACATCGTCCCCGGAAAAGAGAAACAGCCCCAGCGCGCCGCGCACGCGGCTTTGCTCCAGGGTGGGGAAGGCGTTCCACACCTCATCCAGCACCGTGTTTTCGGGGTTCAGCTCCTGCTGGTGCTGGTCGTAATAGCCCACATCGGCGTTCACGCCAAAGCGCACGCCGCCCGCATCCGGGGTCATGCGCCCCATGAGGATCTTCAGCAGCGTGCTCTTGCCCACGCCGTTGGGGCCGATGAGCGCCACACGGTCGCCGGTGCGCAGCTTGAAGCTGATGTTTTCAAACACCGGCCGCCCGTCAAAGGCTTTGGACAGACCTTTGATCTCGATAGCGTCCTCACCCATGCGGCGGCGGATGTCAAAGGAAAAGCGCACATGGTTTTCTTCGGTGGGTCTTTCCAGCCGCTCGATCTTATCCAGCCGCTTCTGGCGGCTTTCCGCCGCGCGGATGCTCTTTTCCCGGTTAAAGCTGCGGTAGCGCTCGATGATGGCCTGCTCCCGCTCGATCTCCTTTTGCTGGAGATGGTAGGCTTTGATGCGCGCCTCAAAATCGGCTGTGCGCTTCTTCATATATTCGGTGTAGTTGCCCGTAAATTTGATGACCCGCCCCATGAGCATCTCGCCCATGGTGGTGCACACATGATCCAGAAAATAGCGGTCATGGCTGATGATCAGCAGCGTGCCCTTGTAGTCCGTCAGGTAGGTTTGCAGCCACTCGATGGCGCTCAGGTCCAGGTGGTTGGTCGGCTCGTCCATCAGCAGGACATCGGGTTTCTGGAGCAGCAGCTTGGCCAGTGAAAGCCGCGTGCGCTCCCCGCCGGACAGCGTGCCCACCGTGCGCTCGTACATGTCCCGGCCAATGCCAAGGCCGCCCATCACGCCGATCATCTCGCCCTCATAGGCGTAGCCGGCCATGGCGGCAAACTGCTCCGTCAGGCGGTGGTATTCGGCGGAGAGCCGCAGCGTGGCGGCGGCATCCTCGGTGCTAGCAGCCAGCTCGCCCTCCAGCGCCTTCAGCCGGTTTTCCAGGCGGATCACCGGCTCAAACACGCGCAGCATCGCGCCCCAGACGGTGTCCGTCAGGGCGATATCGTCGATCTGCGCCAGATAGCCGATGCGCAGTTCCTTGCTCATGTGGATGGAGCCGCCGTCCGGCTGCTCCTCGCCGGAGAGCATGCGCATCAGCGTGGTCTTGCCGCAGCCGTTCACGCCCACCAGCCCCATCTTTTCCCCTTTTTGCAGGCTAAAGGTCACATCACGCAGCACCTCATGGGCGCCAAAGCCTTTTTGTACATTTTGTACCGAGATCAGGATCATGCCGATCCTCCTGTCCGTTTTCTGTATTCAACGCTCAGCTCATGGGCGGATTCCCAAAGCTCCTGGCGGGTCATGTTGCATAGGGCCAAGGTGAACTCATCCGCCTTGGCGGCGCGCCGCAACAGCAGCATCCCTTCATCCGCCGAGGTAAGCCAATCTTCCCCGGCCAGGAATGCCAATGCCTGAAACAGTGCATCCTCCATGGCGTCAAACGCCTCGGCCTGGGCAAAAAAGCGAGCGCAGCGCATCAGGTCGGGCGCGGTGAGCCGGGCATACAGCTCCCGCTTGAGCGTCTGAAGCTGCGCGGCGCGCTGGGCAAACTGATCGCCGTTCAGGGTGCTGAGCAACCGAAGCGATTGCAGGAGCAACGCCTCCCGGTGCGCCGCCGGCAGGCTGGCGCAGGCGCGGCCCTTGGTGTGGAGCAGCTCGCTCATCACAAAGCGCTGTGCGGGTGGCAGCAGCTCGGCCAGCATGTCCGGCTCCAGCGCCTCGGCAGTGGCCAGCGGCATGCCGCAATGCTGCCGTGCCTGCGCGTCGATCAGCAAGGCACGCTCCCGGTCATCCACCATGTCGGCAATGCGGCGGAAAAAATCCCCCATCATCTGGATCATCCGCATGATGTAGTCGCGCTCAAAATCCACCGCGCCCGCCTCCCCGCCATGCTGTTTTGCCTTCTGGCAGTATACCATACCGCAGGGCGTTTTGCACGCCCGCCCCGCGCGGGCGCAGGGCGCGTGGGCACGCACTTGCAAATTTTACCCCGGAGGGTATACAGATGCAATCCTTTCATGTAAAATGAAGAGTGGAGGATTCCTCCCTTGCCCTGCCGCGGCAGAAAGGAATGGAAAATGATGAAAAAACGCACCCTCCTGGCCGCTTTGCTCGCGCTCTGTTTTGCGTTGCCCGCGCCCGCCCTGGCCGACGCCGCGGGCGTGCTCACGGAAACAGAGCTCAACACCTGGCTCAGCGGGCTTTTGATGAGCACCGTGGGGCAGACGCCCCTCAACGCCCCCGTGGGTGAGGAAGCCCTCACCCAGGACGGCTATGCCTTTATGTATGACGCCGCCACCTTGTATTACGACCGGCCGGCGCTGGATCAAAACAGCAGGCTCAACGCCATTTCCGTCACAGGCGAAACGCTGGCCATGCCGCGCAACATACGCCTGGGCGCACCGGCGGATATGCTCCTTTCGGCCTATGGCTGGCAAAACCCGGACCTTACGGGCGGGGAAACCTTTGCCCCGCTCTATGTGCTGGATTCCTTGCCGGATGCGGCCTATTGGGCGTGGGCGCAGCGCGCCGGCGGCGCGCTGCAAAGCGTGCAGTGCGCCATCCATGCAAACATGGGCGGCGGGCGCTATACCGATGCGGGCATCGTCTATACCGTGCAGGCGGGCGAAATATCCGCCATTCACGTGTATGGCATCAGCGCTGCGACCACGCTGGAGGCCGTGCAGGGCAACCTGGCGGCAGTGGGCGGGGATGCCCCGGCGGAGCAGGGTGTTACCCTGCAAAGCACCGCGGAACCCTTTGGGCAAAGCGACCTGCAGTTTGGCCGCATGGATTTTCTGACCCTCACGGAAACCGGCGCCGGGGTGCTCTTTGGCACACCCCTCACGCAGGATGAAGTGCAGGCGGAGGATGGCGGTTGGCTGCATACCCTTGGCTACGCGGGCGCAGCGCTGGTGTTTGAGCTGGATGCGCAGCGCCAAAACCCGCACCTGACCTCGCTTTCCCTGACTGGGGAAGGCTTTCCCGGGCCGCGCGGCCTGCTTTTGGGTATGCAACTGGAGCAGGCGCTGGCGCTGTTCCGCTCCGAGGGCAGCGGCCTACTATGGGGCAACGCTGCCCTGCTGTACGGGGATGGCCAGCAGCCGCCCTTTGGCACGCTGGAGCGGGATGGCGCGGCGGCCACCGTGCGCTACCAGGCGCTGGTGGGCGATGCTACCTTTGCCCTGCACCTGACCTTTACCGACGGACGGCTGTCGGAAATGATGCTGTACCGCAACTGAAGCGCACAAGCCTTGGAGGGATGAACCTATGAAAATCGACCTGAGCTGCCCGGTGGAGCTATGGCAATATACCACCCCAAGCGAAGGCAACCCCGAGTGCAATTTCGCACTCAACAACCTGAGCGATAAAGTGGTCACCTCCGTGCAGATGACCCTGATTTGCCACGCCGCCCAAGGCGAGCTGCTCTTCCGGCAAACGGAGCGCTTCCAGGGCGTGAGCGCCGCCCCGGGCGAGCGTTTCAGCGTTGGGCTTGCGCCGCTGCAATGGGAGCATGCCAGTAGCCTGGAGGTCGTGATCGAGAAAGTGTGGTTTGACGATGCCACCATCTGGCGGCGCGGCACCGCATCGCTGACCGAGTACGAAGGCAACGCGCTGCCCCCCGGCAGGCGGCTGGATCAGCTCCGTTTCGTGGCCGGGCCGGATGCTGTGGGCTACCCCAATGTGCAGGAGCGGGTTTGGGTGTGCGTATGCGGCCGGGCCAACCCGCTGCTGAGCGACCGCTGCTGCCGCTGCGAGCGCCGCCGGGACACCGTTTTTGCCACTTGCAGCCGGGATAATGTGGAGCAGCTCATTGCTGTGCATGAGCAAAAGCTGCGCAGCGTGGCCAAGGCCGCCCGGGAGGATACCAGCCGCCTGGCTGAGGAGCGCGAGGCCGCGCGGCTCAAGGCGCTCAAAAAGAAACGTAACCTCCGCATCGCGGCCCTATCCGGCGTGGCGGCGGCGGCATTGCTCGCGGCCGGCGCGGTGTGGGGGCTGCCTGCCCTGCGCTATGCGAACGCGGGCGCGCTGCTCACCCGCGGCGCCTATGACGATGCACGTGCCGCCTACCAGTCCCTGGGGGATTATGCCGATGCGCGCGCGCTGCTGCTGGAGTGCGATTACCGCAAGGCCGAAAGCCTTGCCGCCACAGGGGAAGCCGCCGCGTTGAGCGAGGCCGCCGCGCTGTACCAATCACTGGGGGATTATCTGGAAAGCCCCGCCCGCTACCAGCAGGCGGTGTATGATCAGGGCATGCTTTGGCTGGGGGCGGGCAAATATGACGCCGCCGCCGAAGCGTTCCTTTCCCTGGGCACGTATCGGGATAGCCAGACTCAGCTGCAGGAATCCCAATACCGGCAGGCGGATAAGCTCTTTCAGGATGAAAGCTACATTGCCGCCCGCATTTTGTTTGAGGATCTGGGTGCCTACCGCGATGCGCCGGATCAGGTTGCGGCATGCGACCTGGCGCTGGGGCAGGCCGCCCTTGCGCAGGGGGATTTCCGGAGCGCTGTGGACAAGCTGACGCTGGCCGGCACAGCCGAAGGCGCGGCCGAGCTGCTTCAGGAGGCCTGCTATGGCTTGGCCGAGCAACTGCATGCCGCCGGGGATCTGGAGCAGGCGGGCATCTTGTACCAGCAGGCGGGGGATTATGCCGATGCGGCGCTCAAAGCCAACGGCAGCCTGTATGAACAGGCTATGGCGCGCATGAACGCCGGGGATTTTGCCAAGGCGCAGGCGCTGTTCACCCGCATCTCCGGCTATCTGGACAGTGAGACCCTTGCGTGGGAATGTGTGTACCGCCAAGCGCTCACCCTGTATAATACCGGCGATGAAGGCGGCGCCATCGATCTGCTCATTACCATCCCCAAGCACGAAAAGGGAGTCGATCTGCTGCGCATGGCGCGCTACCGGCAGGCAGGCAAGCTGGTCACTGCCGGGAGCACCGAGGAAGCCGCCACCCTGTATGCCCTGTTGGGGGATTATCAGGATGCGCCGACCCGCCTGCGCGATCTCCGCTACACCATGGCGGAGGCCGCCTATGCCGCCGGGGACTATGCCGCCGCTGCGCCGCTGTATCAGGCGCTGGGGCGTTACAAGGACAGCCAGGATAAGTTCCGCCAAACCCAGTACAGCGTAGCCACCGCCGCCAACGCCGCCGGGGAGTACCGCGCAGCCATCGAGGGGTTTGCCTTGCTGGGCAACTACAAGGACAGCGCCGCGCAGCTGGAGGCGGCGACCTACCAGCTGGCGCTCAACCTGAAAGCATCCGGGGATGTGGAGGAGGCCATCGCCTTGCTCAACAGCCTGCCGGATAACGCCCAGGCCAAGGCGCAGCTTAGCGAGATCACCATGAGCGAAGCGATGAAGGCGCAGGCCGCCGGCGATTTGGACAAAGCCAGCGAGCTGTATCTGGCGCTGGGGGATTTTGGCGCCGCGCGGGAAAACTACCATGCCATCCAGTACGAGCTGGCCATGCGCCGCATGACCGCCGGGGATTACCGTGCCGCCGCGCCCCTGTTTGCCGCTTTGGGGGATTATAGGGACGCGGCTGCCCAGGCGGCAGCCTGCATGCAGGAGGCATACGACCGCTATGCCGTGCCCGCCCGCGCAGCGTATGAGACCAAGGATTGGCAAACAGTTGTCGATACCCTGGCCGATTTTGATACAGCCAACCTGCCGGAGGCGTATGCCGATCTGGTCGGCATGTATGAGGAAGCCTGCTACCAATACGCCGAAACGCTCTATGACGCGGGCAAGCCCTATGAGGCGCTGCCGTATTATCAGCGCATTCCAGACTATAAGGATGTGGCCGCCCGCAAACTGACCCGCCGCGCCTACCTGATTTTGGGCGTGTGGGAAAGCGCCGATGGCCAGCGCACCGCAGCCTTCCGGCAGGACGGGCTTTGCACCCTGTTTGGCGAGACGCTGTATTTCCGGGTGGATGGCTATGGCCTGTGGACAGGCGCGCAGGCAGATGCCCTCACCCTGACCCACAAACTGACCACCCTGAGCGAAACGGCGCTGTCCATCCGCGTGCTTTCACAGGGCGCAGGCGCGGTATATCCCTTGCAGCGCAAGGGCGATGCGGCCGAAGCCATG
>LVAR01000065.1 GCA_001604115.1 Clostridiales bacterium Firm_12 | reverse complement strand
GCCGTACGCTGTGGGCGGGGCTTAGCCACACGGTGCGCCAGCGTGTGCCCGACCGCATCACCGCGGCGCACGCGGTGGCGGGCATGGGCGGCGGGCAGCGCGCAGGCGAGGGCGCGCAGGCGGCCTTTGCCAGCTTCACGGCCGCGCTGCTGGCCGCCGTGATCGAGGAGGATCTATGAAAAAGACCAAACGCGACGCGCGCAAGGCCGCGCTGGATCAGGATACCAGCTACATCACCCTGCTGCCTACGATGGACGAGGGCTTTCACGCGGGGTACCAATCCCGCGCGGGCATTGTGAGCGATGGCAACCAAAAGCCCCATGAGTGGCTGGAAAGCGTCGCCCGCAACATCCTGACCCCGGGGGAGGATGTGGGTTACGCCATCCCCGATGTGCTGGCCGGGGAGGCGCAGCTGCGCCGCCTGATGCGCTTGCCCTATGAGGATGCCATGCGCCACCAGGAAATGCTCGACTGGCGCGCCGTGCTGGCCATGCTGCTCCTGTGGGACGGCTGGGCCAAGGACGCGACTTGGCCGCTGCTTGCCTGCGAAAATATGCTTGCCGGGGAGGGCGGCATGTTCCAGCGCAGTGTGCAGGCGGCCTTGCCCCCGGCGCGGGCGGCGTTTGGGCTGTGGCTGTTCACGCTGTCCATCACACGGGACGGCGTGCCGGAAAAAAAGGCCGTGGGGCTTTTGTCCCCTTCGGTGGCGCTGGCGCCCGCCGCCAATGCGGGCGATCTGTCCGCCTACCTGCCGGATGCCGTGCGCTGGTATGACCGCCAGCACGGGCGCTTTACCGACCCCTGCCCGCTGCTCGCCGAAGGGGATCGCGCCCGCCTGGTGCAGCGGCTGCGGTATTTGCAGGCGCTAAACGAGCGCGCGGAGCTCCGCAGCCCCCTCTATGCGGCCGATGCAAGCCTGTGCGGGTTGATCGACCAATTTATCGGGGATCTGCTGGCGCGGCGCGGTTCCTTCCGGGAGCGGCTGGAGGCGGGGGATGCCCGCGCCGAGCGGGAGCTGTACATCCGCGCGCTGGCCGTGTGCGGGCTCAAAGAGGTGAGCCAGCTGCCCGGCGTTGTCCGGCAGGATGATCCCCTATCCGTGGCAGAATTCCAGAACAATCCGCTGCTGGCGCGCCTTGCGCCCGCGGATGCCGCCGCCCCCCGGGAGCTGGGCGGTGTGAGCGTGATCACCTACCTGTTCCAGGGCAAGGCATTTGCCATCGAATCGCCCCTGTACCTGCTGGAGCCGGCCAATGCCCCCGGAGAGGAGGAGACCCTGCGCCGCCTGTGGCAGGAAGCCAGCTTGCCTTTGCAGTTTGATGGGGATTGGAACCGCGCCGTGGCCAAGCGCTTTGTGGAGCTGGCCAACCGCCTGACCGGCAGGCTGGGCGCCAGCCGGCGGGTCATCGCGCTGCTGCGGGAATGGAGCGTGCAGCGCTCCGCTTTCCGGGAGGCGGGGGAGCGCGCCATCGCGCTGCAACTGCCCTTGCAGGACATGCCAACCACCTTGCCGCGCCTGACGCGGGAGCTGGTCGGCATGGAGGATCTGCAAACCCTGACGGGCGCTTTTTCAGACTGCCTGCTGCTGTGCGAGGGCATCCCGCCCTTTGAGGATGCGCGGCTTAACGCCGCCTGCGCCGTGCGGGGCGCGGAGCACCTTTTTGCCGTGCCGCCCGTGGGCCCTGCGCTGCAGCTGTGGCTCAGCCAGGCTGCCGACGCCGAGCCGGAGGAGCTGTACCGCCCCATGCTGCCCGCCGCCAGCTTTGGCTTTGACCTGCTGGAGGAGGAAGGCGTGCGCAAGGTGCGCGCACGCATGCAGCTCACACGCACGCAGCGTGCAGGGGGCGCGGCCTACCAAAACCGCATCGAGCTTTCCAAAACCTATCCGCTGGGCAAGACGTTTGCCGCCGGCATGGCTGTGCCCATTCCCACGCGGGATGTGCCTACCGTGCGCCTGTGGCCTGCGGCGCGCATGCGCGGCGGGCTGTGGTCGGCCTATTATGTGCTGGCGCAGCGCCCCGATGCGCTGGATGTGGCGGTGCCCGATCAGGGCGGCTTTGTGCAGGGCGAGCCGCGCCGCGCCATGGACGAGGATGACCACGGCGCGCGCGACGAGCGCCGCTGGCATGTGGCGCGGGTCACGCGTTGGCCGCTGTACATCGGCCTCACGCGCGGCAAGCTGAGCCTGGGCGCGCTGCCCAACGACGATGCGCCCACCCAGCTCAAGCGGGAGGTGCCCGCCGCCGTTGCCATCGATTTTGGCAGCAACGCCACCACCATGATGCTGCGCCAGGGCGAGCACATCCGCCCGGCGGCGCTCGCGCCCCGGCTGCTCAAAACGCTCCTGCAAGGCCGCGGCGCGGACGATCTGTCCCTGCCGGACGAGTTTTTGCCGCCCCGCCTGTTCCGCAGCGAAGCCCAGCCCGCCACCTTTGTGAGCGTGATGGATATGTTCGGCGATGATGAAAAGCGCTGGCAGCAGCCGCTGCTGGATGGGCACATCTACTACCCACCGGACACGCTCACCCTGCTGCGCAAAAACCCCAACGCCCTGTACTATGGCCTGAAGTGGGGGGACGAACCCTACATCATCCAATGCCTGCGGCTGTTTCTCAAGCAGGCGATGGTGCAGGCATCGCTTGCGGCGCGGCTGTCCGGATCGCCGTCGCTCACGTGGCGGGTCAGCATGCCCAACGCCATGCCTTTGCACCGGCAGGAAGCCTATCTTGAAACCGTGCGGGGGTTGAGCCGCGAGGTGGCGGCCGAGACCGGCATGCCGCTCACCCAAGGGGTGCCCGCGGTGCTCTTCGCCAGCGAAAATCAGGCGGACGGCCTGTATTTCCGCAGCCGCAATGAGGTAAACGCCGTGAGCGGCTTCCTGAACATGGACGTGGGCGGAGGCACCACCGACCTGAGCGTGTGGCTGGGCGGCGCGCCCTATGCGGCGGCCGAAACATCCCTGCTGCTGGGGTGCCGGCAGATCCTGTTCGATTCCCTGGCGGAGCACCGGCGCGAGGCCTTTGAGGCGGATTTTACCACCGCCGAGGAGCCCCTGCGCATTCTGGTGCGGGAAATGAGCCGCTCCTTTGCGGGCGGGCACGCCTCCCTGCGTGTGCGCCAGAAAAATGAATTCCTGATGGACGCGTTTTTTGCCGAGCATGGCGAGGGCGTGGCCGAGGTCATGGCCTTTGCCCGCTCCCAAGGGCGGGTGAGCCTGCTGGAAAGCCTGCTGCTGTTCAATTTCGGGTTCCTGTTCCGCCTGTGCGGGGAGCTGCTGGAGCGTTGCAACATGGACGCGAAAACGCGCGCGCAGCTGCGGCCGCGCATGGAAATATGCGTGGCGGGCGGCGGCGGTAAGTTTTTGACGTATTTTGATGATCTGACCCGCAAAAAGCTCTATGATATTGCCAAACTGGGGTTGAGCAAGAGCCACCCGCTGGTGGATCTGCTTCTGGTTCAAAGCCGGGAGCCCAAGCAGGAAGTGGCCATTGGCCTGCTGTCGGAGGATGGCCGCCTGCGCAGCACCGTGCAAGGCACGGATGTGCCGGTGCAGGCGATGGCCGCGCCCATGGAGCGGCGGCGCATGCTGTTTAAGGAGTATGTGACTGCGTTTTACGCGGCCTTCCCCATGGCGGGGCAAAAGCTCATGGGGCATGCCTTTGAAACAGTGGGCAATGGCCGGGGTGTGGGGCTGAAGCCCGCTGCCGAAATGGAGCTGGAAGCCATTTTGGACAATGAGCTGGCCGCCGGCGAGGAGTTCGCCGGTTATGTGCGCGCCTTTGCCGCCATGAAACGGCTGTGGAAAATTTGATGCAGGAGGGCAACGCTGGCCAAAAAAACCCCGCCGCAGCGGTAATACTATTTCAAAACCTTAACGCTTCTATCTCGCGAGCGCTTTTGCCCTCTGGCTTCGTCGCGAAAGCGCCACGTAGCCCCGCTACGCCTTCGCTTCCGCTCCTCGACATAGAACAAAATCACTCGCGATCTATGAAGCCTTAAAGATTAGAAATGGTATTACAGGCAAAAAACAGGATCTTCCGGTGTTCCTGCCGGGTCAGAAATTGCTGATAATCCTTATCGCCCGCAAATTTTACTAAAAATGAGATGGGCGTAAATATGGACTCGTTTGCCTCTGAACGCACAAACAGATGGAGCATATAGGATTCCTTTGGATCTATGAGCATAAATTCTGCATTGATTCTCGTTTGCGGTGTGCATCGCTCCGGATAGAACCTGTAAAGACTTCCGTTGCGCAAGATATTTTCTATTTCATGAAAATGTTCTATTCTTGGTTTGATAAAATCATACTGCTTCCTGTTATGCGCTTTGAGTGAGGCCAGCGTGATTCTTTCATCCTTTATGCGCTTATATCCGGCAGCGCCTAAGTAGTGCCTGTCCTGCTGATATACATGTTGCAGCCCAAGCAAATGGCACAGGTTCTCCCGAAAAAAGCGAATATGCAGGCTTCGACCGTTGTCCAACTGATATACAAAATCACAGTCGCACAACGATTTTTCATAAAGGATTTGAATATCTTGGAGCGATTGCACCATGATGACCCAAAAAAATGGGCGGTAGCTTTTCGCTACTGCCCACTGTGTTGAATAGCAGGTTAGTTTTCACTGCCCCAACCAGGCCTAAACCTGTGTATGTTTTGTGCCTCATCGGCTCCCCGCAGGCAGGGATGGCGTGGCTATTCGTTACACACCATTATCGAATCCGAACTGTGCCAAAGAATCTGCGAATCATCGCTTCCTCTCTGTGCATCTACATTATACCACTTCTCAACTGATTGTCAATCATTACAAACATCCCCCGCCCCTCACCAAATCTTGCGCCGCTTGAAGTACAGAAAGCTCACCAGCACGAACACCACGCTGAGCACAATCACCAGTGGGTAACCAAACCACCACTCCAGTTCCGGCATGTGGCGGAAATTCATGCCGTACCAGCCTGCAATCAGGGTCGGGGGCAGGTAAACGGTCGCCAGCACCGTGAGGGTCTTGATCACGCGGTTCAGGCTGTAATCCAGCGCCGCCTGGTAGGCCTCGCGCAGCTGCGCCAGGGAATCGCGCAGTTGCTGCACGCCGGTGCTCAGGCGCCCCACCCGCCCCACAAACATGGTAATGTAGCGCAGGGAGTCGGTTTCAAAAATGTCGTTCTCGTTTTCCAGCAGCTCCTCGCCGATGTCGATGAGCTGCTCATAGTAATTGCGCAAATATAAAAGCTGCTTGCGGCGTTCATAAATTTCCGCGTTAAAGGCACGGTCCACCTTGCCGGAGGCTATTTCGGCCTCCATATCGCCCACATCCAACGCCATGGCGGCCAGCGCCTGCGCATCCCGGTCTATAAAACCTTCCAGCACGGATGCTACCACCTTGTCCATGGTGGCGGCCTCGGGTTTGTAGCGTGTGGCGGCACGCAGAAAAATGCCCTCGGCGCTGCCATCTTCATCCGCCAGGGTCACCATCAGGATCAGGTTTTGCTTGAAAAGCAGGGCCACCTTGTCCGGGTGGGTCAGCGGGTGGGCGGCATCCACAACGGTGAGCACGCAAAAGGTATAATCGTCAAACACATCCACGCTGTTGCGGTAGGCGTCCCGCTCGGAAAGGCATTGCTCGATCACCTTTTCGCCAAAGCCGAAAAACCGTTTTGCCTCCGGCAGGTCGCCCACGCAAAGGGTGCCAACCGTCAGGCAGGCGGGGTCAAAGGCGTCCATGGGGATTTCCCGCAGGGCAGGGGTCAGTTGGGTCAGCACAGGCATGCACCTCTCTTTTCCGCCATTGTAGCGCGCGGTGGCAGCCGCCGTCAAGCATCCCGGGGGCTTTGACAGCCGGGGCGAAGTGTTATACAATGGGTGAAAACCACCCGAGGGAGGGCTGCCCGTGGAGGATGCCGTGCGCACAGAGCTGATGGAGGCGCTGCGCCCCATCGTCAAGCGCAAGGGATTGCTGGAAAACGCATCCCTGAAGAGCTACACCACCCTTGGGCTGGGCGGGCCCGCGGAGCTGCTGTGCTCCGTGACCGCCGCCGAGCAATTGCCGGAGATCCTGCGCGCCGCCAGCAAGCTGGGTGTGCCGGTGACTGTGCTGGGCAACGGCTCCAACACGCTGGTGCGCGATGGCGGGGTACCCGGGCTCACGCTGCTCATTGCCGATGGCATGGCCGAGGTGAGCGACCCCGTGCCCCTGCCGGATGGCCGCTATGCGCTCACGGCGCAGGCGGGCGCGCCCCTGACCAAGCTGGCCAACGCCGCGGCGGACGCATCCCTGGCCGGGCTGGAGTTTGCGGCAGGCATCCCCGGCACGGTGGGCGGCGCAGTGGCCATGAACGCCGGCGCCTACGGCGGGGAAATCAAGGATGTACTGCTGGGCGCAACCTGCGTGGGCATGACGGGCGAAACCAACCATTACACCAATGCGGATATGCATTTGGGCTACCGCCAAAGCCGCCTGAACGATCCGTCGCTCCCGCGGGAGCTGCTCACCAGCGCGACGTTTGCCCTCGCCCCCGGGGATGGCGATGCCATCCGTGTGGCGATGCGGGAGTTTAACGCACGCCGGCGCGAAAAGCAGCCCATCACGCTGCCCTGCTGCGGCAGCACCTTTAAGCGGCCGCCGGGCGCCTTTGCCGGCACGCTGATCGAAAGCTGCGGCCTGAAAGGGCTGCGCATCGGCGGCGCCAGCGTGAGCACCCAGCATGCGGGGTTTCTGGTCAATGATGAAAACGGCACCGCCAGCGACTACCTGCGGCTGATTGCCGAGGTGCAGCGCATCGTGTTTGAAAAAACCGGTGTGCGGCTGGAGCCGGAGGTGCGCATCATCGGCGTAGATGCCTAAGGGTCATTTTATCCCATGACGATGTACAGCAAGGAGGGTGCCGGATGCAATTTTTGATCGTGACAGGGCTCAGCGGTGCGGGCAAGACGGTTGCCATCCGCACCTTGGAGGATGTGGGCGCGCTGTGCGTGGATAACCTGCCCCCGATGATGCTGGTGCGCTTTATGGAAGCCTGCAAATCCGGCAACATCAGCCGGCCGCTGGTGGCCATCGCGGTGGATATCCGCTCGGGCGAGTTTTTTGACGCCAAGGCGGTGGTCAAGATGATCGACGAGGCGCGCAGCGTGGGCTTTGCCATTGATACGTTGTTCATCGAAGCCAACGACGCGGTGCTGCTAAACCGCTACAAGGAAACCCGGCGCGACCATCCCCTGGCCAGTGAGGGCATGAGCCTGGAGCAGGCCATCGCGGCGGAGCGCAACCGCCTGCAACCGCTGCGGGAAACCGCCAACCACCTGGTGGATACCAGCGAGCTGAAAATCAGCGCCCTGCAGGCCAAGCTGCGGGAAATTGCCAAGCAGGCGGGCGAGGAAGCCAACCTGCGCGTGGAAATTTTGAGCTTTGGCTTCAAGCGCGGCATCCCCCGGGACGGGGATCTGGTGTTTGACGTACGGTTTTTGCCCAATCCCTTTTACATTCCGGAGCTGGGGCACCATACCGGGCTGGATGGGGATGTGCGGGAGTTTGTGCTCGGCCACCCCGTGACCCAGACGTTTCTGGCCAAGTGCATGGACATGATCACCTTTTTGCTGCCCCATTATGTGGATGAGGGCAAGCACCGGCTGGTGATCGCCATCGGCTGCACGGGCGGGGCGCACCGCAGCGTGGCCATTGCGGAGTACATCTGCGCGCAGCTGATCGCGCTGGGACAGCGCGCCACCGTGACCCACCGGGATCTGGCCATCGAGCAGGCGCATTGGGCGGGCGGCAAGCAATAGGCAGGGTGGGCGCTGCCCCGCCCGGCCAACGCAAGCGCGCACGCGGCAGGCAAGGCGCCGCCGCACGCTACGGCTGCCCCCCGCGCCCCAACCGCATATTTCCGGGGAATGAAGTGCTCCCCGTGCTGGCCTTGGCCAGCCGAACCGCCCTCAGGGCTGATGACTTCTGCGCACGCTACCGTTCGCAGGGGTCTTGTTTTTTGATCAAGCGAAATCCATGCCTGAATGCAGCCGGAGTGGCGGGGGATGTTGCGTTCAGGCGCAGGGCGGAAACAATGGCGTAGCGATGCAACGCCCGGCTTTCGCGGCAAAGCCGCAGCGCATCAGCGCCGCAAGACCCATGCTTTTACCGGTTTGAATCAGGATAAAGGGGAAATGGCCATGCTGCTGAGTTTGGCGCTCATTCTGTTTATGGGGTTCGCCCTTGGGGGTCTGCTGCAAAAAATGGCGCTGCCGCCGCTGCTGGGCATGATGGTCACCGGCGCGGTGCTGGGGCCGCATGTGCTGGGGTTGATCGACGGGAGCATCCTGTCCATCTCCACGGAGCTCAGGCAAATCGCGCTGATCGTGATCCTGCTGCGCGCCGGGCTTTCGCTGGATGTGAAGGATTTGCGCCGTGTGGGGCGGCCTGCGGTGCTGTTGTGTTTTGTGCCCGCCACCTTTGAAATGCTGGCTGTGACCTTGCTGGCGCCCCCGCTGCTGGGCGTGACCCGGTTGGATGCGGCCATCATGGGCGCGGTGCTGGCGGCGGTATCGCCCGCGGTGGTGGTGCCGCGCATGCTGCGCCTGATGGAAGGCGGCTGGGGGCAGAAGCACCGTGTGCCGCAGATGGTCATGGCCGGCGCATCGGTGGATGATGTGTACGTGATTGTGCTGTTCACCGCCTTTTTGGGCATGGCTGGTGGGGAGGGTTTTCATGCCGAAACGCTGCTTATGGTGCCGCTGTCCATCGTGCTGGGGCTTGTGCTGGGCGCGGGCGCAGGGCTGGGGATGGCTTGGCTGTTTGCGCGCATCCATATGCGCGATACCGTCAAGGTGCTGCTGCTGCTGGGCATGAGCTTTTTGTTGGTAAGCCTGGAGGCCGCGCTCAAGGGCACCGTGCCGGTGAGCGGCCTGCTGGCCGTGATGGCGCTGGGCGGCGCGTTGCTGCGGCAAAACGCGCCGCTGGCCAAACGCATCGCGGGCAAGTACGGCAAAGTATGGGTGGCGGCGGAGCTGCTGCTGTTCACGCTGGTGGGCGCGGCGGTGGATGTGCGCTACCTGGGCATGGCAGGGCTGGCCGCGGTGGCACTGGTGCTGGGCGCGCTGTTGTTTCGCACGGCAGGGGTGCTGGCCTGCCTGGCAGGCACACGCCTTACCCGTGGGGAGCGTGCCTTTACGGCCATAGCCTACCTGCCCAAGGCCACGGTGCAGGCGGCCATCGGCGGCATCCCGTTGGCAATGGGCATGGCGGCGGGCAATGCCATCCTAACTGTGGCGGTGCTGGCCATCCTGATCACCGCGCCGCTGGGCGCCATCGGCATCGACCGGCTGTATGCCCGGCTGCTCACCCGAGGGGAAGATCGCGGCGCGTGATGTCGCTTGCGCCAATTACGGGAAGCCAAGCGCATGGCGGAAGGCGAAGCGCGGCGTGGTGTGCGGCGCATGGCGTCTGGCGCCTGCTGCATGACGCATTCCTGCCGCGCATGGAGCATGGCGTATGATGCATGTCGTATGGCGGCATATAGCGCATGGCGGCTCTTATCACATGACGGAACACGGTGCAGAATGCTGCGAATGCCGCATTCTGCACCGCGCAAACAACTGCGCATTCAGGCCATCCCTTTCCACAAACACAAGGAGGTATCCCCATGCTTCTGGAAACCAAGCGCCTGTGCCTTCGCCCCCTGACGATGGACGATCTGGACGCGCTGCATGCGGTGCTGTCCGATCCCGTCGCCATGGCTCACTACCCCGCCCCGTTCACGCGGGCGCGCACCGAGGCGTGGATTCGGTGGAATCTGGACAACTATGCGCGCCATGGCTTTGGCCTGTGGGCAGTCACGCTGCGGGCTGGCGGCGCGTGCATCGGGGATTGCGGCATCACCCTGCAGCCCATTGGCGGGGCGATGCAGCCGGAAATCGGCTACCACATCCACCGGGCGCACTGGGGGCAGGGCTATGCCACAGAGGCGGCGCAGGCCTGCCGCGCATATGGGTTTGATGCGCTTGGGCTGGATGTGCTCTATTCCTATATGAAGCAAGGCAACCTGCCCTCCCGCCGCGTGGCGGTAAAAAACGGCATGCGGCTGATGGATACGGTGCAGGAGGGGCAAGGGGAGCCAACCACGGTTTATGCCATCACACGCGCGGAGTATGCGCTGCTGGCCGGGCAAGGCATGCAGGCATGAACAACTGCATGGCAAAAAGCGGGGCAGGGGATCGCATCCCCTGCCCCGTCGGCTATCCAAGAACCTTTGCAATGTGCCGCCGCCGCTTGCCTCATAGCCCTGCGGGCTGTTCGCTCGCTATGCTAAGCATGCTGCGGCATGGGGGTTTGGGGCATTGCCCCTTGACCCGGCTCCGCTGCGGCGGGGGATTGCCAAGAACCTTTGCAGTGTGCCGCCGCCGCTCACCTCATAGCCCTGCGGGCTGTTCGCTCGCTTTTTTACACATGCTGCCCCTTGACCCGGCTCCGCTGCGGCGGGGTGTCCAAGAACCTTTGCAATGTGCCGCCGCCGCTCGCCTCATAGCCCTGCGGGCTGTTCGCTCGCTTTTTTACACATGCAGCGGCATGGGGCTTTGGGGCGCTGCCCCAAACCCCGCAAGGGGCATTGCCCCTTGACCCGGCTCCGCTGCGGCGGGGGAGCATCCCGTCCTATGCTTCCAAGGCAAGCCCCACTGCATACTCGGCGTGCACAACGGTCGTATCCACCAGCGGCACAGAGGTATCCGCCTGCCTCACCAGCATGCCGATTTCCGTACAGCCCAGCACCGCCGCCTGCGCCCCCGCCGCCGCCATGCGGTGGATCACCGCCAGATACGCCTGCCGGCTGGTCTCCTCCAGCTTGCCAAAGCAAAGCTCCTCAAAGATCACGCGGTGAAGCATGTCCCGCTCCGGCGGGGTGGGCACATCCACCGTGATGCCGTGCGTCGCCAAGCGATCCTTGATAAAATCCTGCTCCATGGTGTATCGCGTGCCCAGCAGCGCCACCCGCCGCGCGCCCCGCGAAAGCAGCGCCGCCGCCGTGGCGTCGGCAATGTGCACCAACGGCACCCCGATGGCCGCCTGAATCTGATGAGCGCATTTATGCATCGTGTTGGTGCCCAGCAGCACCAGATCCGCCCCGCCGCGCTCCAGCCGCGCCGCCGCATCCGCCAGCAGCTCGCCCACGCGCTGCCAATCCTCCCGGCGCTGCGCCAGCTCCACCTCGGCAAAATCCACCGAGTACAGGAGCACCTTGCCGCTGTGGTAGCCGCCCAGCCGCGCGTTTACCCGCTGGTTGATGGTCTGGTAGTACGTGACGGTGCTTTCCCAGCTCATGCCGCCGATCAGGCCGATGGTTTTCATGGGCTTCCCTCCCGTTTGCTTTTGGGCATCATACGCCTTGCACGCCCGCGCGTCAAGCCTTTCCGGTTTGACAAACCGCATGCCCCATGGTATGCTTTGGTCTGTAAAATAGACCCAATAAACGTATGCGGAGGCGTAGCCCATGAGGATCGCCGTGCTTGTGCCCTGCTACAATGAGGCGCTGACCATTGCCAAGGTGGTGCGCGACTACCGCGCCGCCCTGCCCGAGGCGGAAATTTATGTCTATGACAACAACTCCACCGACGGCACCGACGCCATCGCCCGGGATGCGGGCGGCATCGTGCGCTATGAGCGCCGGCAGGGCAAGGGCAATGTGATCCGCACCATGTTTCGGGAAATCCAGGCCGATGCCTACCTCATGATCGACGGGGACGATACCTACCCCGCCGAGCATGCCCGCGAGATGGTCGACCTGGTGCTTGCCCGCAAGGTGGATATGGTCGTGGGCGACCGCCTCGGCTCCACCTACTTTACCGTGAACCAGCGGCCCTTTCACAACGTGGGCAACCGGCTGGTGCGCATGCTGGTCAACCGCATTTTTCGCGGCAAGATCGATGATCTGATGACCGGCTACCGCGCCTTCAGCTACCAGTTTGTCAAATCCTTCCCGGTGCTGTCCAAAGGGTTTGAGATCGAGACGGAAATGAGCATCCACGCGCTGGACAAAAACCTGTCCATCCAGAGCGTCCGGGTGGAGTACCGCGACCGCCCCGCCGACAGCCACAGCAAGCTGAACACCTATACCGACGGCATGCGTGTGCTGCGCACCGTGGCCAGGCTGTATAAGGAATACCGGCCGCTATCGTTCTTTGGCATTTTTGCGGGGCTGCTGCTGCTGGCGGGGGCGGCGCTGTTTGTGCCCGTGCTGCTGGAGTATCTGGCCACCGGGCTGGTGCCGCGCTTCCCCACGCTGATCGTTTCCAGTGTGATGGCGATGCTGAGCATGCTCCTGATGGTGTGCGGCTTCATTTTGGACACCGTGGCCAAGAAGCACCGCCAGCTTTTTGAAGTGAACCTGAACATGCTGCATATGCTCAAGACCCTGCAAGACGCAAAGCACCCTGACGATGCAGCGCCCCGGGCCTGAAACGCCTGCGCGGGGGCTTGCGCACAACGCCTTTTGCGGCTTGGCGCCCGGGTGCCGGGCTTGCGCGTCTCGGCGCGCTGGCCTTGCAGCGGGCTTTTCGCCTATGGCCGGGATCCTGTTGCCTGTGAAGCCTGCCGCTCATGCGCACGCCCACACGCCGCACAGGCTTTACCCCTGCCGCCACCCCTTGCCTGACCGGAGGTGCCTGCCATGCCTACCCTACGCCAACACCGTATATTGCACAGGTTGCGCCTGCCCGGCTGTTTGCTGGCAGGCGTGCTTTGCCTGTGGGCGTTCACCCTCAGCCCGGAAGGGTATGTGGGCGTGAGCGACCCGCCCCTGCAACCGGGCAGCCCCGTATGGATATGCTACGCGCTGCTGCTCGGTGGGCTGTTTTGGCTGGCCGCCCCCCACGCGCGGCGTGTGACCCCCGGCATGGCGGCATTTGGCCTGCTGTTTGGGGTGGTTAATTATGCTGCGACCACGCTCTTTGCCTACGATAGCTGGGCGTTTTTGAAGGGAGCAGCCATCGCCGGCGCGGCGGTGCGCATCCTGCTGCAAAGCCTGACCATGGCGGCGGCTTTTGCCCTGCTGGACGCGTGGCTGACCCACCCCATACGGCGGGCGGCACGGGGCAGCCGCCCGGAAGGCACGCCCACGCAAGCAACGCTGAGCGAAACACCCCTGCCGCCGCATGCCGCGCTGGCCACAATGCCGCTCCCTGATACAAGGGCGGATGTCCCGCCCCATGAGGTGAGCGACACAACCCTGTCGCATAAAGCGATAACCGGTATGCCCTCCCACAAAGCCAACCCCGCGCCCACGGCAACCAAAGAGGGCAGCGCGCCCCGTGCATCCGCCAACCCTGTGGGGGCTTGGTTTTTGCGCAAAGCCAACCGCGCGGCCAGCGCGGCCGGCGCGCGCTGGCCGCGCCTTGCGGGC
>LVAR01000064.1 GCA_001604115.1 Clostridiales bacterium Firm_12 | reverse complement strand
GCAGTTTGGCCACGGAAAGCACATTGCGCATCTCGGTGGGGTTGTGCCCATAATCATGATAGAGCCTGACGCCATCAATCTCGCCCGTCAGCTCAAAACGCCGGTGCGCGCCCACAAACTCGCCCAGGGCGGCGCACACCCTCGGCAGATCCGCCCCTTGTGTATAGGCGCACGCAACCGTCGCCAGCGCGTTATAGACATGGAAAAAACCCGCCACCTTGAGCACGACATGCCCGATGGGCACACCATGCAGCAGCACATCAAAGGCGCCGCGTCCCTGCTCGTCATACTGCAGTTGGCCGGGGCGGAAGTCGCACTGCTCTCCCATGCCGTAGGTATAGACATTGCAGTCCAGCGTGCTGAGCAGCTGGGTCACATGGTCATCATCGCCATTGCCGATGGCATACCCATCCTGCGGCAATAGGTCGAAAAATTTCCCGAATGCCTGCTTGATATCGTCAATGTCGCGGTAAAAATCGAGGTGATCCTCCTCAATGTTGGTGATCACCGCCACCGTCGGGCGCAGGTGCAGAAAGCTGGCGTTAAACTCGCATGCCTCGGTCAGGAACACATCCCCTTTGCCGATGCGCGTGCTGCCGCCGATAAAATCCAGCGACCCACCGATATGCACGGACGGATCCGTGCCCGCCTCGACCAATGCCTGGGCGAGCATGCTGGTGGTGGATGTTTTGCCATGCGTGCCGCACACGCCGATGGCGACTTTTGCCCCTTCCATGAGCTGCCCCAGCAGGGTGGCGCGCTCAATGGCCGGCAGCGCAAGGCGCGCCACTTCCAACCGCTCGGGGTTGTCCGGGAGGATGGCGATGGTAAAGGCCACCAGATCGGCTCCATGGACATTTTCCGGTCTGTGCCCGATGGTCACTGGGATGCCTTCGTCACGCAGCGAGCGCGTGGCATAGGTTTCCAAATTATCGCTGCCGGTAATGCGGTATCCCTGCGCCTTGAGCATACGCGCCAGGCCGCTCATGCTGCTGCCGCCGATGCCGATCATATGGATATGCCCGCCCTGAAAATCTCGGATATGCGGGGTATTCATAGACATCACAACCTTTTACTACTATCCTGATGGTACGCGTTATTATACGCTCTTTGGCGTGCAATAATCAAGTGCAGGGGTCCGTGAACAAAACGTGAATGATGCATTTATGCCTTGCCGAGCCGCCTTTGATGGGTTATAATGGTCGAAGCTACCGAAATCAAGACATAGGATAAGGGGAGACCACTAATGCGCAAGCGTGTATTTCTGGCAATGCTGATGATCGCGGCCATCGTGCTCACCACGAGCTGTAGCCTCATCGTCAAGGACTCGGCGGTCGATGCACAGACCGTGATCATCGAGGTTGCAGGGAAGTCGATCACGAAGGCAGAGGTACAGGCTGCCACTCAGAATACGCTCAGCTACCAGCAATACATGTACAGCATGTATGGCCTGCCGTATGACCCCACGGACGCCAAAACCATGGCGCAGGCACAGGATTCCGCCATTGAGGCGCTCATCCAGTCTGCCGTGCTGGATCAAAAGATCAACGAAGGCGGCTACAACACCTTTACCCAGGAAGAGCTGACCGCCATCGAGGCAAGCGCCCAGGCCAGCTATGACAGCAATGTGGATCACATCATGACCACAGAGCTTGCGGGCACCACCCTGACCGGCGAGGCGCTGGATGCCGCCGTGGCACAGCAGATGACCGAGCACGGCTATCAGGACATGGAAACGCTTATTTCCAGCGCCAAGTTCACCAAGGCGCAGGAAAAGCTCAAGGCTGATCTGGTCAAGGATGTGACGGTGAGCGACGAGGAAATCCAGACCGCTTACGACCAAAACGTAGCCACCGCCCAGAGCAACTATGCCGCCAGCCTGTCCCAGTACGGCACGGATGTGAGCAACGGCACAACGGTGTACTACCGTCCCGCAGGCTACCGTCAAGTAAAGAACATTCTGCGCAAGTTCACCGATGCAGATGCCGCCATTATCACCGACCTGGCCAGCCAGATCACCGCCAAGCAAGGCGAACTGGATACTAACGCCGCCTCGCTGACTGCGCTGCCGGCCGATGCGGCCACCGATAGCGCCGAGCAGGCCGAAAGCCGTGCGTCGCTCACCGCCGACAAGGTGACCCTGGAAACCGCGCTGGCCGACCTGAACGCACAACTCACAGCTGCCAAAGCCAAAGCCGCGGCCGCCATCCAGCCCACTGTGGATGAAATCACCGCCAAACTGGCTGCCGGCGAGGATTTTGACGCCCTGATGGCTGAATACGGCGAGGATACCGGCATGCAGGCTGAGCCCGCCAAAACCGAAGGCTACCTGGTATGCGAGGGCAGCACCCAGTGGGTCGCGGAGTTCACGGCCGCTTCCATGGCGCTGGCCAAGATCGGCGATGTGTCCGCCCCGTTTGAAACCCAGTATGGCATCCACATCGTAAAGTATGTGGGTGATGTCGCCGAAGGTGCAGTGCCCCTGGCGGATGTGCAGGATGCCATCCGTGCGGAGCTGCTTACCACCAAGCAGGATACCCTCTACACCGATACGCTTGCCCAGTGGGCAGCCGCCGCCAACGCTACAATCAACAAAGCGGGCCTGAACTGACCTTTGCACCAGTACCCTCCGGGGCAGCCTTACGGCTGCCCCGGTTTTTGCCTTTACGTAGCACAGGGAGAGGGCGATGTAATTTGTCAATCCGGCGCAGTATATGGTACAATGCGCACAGAACACGCGGGAGGGATGCCCATGCGCCAGCTGACCCAGTACGCCATTCACACCGGTAAATTAAGCAGCCCAAAGCGCATCATCGTGGTAAGCGATCTGCACGACGGCTCCTTTGAGGATATACTGCCCATGCTTCAAGGCGCGGATGCCCTGCTGGTTCCGGGGGATATCGTCAACCGCTACCGGCAAGGCTATGCGCGGGGTGTGGCATTTTTGCAAACGGCCGCCGAGCGCCTGCCTACCTATTTTGGCGTTGGCAACCATGAAATGCGGCTCAAACATCCTTCCGCTTTTTGGAACGCTGTGGGGCAAACTGCCACGCATGTGCTGTTCAATGAATACCTCCGTCTGGGCGAGCTGGTCATCGGCTGCTGGTACAGGCCGGAGCGCTATGGTCATACGGATATGATCCCCCGTATGTCAGAGGAACCGGGGGTGCGCATCCTCATGAGCCATCGCCCGGAGGATTATTACCGTTATTTGCAAAATGCTCCGGTGGATCTGATCCTCGCCGGGCATGCGCACGGCGGGCAGATCCGCATTGCCGGGCAGGGGCTCTATGCTCCTGGTCAGGGAATCCTGCCCAAGCTGACCCATGGCCTGGTCGATGGGCGGATGGTCATCAGCGCCGGAGCGACCAATGCGGTGCCTGTGCCGCGCTGGGGCAACCCTTGCGAGGTGCTCGCCATTGATTTGGACTGATAAGCATAGGGCGCTGGCTCACGGCTCCGCCAACACGGACAAGCCCCTTTGCCCTTGCGCTGAACGCACACGTCACTTGGGCGCTGCATGCCTGCAACCAGCCATAGGGACAGCCGTACACCCGCGCCGCAGGTGGCTGCGGTCGCCACACGCGCCACACCCCAGCGGCAAAAAAGGCCGGTCGTATGCCCAACCCCATTACAGGAGGTATCATGATGGAACTGCCGCGTATCATTTCCAGTGAACAGATTACCGACAGCATTGCCAGGCTGTGCATCGAGTCCTGCACGGTATTGCCAAGCCCAGTCGCCACACTGCTCCGGGATGCGGATGCCATAGAGCCCTTTGAGCCCGCGCGCGATGTGCTCTCCCTCATCCGTAAAAATGCCGCCATCGCGGCGGAAGGCCGTGTGCCCATCTGCCAGGATACCGGTATGGCCGTCGTGTTTGCCGAGGTAGGGCAGGATGTGCGCATCACTGGCGATACGCTGGAAAACGCCGTCAATGCAGGCGTCGCACGCGGGTATACAGACGGCTACCTGCGCAAATCTATCGTCCGGGATCCTCTCCGGCGCGAAAACACGGGGGATAATACCCCCGCTGTGCTGCATGTGCGTCTGGTGCCCGGGGATCGGCTCACCCTGACGGTTTCGCCCAAGGGATTTGGCAGTGAAAACATGAGCCGTTTGGCCATGCTCACCCCTGCGGACGGGCTGGCCGGCGTCAAGCATTTTGTGTTGGAGACCGTTCGCCTGGCCGGAGCCAATCCATGCCCGCCCATCATGCTGGGCGTGGGCATTGGCGGCACCTTTGAGCATGTCGCGCTGTTGGCGAAAGAAGCCCTTGTGGACATGCGGGAAGGCGCGCATCCCGATCCGTTTTATGATGCGCTGGAGCGGGAGTTGCTGGCCGATATCAACGCGCTTGGCATCGGACCGCAGGGGTTTGGCGGCCTGACCACCGCGCTGAGCGTGCGCATCAAGGCCGCGCCCACGCACATTGCAGGGTTGCCCGTTGCGGTCAATGTGGGTTGCCATGTCACACGCCATGCAAGCGAAACTATCTGAAAATCCGGTTTGTATGTTTATTCACTTATATTCATGCTTGCTCACCCACGCGATTTCCCTGCCCACTACGCCCTACATGGAAAGGATGGCTGCCATGCCGATTTCCTTGGTTTCGCCCCTGACCCAAAACGCCCTCGCCGCCTTGCGGGCAGGCGATTCGGTGCTCCTGAGCGGTGTGGTTTATACCGCGCGGGATGCGGCGCATGCCCGTCTGTGCCAGGCTCTGGCGGCCGGGCAATCCCTCCCCGTGGATCTGCGCGGCCAGACGGTTTTTTATGCAGGTCCCACACCCACCCCGCCTGGCAAAGCTTCCGGCGCAATCGGCCCTACCACCAGTGTGCGGATGGATCCCTACACGCCCCCGCTGCTGGACTACGGCGTGTGCGCCATCATTGGTAAGGGCGAGCGCGGGCAGGCTGTCAAGGATTCCTTTGTGGCAAACAGCGCGGTATATTTTGCTGCGGTTGCGGGCTGCGCAGCCTATATGGCTTCGTGCATCCGCAATGTGGAAGTCGTTGCCTATGACGATCTGGGCACCGAGTCCATCAAGCGGCTCACCGTTGAAAACCTTCCCCTGACAGTAGCGATTGATGTTGTGGGCGGGGATTTTTACACGCAAGGGCGGGCCCTGTACCTGCAAAGCCAAAAACAGCGATCTTTTTCTGAATAATTATTCAAATTGGGGTTGACAAGGCCGCATACGCGATGTATACTATGCACATTCCCAATGAAATTGATTGCAGGAGGCTACCACTAATGAAAAAAATCTTCGCTCTGATGATCGCGCTCATGCTGGCGCTTGTGAACGTCGCTGCCCTGGCCGAAACCACCACCCTCAAGGCCGGCACCAGCCCGGACTTCCCGCCCTTTGAATCCATGGACGACAACGGCAACGTGATCGGTTTTGACGCCGACCTGGCCGCCGCCATCTCCGAGCTCATCGGCATGGAAATCGTCTTTGAAGCCACCAACTTTGACAGCATCGTGACCGGTGTGCAGACCGGCCTATACGATCTGGGCATCTCGGGCTTTTACATTACCGAAGAGCGCCTGGCCAATGTGGATTTCACCATCCCCTACCTGCAGGACAGCCAGAGCTGCATCGTGAAGGTCGATAGCGACATCACCGACAATGCCAGCCTTGCCGGCAAAATGATCGGCTCCCAGAGCGGCACCATCGGCATGGATACCGCCGAAGCCAGCACTGATGCGGACAAGGTTTTCCCCTACACCAAATCGCTGGACGCGGTGCTGGACCTGGCGGGCAACAAGCTGGATGCCGTCATCACTGATACGCCGGTCGCCAATGCCATCCTGGCTGAGCTCAATGATCCCAGCCTGACCATCAGCCCCAGCGTGACCTTTGGTGTGGAATACTACGGCATCGCGCTGGGCAAGGGCAACGCCGAGCTCAAGGCGAAGCTGGACGGCGCCATCCAGACCCTCATCGACAACGGCACCATCGAGGAGCTGGTCACCAAGTGGGACATCTACCATACCGCCGGAGACGCGGAGTAATCCCGGCGCACTTCACCCAACGGTAACCATGCGGGAGGGCGGCAAGCCACCTTCCCGCTTTCCTTCGTTTCGCTCGTGTTTTGCTGGCCGTGCAGGCTAGGGTGCACCCCATCCGGCAGCGCGGAACCTGCGCCATACTTGGAGGGTAAATATGCTATCAACACTCATGCTGGGCACTGCGCAAGCCGCCAGCGCCAATCTATTTGACCAGTGGTGGCTGCTCATCAAGGACAAAGCCATCGCAGGCGATTTGAGCTTTTGGGAGAATATCTACAAAGAGATTTACCAAAATGTGATCTTCAACAACCGTTGGGTCAACTATCTCAAGGGTCTGGGCATCACGCTGGAGGTATCCTTCTTTGCGGCGCTGGTCGGCCTGGTTTTGGGCATGCTGCTGGCCATGATGCGCCTGAGCGGCGTCAAGCCGCTGGAAAAGATAGCCGGTATCTACATCGGCGTCATTCGCGGCACGCCTATGCTGCTGCAGGTGCTCATCATCAACTTCGGCCTGTTTGGCTCCATCGCGATCGATCGCGTCGTCATCGGCGTGATTGCCTGCGGCATCAACAGTGCCGCCTACGTGAGCGAGATCATCCGCAGCGGCATTTTGAGCGTGGACAAGGGGCAAACGGAGGCCGGGCGCTCGCTGGGGCTGACCCAATGGAGCACGATGCGGCTGATCATCTTCCCCCAGGCGCTCAAAACCGCGCTGCCCGCGCTTTGCAACGAGTTCATCACACTGATCAAGGAAACGTCTATCCTTGCCTACATTGCGCTCACGGAGCTCACCAAGGCGGGCGATTATATCCGCAGCAAGACGTACAGCGCATTTACACCCTACATCGTTTCGGGCATTTTGTACCTGGTCGTGACCGGGGTGCTTACCAAACTGCTCGGCAAGCTGGAAAGGAGGTTGCGTCAGGGTGATAACCGTTAAAGACCTGCATAAGCACTTTGGCGAGCTCAAGGTGCTGAATGGCATCGACCAGCACATCAGCCCCGGAGAAAAGGTGGTCATCATCGGGCCCTCCGGCAGCGGCAAAAGCACCTTCCTGCGTTGCCTGAACCTGCTGGAAGTGCCCACCGGCGGTCAAATTTTCTTTGAAGGCACGGAGATCACTTCACCCAAGACCAATATTGACGCCGTGCGCTGCCGGATGGGCATGGTGTTTCAGCAGTTCAACCTGTTTCCGCACCTGAGCGTGATGGAAAACATCACCCTGGCGCCCATCACCAATAAGCTGATGAGCAAGGAGCAGGCGCGCGCCCGTGCCCTGGAACTGCTGGAACGCGTCGGCCTGCCGGAAAAGGCGGACGCATACCCCAAGCAGCTTTCCGGCGGACAGCAACAGCGCATCGCCATCGTGCGTGCGTTGGCCATGAACCCTGATGTGATGCTGTTTGACGAACCCACCAGCGCGCTGGACCCGGAAATGGTCGGCGAGGTGTTGGAGGTCATGAAGGCATTGGCGCGGGATGGCATGACCATGGTGGTTGTGACCCACGAAATGGGTTTTGCCCGTGAGGTGGGCGACCGCGTGCTGTTCATGGATGCCGGTGTGGTGCTGGAGGAAGGCACCCCCAAACAGATTTTTGAAACGCCGCAAAACGCACGCACACAGGATTTTTTGCGCAAGGTGCTCTGACTTGGTGCGGCGGAGCGCAAGCAAATGACTCCGCAGATTGTGGACATCCATAAGGGCATCTGTTGGCGGGGGCACAACCCTCAGCAGAGCAGCATGCAAACACGCTTGGCAACGCGGATGGTAAAGCAAGGGCTTTGGAAACCAAAGCAAACACACCAAGTGCATCCATCGGCAAGATGAGATCAAAGGATAATTCTTTCGGTGCGTACATATCAGATTCCAGGATAACAATGTGACCACCAGTGAGATACAACCGTGTATGGTTTGGGCGCACAGAAAGTCGAAAAAAGACCCCGGCGGCCAAGGCCGCCGGGGTCTTTTTCGACTCATTCCATGGTGTCAGTAGCCCGCGCGGCACTGGTTTCGCCTGGTATCGCTGCCGGGCAGCCGACTATGCCTCCGGTTTACTTGCCTTTCTGGCATTGAAAACCCGCGTGGCGCGTTCGGTCATCACGATCATCACAGCCGTATAGGCCAGCACAAAAAATGGGAACAGCCCGACGCCAAAGAACTGACCCACAAGGCCAAACAGCGGCGGCATGAGCGTCGCGCCGGTGTAGGCGCTGGCCATTTGCATGCCCATGATCATCTGGGAATGTTCCTGCCCGAAATTACGCGGCGTTTCATGGAGCAGGCTGGGGTAGATGGGTGCGCTGCCCAGTCCCAGAAGCAAAAGTCCGGCAAAAACCCATCCCTCGCCCAGCGGCAGGAGCAACAGCGCGCCTCCCAGCACGATGATGGCAAGCCCCAGCCGAACCATGCGGCGGTTGTTAAGCCGTGCGGAAATAAAGCCCGAAATGAACCGCCCGATGGTGATGCCCAGAAAATACAGCGAAGCCATCTGCGCCGCGCGCTCCGGACGGATCCCGCGCACCAGCACCATGTAGCTGCTTGCCCACAGCCCCGCCGTGCCCTCTACCGCGCAGTAGCAAAAGAAAGCAAGGAACAGTTGCTTGGCGCCGGGCAGTTTGAGCGCATCCAGCATACGGATGTCGCCGCTCCTGGCTGTTTCTGTTTCAGCCGCTGTCTGGTCCATACGCCGCCACAGCGGCAGTGCCGCCAAAAGTACCAGCACCAGCGCGACCTGAATAAAGCCGATGGCACGGTAGCCGAAATTCCATGTCATGCCGTTCATGAGCACCAGACCCATGATGAAAGGCCCCGCCGATGCGCCAACGCCCCAGAAGCAGTGCAGCCAGTTCATATGGCGTGCCTTATAATGCACCGCCACAAAGTTGTTCAGCGCCGCATCAACGCTCCCAGCGCCCAGTCCATAAGGGATGCTCCACAGGCACAGCATCCACAGCGATGTGGAGATGGAAAACCCAAAGAGCGCCACCGCCGTCATCCCCACGCTGATAAGCGTGACCCTGCCTGTGCCCAAGCGACGCAGTACCTTAGCGCTAAACAGGCTGGAAACGATCGTCCCGGACGCCATGATAGTCGTAACAATGCCCGCTGCGCCCACCGGCACGCCCATGCTCACATAAACCGTAGGCCACGCAGAGCCCAGGATCCCGTCCGGCAATCCTAGGCTGATGAACGCAACATAAATCACAGCCAAAAGTAAAGAAGCCATAATGCCCTCCCGTAAGTATGGTGTTGAATTGCATTATATCCCAATCCCAAGGAAATTTCTTGCACTTTTCCATCCGATTGTTGTACAATATCTCCAAACACGCGAGAGGAGGTTGGCGTCATGCAACCCTGCGGCCCCGTTTATACCGATGACACCCTGCGTGAGCTGGCTGTGCATGGCACGGAGCAGTTTCCCTTCACCTGTTATTTTTCCCACATGGCGGATGATCCCACTGCCGTTCCGTGGCACTGGCACCGGGAAGTAGAATTGGTGCTGGTCACGCAGGGCACAGCGCAGTGCATGCTGGGCAACGAGCAGCTTACCGTGCAGGCTGGGGAGGCAGTGTTCATCCATTCCGGGATCATCCACAGTTTCAATGCGCCTTTGGGCGCGGATCTGGTGAGCATCCTTTTCATGCCGGAGTTCATCGCGCCGGAAGATAGCGCCCTGCACAGGCGCTATGTTGCGCCGTTCCTTTCGGCGGGTTGTTCCCATACCCTGCTCCGGAACACCGTGCCCTGGCAGGCTGACGCGATTGCCGATCTGCGCCGGCTGGCTGCGATGGCGCAGGATGCATCGCATGCGGCGGAGCTCAAAACACACGCCATCGTGTGCGGGCTATGGGCGCTGCTGCTGGAACATTTGCAGGAGCTCTGCCCGCTGGATCGCGCGGATTGCAGTGCGCTAATGCAGGCTCGCCTGCAACGGATGATTGCCTTTATCAAGCGGCATTACGCCACCCGCCTGACCCTGGCGGATATCGCTGCCGATGCCAGCATCAGTAAAAGCGAAGCGCTGCGTTGTTTTCGCCAGGGCGTCCAGACCACTCCCATCGCCTACCTGAACCAGTATCGCCTGTGCAGCGCGCGCAGCCGCCTGCTGGCCACCGCCGCGCCGGTCACGGATATTGCCGTGGAGTGCGGCTTTGCCAGCACGGCCTATTTTGACAGGGTGTTTCGGCGCAGCTTTGGCCAGTCACCCGCCGCATACCGCAAGCAAAGCGGCCTGCGCCCGGCCTGACCCAGCGCGGAGGAAGGCAATGCCCTACGCGGCATCCGCATCGCCCGCCGAGCCGCCCGCAAAGCCAGCTAGCCGCGTGAAAACGCCGTAGCCGCTTGGCGGAGCTACCTGCCGCTGCGCTCTTTTTTGCCAAGCCAACCGGCATGTGGTACAATGCAATCGCGGCTCCGAGCGTCGCCGCAATGGATCACGGTTTATGGAGGTCATGCATGGATATCCGCGCCAGACTTGCACCCATCCAATGTTTTCTGCTGGATATGGACGGCACCTTTTACCTGGGCGATCGTTTGCTGGAAGGATCGCTGCACTTTTTGGAGCAACTCCGGCACACGGGCAGGCAGGTTCTGTTCCTGACCAACAACTCCAGCCGTTCCAGCGCGGCTTACCGCGAAAAGCTACAGCGCCTGGGTGTGACGGAGCCGTTTTTGAACGTGCTCACCTCGGGTCAGGCCACAGGGCGTTATGCATTGGAGCACTTTCCCGGCCGGCGGCCATGGGTGCTTGGCAATGCAGAGCTCCGCGCGGAACTGGCTGCCCTTGGGGTATGCCACACGGAGCCGCATCCCGATTATGTCCTGATCGGTTATGATACTACTTTGGACTACGCCAAACTGACTCGAGTTTGTGATCTGGTGCGCGAGGGGCTCCCCTATATCGCAACCCATCCGGATTTCAATTGCCCAACCGAGACCGGGTTTGCCCCGGACATCGGCGCCATGATCGCATTCATTCATGCCAGCGCGGGCAGGCAACCGGATGTGGTCATCGGCAAACCTAATGCCGGCATCGTGGAAGAGGCGCTCCGCCTGACCGGGTTGCCGCGCCAGTCGCTTGCCATGGTTGGCGATCGGCTCTATACCGACATCGCAACCGGGGTGAACTTCGGCATTACCAGCATACTGGTGCTCACCGGAGAGGCAGCCTTGGCCGATGTGGATACATCCCCCGTCCAGCCGGATCTGATTTTCCCCAGACTGGCTTCCATGATCGAATACCTGTAAACTTTTGCAGGTAATGCTATCCGGCGGCAGGGGTTGCCCATGCCGCGCACGAATGGAACAGAGAAGTGATGCTAGGGGTGTTTATGCGCATGAAACAACGATTGCCTTT
>LVAR01000063.1 GCA_001604115.1 Clostridiales bacterium Firm_12 | reverse complement strand
CCGGCGCTGTGCCAACAGCTCATGGAGCAGTTTGCCCAAAAGCGTGTGAGCATATCGCTTCCGTCGCTGCGCATCGATAGCGTGCTGAAGGATTCCTTGGCGCAAACCCAGCGCGTCAAGAAATCCAGCCTGACTTTTGCGCCGGAAGCCGGCACCCAGCGCCTGCGGGATGTGATCAACAAAGGCGTTACGGAGGCCGATCTGCTGGCCAAGCTCAAGGACGCCTTTGAAGGCGGCTGGAGCAGTGTAAAACTGTATTTCATGATGGGCTTGCCCACGGAAACCGATGAGGATCTGCTGGGCATTGCGGCTTTGGGCGAAGCTGCTGTACGCGCCTACTATGCGGTGCCAAAGGGGCAGCGCGCCAAAGGGTTAAGGATCACCTGCAGCGCCTCCGTTTTTGTGCCCAAACCCTTCACGCCCTTCCAATGGTGTGCGCAGGATACGCTTTCCGAAGTGGTTCGCAAGCAAAAGTTGGTGCGGCAGCGCTTTGCTAGCATGCGCGGCGCAGGCTTCAACTGGCATGATTCCTCAGTGAGCCAGATGGAGGCTTGCTTTGCCACCGGGGATCGGCGGCTTAGCGAGGTTCTTTACCGCGCTTGGCAGCTTGGTTGCAGGTTGGATGGATGGAATGAGCATTTCAAGTTTGACCTGTGGCTGCAGGCATTTGCGGAGTGTGGGCTGGCCCCTGCCTTCTATGCCAACCGTGTGCGTGCACAGGACGAACTGCTCCCGTGGGATTTTATTGACATCGGCGTGACCAAACGCTTTTTGTGGCTCGAATACCAGCGCGCACTCAAAGCGCAGACCACGAAGGATTGCCGCCTTGGCTGCAATGGCTGTGGGATTGAACGGATAGAAGGGCTGTGCAGCTATGCGAATGATCGTGGTGTTTGAAAAGGGATTTGCTTTGCGCCACATTGGCCATTTGGATTTGATGCGCACCATCCAGCGTGCTTTGCGCCGCACGGATTTGCCCATCCGTTACAGCAACGGCTTCAACCCGCACATTCAGCTCAGTTTTGCCGCGCCGCTGTCCGTGGGGGTGGTAGGGATGCGGGAGGTCATGGATGTGCCCTTGAACGATGCCATCCAGGGCGACATCTTTGCCCAAGCTTTGAACCACGTATTGCCAAGCCGCCTTCGGGTGGTCGCGGCCAGATCGGTTTCGGACGGCTTCCCGACGCTGATGGCGCTGGTGGCCGCTTCCCAGATCCGCATTGATTTTCCCGCAAGCCCTGAAGCGGATCAGGTGGCGGAAGCGTTCCCGCGTTTCATGGCTTCGCAGGAATGCATTACCCTGCGCAAAACCAAAGCTGGGGAAAACATGACCAACATACGACCCTTCATCGCATCGGCGAGCATGGAGGCGACGGAGAACGGATATTGTCTGCACGCGTTGATTGAAAACCGCCCGGAAGGGTCCCTCAAGCCTGCGGTGTTGGTGCAAGCCCTCTGTGAAATGAGCGACGTACAGGCGGTAGCCTACACTGCGTTTCGCGAACAGATTTTTGCCAAACACCCGCAGGGCTCGCTGATCCGATTGGAGGAGTATCCCGATGCCTGATACCATGCGCTTCCTGATCCGGGCAAGCGGTGCACGCCGCCTGATCGCGGTGATGGATGATACCAAGCTCGCGGAGTATTACACAGAAGAAACGGGCGACGGCTCGCTGGCAGGAGCACTGGTGCTCGGCCGTGTGGAGCGGGTCGCTCCTGCGATGGGTGCCGCATTTGTGGATATCGGGCAGCCGCAAAATGGCTTCTTGCCGCTTGCGGAAATGGAAAGCTACACCCAAAACAGCGGCGCCAAGCCGTTGGCCACCGGGCAGGAGCTGATTTTCCAAATCAAGAAGGACGCCCATGAGCAAAAAGGCGCCTATCTGACGCGGGATGTTGCATTGCCGGGGCAGCATATCATCTATATGCCCTTCAACCGGCATGTGGGCGTGAGCAAACGCGTCTCGGATGAGGCGGAGCGCGCCAGGCTGCTGGCTGCCGGACAGGAGCTTTGCGGCGCGGAGCATGGCGTGGTGATGCGTGAAGCATCCTTGCATGCCAAGCCGGCTGATCTGCGGGAGGAGCTTGCGGAGCTCAAAGCCCGGTGGGCGGAGATCCGCCAGAAGGCTGAGTTTACCAGAGCGCCTGCCGTGCTGTACCGGGAAAGTGTTTTGGCTGCCTTGCTGCGTGACTATGCCCAGCGCTACCGTGTGAGCATCACCTGTAATGATGCGGTGAACCGTATGCCGGCGCCACCGACAGGCCTCATGTGGGAGCAGGTAAACGATGCGGAGCTGGACGCGCTGTGGCAGGCCAGCCGCGTGGATGTGCAGCTGCAGGAGGCGCTGGCCAGGCGGGTGAGTCTGCGCAACGGAAGCACGCTGGTAATCGATGAGCGCGAAGCCCTGACTACGATCGATGTAAACTCCGCCAGCTACCTGGGCGATGCACAGGGCGACATGGCTCTTAAGCTCAACATTGCGGTGTGCGATGATATTGCCCGCCAAATTCGGCTGCGCAATCTGAGCGGCATCATCCTCATTGACTTTATAGACATGCACACCGAGGAAGAGCGCGCGCAGGTGAGTGAGCGGCTCATGGCTGAGCTTTCCCGGGAACGGGTGAAAACAGTCGTGCATGGCTTTACCCGGCTTGGCTTTTTGGAAATGACCCGCAAGCGCACGGCGGCAACCCTGCGCGAGCAGCTCTGCGTGCCCTGCGAGAAATGCCATGCCACTGGATACCGTCAGGAAAGGGACAAGAAGAAGTGAGCAAAACCCCCACCTATGTTACCCCGGAAGCACTCAAGCGGCAGGAGGACGCCATTGAGCGGATTGCCGCGCTGCCGGGCAAGCCCCAAACTTACCATATTGTGACCTATGGCTGCCAGATGAACGCGCATGATAGCGAAACGCTGGCCGGCATGCTGGAAGGCATGGGCATGCGAGAGGCGCAGGATCGCCTCACGGCGGATCTTGTGCTCTTTAACACTTGCTGCGTGCGGGATAATGCCGAGCGCCGCGCGCTGGGCAACGTGAACTGGCTCAAGGAACTTCGGCGCGGCAACCCCGATCTCATCATCGGCGTTTGTGGGTGCATGGTGCAGCAACCCCAGATGGCGCAGAAGATACTCAAACAGTATCCCTTTATTGATCTGGCTTTTGGCACCCACAACGTTTATGAACTGCCGGAGATGCTGGAAGGCTTGCTGACCAGCGGCAAACGAGCCATTCACCTTGCGGAGGAAGAAAACCAGATCGCCGAAGGGCTGCCCATGAAACGGCAGAGCGCCCACAAGGCTTTCATTACCATCATGTACGGCTGCAACAACTATTGTTCCTATTGTATCGTGCCCTATGTGCGGGGCCGGGAGCGCAGCCGTCGCATGGATGATATTCTCCGGGAAGCGGAGGGACTGCTGCAAAGCGGCGTGCAGGAGATCATGCTGCTGGGGCAGAACGTGAACAGCTACGGCAACGGCACGCAGGAAACTTTTCCGGCGCTGCTCAAAGCCTTGGATGCGCTGGGCGTGCCCCGCATCCGCTTTATGACCTCCCACCCCAAGGATTTATCCGATGCGCTGATTGATGTGATGGCCAGCGGCAAGCACATCGCCCGGCACATGCACCTGCCGGTGCAAAGCGGCAGTGATGCGATCCTCGCCGCGATGAACCGCCACTATACCCGGGAAAAATACATGGAACGGGTTGCCAGCCTTCGCCGTGCCGTCCCGGGCATCGGGCTTTCCACGGATCTGATCGTGGGTTTTCCGGGCGAAACAGAGGCGCAGTATCAGGACACCGTTTCGCTGGTGGAAGAAGTCGGGTATGATTCAGCGTTCACCTTTATTTACAGCGCCCGGGAAGGCACCGCTGCGGCCAAGCTGCCGGGGCAGTTGCCGGAAAGCGTCACGGGGGAACGTATTGCGCGCTTGATCCGCACTGTGGAGCAAGGCACGCAGCGCGCGCATGCCAGCATGCTGGGAAAGCCGGAGCATGTGCTGGTGGAGAGCATCAGCAAGCGGGATGGTGCCATGGTATCCGGCAAGGGCTCACGCGGCATTACCATCGTGCTGCCCGGCTCCCAGGAGGATATTGGCAAAATCATTCCGGTAACCATTACGCAAAGCGCGGCAAACACCCTCCGCGCAACCAGACAGACAGAAGGAGAATGACCATGGAAAAAGTACTCAATCAAGCAGAACAACTCGCCGAAGCCATTTTGGAAAGCGAGGAATATATCAAGATGCGCATTGCCGAGCAGGCTACCATGCGCGATGAAGCCGCGGCCGCATTGCTGGCGGAATATTCCCAGCGGCGCTCCGCCGTGGAAACCCTGCTCACCTCTAACGATCTGGATCACAGCGCCCTGGCGGAAGCCGGCGAGCGTTTGGAAACCGTAGAAAAGGCCATTGACGACAATCCAATGATCCAAACCATGCGCGAAGCCAACACCGCCTTTAGCGACATGATGCAGCAGGTCAACAAAATCATCAAGTATGTCGTTACTGGGGAAATGGAAGAGGCACAGGGCGGCTGTTCCGGCTCGTGCGGCAGCTGCGGCGGTTGCGGCGGCCATTGACCTGACTCGGACGGATGCCATCAGGCGCCCTGCTCCGCGCGCGGTACTCCGCAAGGGGCGCCGCGCCGGGGTGAGGGCGCTTGTCAAAACCGGGAAAACCTGTGAGCCGAAAGGATGAAATCGATGCCCGTAACACCGATGATGCAGCAATATTTGGACATCAAAGCCAAGCACAAGGATTGCATCCTATTCTTTCGCCTTGGCGATTTTTACGAGATGTTCTTTGAGGATGCGCTGCTGGTGTCCCGGGAACTGGAGCTGACGCTGACCGGGAAGGATTGCGGGCTAAGCGAGCGAGCGCCCATGTGTGGCGTGCCGTACCACGCGGCAGCCACCTACGTTTCCCGCCTGATCGATCTGGGTCATAAGGTGGCCATTTGCGAGCAGGTCACAGACCCGGCGCTGAGCAAAGGGCTGGTGGAGCGGGAAGTGGTGCGCATTGTGACACCTGGCACCGTGGTCGACCCCGCCATGCTGGATGAAAAGAGCAACAGCTATATCCTCTGTGTTTCCTTTCATGGCAAGGATGCCTCGCTGGCCTATACCGATGTGAGCACCGGGGAGTTTACCGTGCACCTGGTCAAAAATGCGCAGGCCGCCCTGCGGGACGAGCTGACGCGCATCCAGCCCCATGAGATCCTGACCGATAACGAAATCACTTTGACCGAGAGCCTGGGTGAAACCGTTGCGGTGAGCATGCTGCCAGCTGCTGCCTTTGACCGCAAGCGAGCCGAGCGTCTCCTGCTGGAACACTTTGGCGGCGCTACGCTGGACTCGCTGGGCTTTGAGCCAAGGGACAAGCGCGTGATCGCCGCCGGCGCGCTGCTGTATTATTTGCAGGAGACGCAAAAAAACTCCCTGGCGCATATCACGCAAGTCACGCCTTACCAAAGCGGTGATGCGATGTATCTGGACAGGAGCACCCGCCGTAACCTGGAGCTGACGGAAAGCCTGCGAAGCGGCGAGCGGCGCGGATCCCTGCTGTGGCTGCTGGACAAGACAGAAACCGCGATGGGCGCACGCCTGCTCAAGAGCTGGGTCGAAGCGCCCCTGACCAACCGCGAGCGAATCCGCGCGCGGCTGGAAGTGGTCCAAACGCTTAAGGATCACTTCATCACGGCGGATGAGCTTGGGGAAACGCTGAAGCAGGTGGCCGATTTGGAACGTTTGCTCAGCAAGATCAGCTACAATAATTTGAACGCCCGTGACTGTCTGGCGCTGATGCGGTCGTTGGCCTGTGTGGAGCCGATCCAAAAATTGCTCGGCGCACTGGAAGCACCGGCCATTCAAGCACTCACCCACACGCTTTCGCCGCTGAACGCGTTGCAAACGCTCATCGGGCAAGCGATCCATCCGGATGCGCCGCTCGCCTTGTCCGAAGGCGGTTTGATTGCCGATGGCTACAATGCGGAGTTGGATGGGTACCGCGAGGCCAGTCTCCATGGCAAACAGTGGATTCTGGATCTGGAAGCGGCCGAACGTCAGGAAACCGGTATCAAAAACCTGAAAATCCAGTACAATCGGGTGTTCGGCTTTTATCTGGAAGTAACCAAAAGCAACCTGGATCATGTGCCGCTGCGTTACACCCGCAAACAAACACTGGCCAATGCCGAGCGTTACGTGACCCCGGAGCTGAGTGAGATCGAGCGCAAGATTACCGGGGCGCAGCAGGCGGCCTATGCGTTGGAGCTGCAACTGTTTGCCCAAGTGCGCGACTCGATCAGCCGTGAGATCCCCGCTATCCAGCAAAACGCCTTGGCGATCAAAACGCTGGATGCGCTGCTGTCGCTGGCGCGTGTCGCGCGCGAATATGATTATGTCAGGCCAAGCATTGCCGAGGATGGCGTGATTGAGATTCGCAATGGCCGCCATCCGATCGTGGAGCGGATGCTTACCGATACGCCTTTTGTGCCCAATGATGTGCTCCTGGACGGATCAGATAACCGCATGCTCATCATCACCGGCCCCAACATGGCCGGCAAAAGCACCTATATGCGGCAAGTGGCGCAGATTACGGTCATGGCGCACATCGGCAGTTTTGTGCCCGCAGAAGCCGCGCATGTGAGCCTGTGTGACAGAATTTTTACCCGCATCGGCGCATCGGATGATTTGGCCGGGGGTCAAAGCACCTTTATGGTGGAAATGAGCGAGACAGCCAATATTTTGCGCAGCGCAACCAGCCGTTCCCTGATCATCCTGGACGAAATCGGCCGGGGAACCAGCACCTTTGATGGGCTTTCCATTGCCTGGGCAGTGGTGGAATATTTGCTGGACCCCCACAAAATTGGCGCAAAGACGCTGTTCGCCACCCATTACCATGAGTTGAGCGAGCTGGAAGGGCGCTTTGAGGGCGTTAAGAACTACTGCATTTCGGTCATGGAACGCGGGGAGGATGTGATCTTCCTGCGCAAAATCAAGCCCGGCGGTGCGGACAAAAGCTACGGCGTGCATGTTGCCAGGCTGGCAGGCATTCCCGCCAGCGTGGTAGCCCGCGCCCATGAAATCCAGGCACGGCTGGAGGTCAGCGATATCAATCAGGAAACCATCAGCCAGAATATTCTGGAGCAAAAAAAGAAGCAATCCAGGCAAACGGATATGTTCCATGTACAGCAGGATGCGCTGGTGGAGGAGCTTAAGGCGCTGGATGTGCTCGCCATCACTCCGATGGATGCGCTCAACGTGCTGTTCCGCCTGCGGGAAAAGGCCAGAAGGCTGTAAGGAGTAAAACATGGCATTGGAACCCATTATTCGCCTGAGCGATGAG
Organism: Clostridiales bacterium Firm_12; assembly: GCA_001604115.1. Classification (GTDB taxonomy): domain Bacteria; phylum Bacillota; class Clostridia; order Christensenellales; family Aristaeellaceae; genus CAXXOK01. The sequence goes on along the minus strand of LVAR01000063.1, from coordinate 3,615 downwards.
GTGATCGGGCAGATTGCCGCCGGCGAGGTGGTGGAACGCCCCGCCGCCGCAGTAAAGGAACTGGTCGAAAACAGCATCGACGCAGGCGCAACAGCTGTCACCGTGGAGCTGAAGGATGGCGGCATCGGCTACCTCCGCGTGAGCGACAACGGCAAGGGCATCCCTGCAGGGCAGGTGCGCATGGCCTTTGAACGCCATGCAACCAGCAAATTGCGCACGGCGGAAGACCTGTTTCAGGTGCGCACATTGGGATTTCGCGGGGAGGCGCTGGCTTCCATAGCAGCCATCGCCAAGGTCACATGCATCAGCCGTGCCGCGGATGCCGATTTTGGCGTGAAAGTACAGGTGGATGGCGGTCAAATGGGGCAGGTGCAGGAGGCGGCAAGCCCTGTGGGCACCACCATCACAGTTCGGGAGCTGTTTTACAACACGCCGGTGCGCCTTAAATTCCTCAAAAAACCAGCGGCGGAGGCTGCATTGGTATCGGATTATATGATGCGGCTCATCCTCAGCCGGCCGGATATCGCCTTCCGCTTTGTAAATGAAGGGAAGACGGTGTACCGCAGCGCCGGGGACGGCACGCTGGAGTCGGCCATTTACTGTGTGTACGGCCGCGAAGCCTTGCGCGCGATGTTTCCCGTAAAGGGGGGGCAGGGCGGCGTGATGCTGGAGGGTTATGTCGGCGTGGGGGAACAGACACGCGGCAACCGTTTGCAGCAGAGCTTCTTCATCAATGGACGCTATTTCCGCAGCGAAACACTGGGGCGCGCCTTGGAAGGCGCTTGCGAGGGCTACGTGATGATCGGCCGCTATCCCAGCTGTGTGATTATGCTGTCCATGCCCTACCATTTGGTGGATGTGAATGTGCACCCCAATAAGCTGGAGGTGCGTTTTCAAAACCCGGATACGGTGGCTCGCGCCATTGCGGATGTCACACGGGATTCACTGCAGTCTGTGACGATGCGGGAGCGGCTGTATGGCGAGCCCAAGCCGGAGATGATCAAGCCCGAAGGCGAAATTGCTCTGCGGCAGTGGCAAGAATCAGGCGATGAAACCCCTGCGGACTCGCCGGGCGCTGCAACAAGCGGGCATCAAACCATCCCCGCAGGAGCGCCAGGAGAAACCGTCCCTGATGCAGCGCCTGATCAGGGGTTGCCTGTGCCTGCCGCGGGTATAGCGCAACCTGGCCAAGTCCAAGCGCAGATGGCATGGCATGCATCCACGGCTTCGCGCACCCTTCCAACCATGCAGGAAGCCCGTGCCACGCCAGCCGCAACGGGAGATGCCCTTTACGCTGCGCCGCCCATGCAATGGATGGCCGATGATGCAGCCAGCCATCACGAGGACAATGGCCCGGGAACGCATGCGGGTGAGCAGATGACGAGTAATCAGGCACCGGTAGTGCCATTGCAGCCTGACTGGGATGCGGCAGGGGAGTGCACACAAACGGATGGCATCCCCGCGCCGGATGAGAGGGCGGAGGATCCCCTGTATGTGCAGGATATGTTTGAAGGCATCGACACCCGAGCGCCCCTCCGATGGATCGGCGCGGTTTTCCAGACATATCTTTTGTTTGAATCCGGCGAGCGACTTTTGATGGTGGATCAGCATGCCGCACACGAGCGTGTGCTCTTTGACCGATTGATGACGCGCTATGAGGGCGCGAGCATCACCCAGCACCTCATGACGCCGCAACTCATCCGCCTGACAGCACGCGATGTGGCCACCCTGGCGGAGATGGAGGATGTCTTGACGGAAACCGGCTTTGACGTCGATCTGTTTGACGCCACGTCCGTGGCAGTGCGCGCAGTTCCGGTAATATTGGGGGAAGCAGCTCCGGTGCGGGATGTGCTCCTGGACGTGCTGGACGAGCAGCAGCTATGCCGCGGCAAAGCCACACGGGAGCGACTGCGCAGGCGCGTGGCGCAGATGGCCTGCAAGCATGCCATCAAAGCGGGGGATACGCTCACACAGCACGATGTTCGCCTGTTGCTGGAGGATATGCTGGCAACCGGCGCGCAGCCGACGTGCCCCCATGGCAGGCCCATTGTAACTGACATGACCAAACGAGAGCTGGAAAAGCGGTTCAAGCGCATCCAGTAGGGGAGTCGATGATGACAAAACCACCTGTGCTGTGCATCGTTGGGCCAACAGCCAGCGGAAAAACGGGATTATCCCTGCGCATTGCTAAGGCGCTGGGCGGCGAAGTGATCAGCATGGACAGCATGCAGATTTACCGGGGGATGGACATTGGCACGGCCAAGCCCAGCCTGACGGAGCGTGCGGGGATCCCGCACCATTTGATGGACATGATCCCCCCTTCACAGCCCTACACGGTAGCGCAGTATGCCGAGGATGCGGATCAGGCCATACGCGAGGTATGGGGTCGTGGCAAATTACCGATGCTGGTAGGGGGCACGGGGTTTTACCTGAAGGCGTTCACACACGGGCTCACGCTGGGAGGGATCCGGAGCGATCCCGTCCTGCGGGATAAGCTGAAGGCCATAGCGGCAGGCGAAGATGGTAAACGGCAGCTGCATGCAAGATTGCAACTTGCAGACCCGGAGACGGCGGCACGGCTGCATCCCAATGATGTGCAGCGTGTGAGCCGTGCCCTGGAAGTATGGGAACTGACCGGCAGACCGATTTCCGCGCAAAGCGAAACGGCTTATGATCCGGGCTATACCTTTTGCATGCTGGGGACGACCATGGCGCGCGACGGGCTGTACCGCCGTATCAATGCGCGTGTGCAAGACATGATGCGGCAAGGATTGCTCGGGGAGGTGCGTGCCCTGCTGGAAAGTGGGGTGCCGCCCACTGCGCAGGCCATGCAGGGTATCGGCTACAAAGAGCTGGTTCCCGTCCTGCTGCACCAGGCGGATTTAACTGACGCCGTCGCCAGTATCCAGCAAAACTCCAGGCATTATGCCAAGCGGCAGTGGACTTGGTTTCGTGCTGAGCCGCGTATCCAATGGTTGGATATGGAAAACGCCGACAGCTTTGCACAGGCGCTGGAGATAGCAAAGGCATTTTGGAAGGAAGCTGAAACATGAACCTGAACGATTTGGTTGCACAGGCGGAGGAGCGCTGCTACACGCAGTTTCAAAAGATAGACGATATGGCGTTGCACCATACCGCGCGCGTGCTGGATGCGTTTCAAAAGCACGCCGTGGCGGTTCGCCACTTTGCGCCGAGCACCGGCTATGGCTATGGCGATGCCGGGCGGGATACCTTGGAAGCAATTTTCGCAGAGCTGTTTGGGACGCAGGCAGCCATCGTGCGTCCTCAAATCGCTTCGGGGACGCATGCGCTGTCCCTTTGTTTGTTTGGTTTGCTGCTCCCGGGGGATGAGCTGCTGTATGTGAGCGGAACCCCGTATGACACCCTTCATGGCGTGATTGGCACACAGGGAAACGGTATCGGTTCCCTCCGGGAAATGGGTGTGCAGTACGCGCAGGTAGAGCTGGATGCTGCCGGACGGATTGATTTGGCGGCCATCCGCGCTGCCATGAAGCCCAACACGCGCGTTGTGGCTGTGCAGCGTAGCCGAGGCTATTCCACACGCCGCTCCCTCACCCCGCCGGAGATCGCGCCGCTGGCTGCCATGCTGCATGC
>LVAR01000062.1 GCA_001604115.1 Clostridiales bacterium Firm_12 | reverse complement strand
AAAACCGTGGCCGCCGTCAAGCGTTTTCAGAAAAACCGCGGCATGACGGAGGACGGCATCGCGGGCGCCAGCACCATCCGTGTGCTGTTTGGCACCAGCAAGACGAGTGCCTCCACGTCCTCCTCTGACAAAAAGTACAAGACGGAAGTGTTGGATTGGTTTGCCGATGATGTGACCAAGGTGATCCCCAAAAAGGCGAAGTTCACCGTCAAGGATGTGCGCAGCGGCAGAACGTTCACCGCCATACGTTGGAGCGGCGCAAATCATTTGGATGCCGAACCTGCCACCGCCGAAGATACCGCTACCCTCAAAAAAATATACGGCGGCGCATGGAGCTGGAACCGCCGCGCCATCCTGATCCTATACCGTGGCCACGTGTATGCTGCCTCCATGAATGGTATGCCCCATGGCACTTCGACAATCGAAAGCAATGATTTTGAAGGTCACTTTTGCATCCACTTCAAGAACAGCAAAACCCACGGCACCGAGAAAGTGGATGATGGCCATCAGGCCGCCGTTACCTCCGCCAGCAAGGCAACCTGGTAGTCTCGGGCGCCGCACGGCTCACCGATCCGCGCCCTGAACCCCAGTGTACAATAGGGTAAACAGATAGCCTGACGCCATTTGCAGCATGGCGCCAGGCATCTTTATGCCTGCACAGGCTCAGGGTTGGCGTGCGGATAGGTTGTTCACGCGCCGGCGCGGCTACCGTGCCATGCCCCACACTTCCGGGTTGAGCAGATTCTGGGGTTCACGGCCCGCCAAAGCGTCCTGGATACGCTGCACACACTGCTCCGCCATCAGGTTGCGTGTGCCCAGGGTATTGCTGCCAATGTGTGGGGTGAGCACCACATTGGGCATTTTTTTCAGGCGCTCGTCCACCTTTGGCTCTGTTGCAAACACATCCAGCGCTGCCCCTGCCAGCAAACCATGTTCCAACGCATGGATCAGGGCTTGCTCATCAATCAGCTTGCCGCGCGCCGTATTGAGCAGGAAAGCGGTCGGCTTCATGAGCGATAGTTCCGCCGCGCCGATCATGCCTGCGTTCTGGGGCGTATAGGGGCAGTGCAGGGACACGACATCCGCCACACGGAGCAGCTCCGCAAGCGGCAAGCGCCGCGCGTTGCCTGCCACGGAAAACGGTTTGATGCTCCTGCCCGCATAGACCACGCGCATCCGCAAAAACCGCCCAAACTCGGCCATGCGCGCTCCAATGCGCCCCATGCCCACGATGCCCAGAGTCATACCTTCCAGCAGCACACCCATGGATTGCCCCATCGTAAATTGATCCCGCGTGCTGCCCTCCGCGCGCAGGGCTTGATCCAGCGCACAGATCCTGCGCGTGAGCGCAAGCAGCTGTCCCATAGCCAGTTGCGCGGTGGCTTCGGTCACGCTGTCCGGAACATTGGCGACGGGGATTCCCAATTCCGTGGCGGCTTGCACGTCAATGGCATCAAACCCCGCGCCATAGCAGACGATCAGTTTTACATGCCTGGCTGCCTGCATCATTGTGCGGTCCATGGGGCCACAGGCGACCACGGCCTGGCAATCCGGCAGGTATCCAAGCAGTTCCTCCCGCGTGAAGGCTTTGCCCTGTTCGGGGGCGATGACCTCATGCGGCCACAGCAGGCCAAAACGTTTCACAGGCACGCCATGCGTGATCAAAACCTTCGCCATGGTGTCATCTCCTTTTTTCCCTTTGGCTATGATAGCAAGTTTTCCGCACGCGTGCAACCGCCGCCCTCTTCTCCCGCTGCGTTTTCTCTGCTTTTCCGGGGCGCGGCTACCGCCCCTTGCCTGGACGGCGGATGCACCGGCCCATCGCACGGCAGCTGCTATATGCGCCCATGGTTGCATGCGTAGTGCACAGCTTGACAGCGCGCCCGCATGTCCCAAGGTGCGTTGATAAATCAGCATTGCCATTTCTAATACATTATGATACAATTCAAAACGTCTGATAACGACTCAATAGGAGGTCGACGTTGTATGTGTGGAATCGTAGGGTATATCGGCGGTCAAGAGGCTTGCCCGATTTTGATGGAGGGGCTTTCCCGCCTGAGCTATCGCGGGTATGACAGCGCGGGCGTTGCCGTGCTGGATGCCCATGGAAAGCTGAACATTCGCAAAGCCAAAGGACGTTTGGAGAATTTGGAGGCATTGCTGGCGTCTGACATGCCCGGCGGGAGCGTGGGCATTGGGCACACCCGCTGGGCGACCCATGGCGAGCCCAGCGATCTGAACGCACACCCCCATACCGATGTCAAAGGCGGCATTGCTGTGGTGCATAACGGCATCATCGAGAACCATGATACCCTGCGCCGCCATTTGCAAAGTCAGGGATGCGTGTTTGTGTCTCAGACGGATACGGAGGTTGTCGCCCACCTGCTGAGCACCCTGTATCAGGGCAGCATGAAAGACACGCTTCTCAAGGCCATGGGCATGCTGGAAGGCAGCTATGCCTTGGGTGTGGTGTGCGATCAGGAGCCCGGCGCGTTGTTCTGCGCCCGGCATGAAAGCCCGCTGGTCGTCGGCGCCAAGGCCGGCGCATCTTTTATTGCCAGCGACATTCCCGCTTTGCTGAGCCACACGCGCGACGTGATTTTTTTGCAGGACAAGGAAATGGCTGTGCTCACCCGAGAAGGCATCCAGGTATACGATCCGTTTGGCTCCCAGCGCCAGCATACGTTTTACCATGTGGAGTGGGATCTTTCCAGCGCGGAAAAGGGCGGCTACGCGCACTACATGCTCAAGGAAATTCACGAACAACCCACCGCGCTGCACAGTACCTTTGCCCCGCGCAACAATGGCAACCAGCATGACTACCGCTGGCTGCCCCTGACCCAGGAGGAGGCCGGCAAGCTCAAAAAAATCAGCATTGTGGCATGCGGTACGGCCTACCATGCCGGGATGTTCGGCAAGTATGTGATCGAAAAGCTGGCACGCGTTCCTGTCATGGCGGATATCGCCAGCGAGTACCGTTACCGCGACCCCATCATAGGGGCAGATGAGCTGTTTATCGCCGTGTCCCAAAGCGGCGAAACCGCCGATACGCTGGCTGCCCTGCGGGAGGCCAAGCGGCGGGGCGCAAAGGTCATCGCGATTTGCAATGTGGTTGGCTCCACCATCTCGCGGGAGGTAGGCGAGGCCAATACCCTCTACACCTATGCTGGGCCAGAAATCGCAGTAGCCAGCACCAAAGCCTATATGACCCAGGTGGAGATGATGCTGCTGATTGCCCTGGCCTTGGCCGATTTGCGCGGCGAAATTACCCCTGACGAAGCCGAGCGGCTGCGCACCGAAATCGCCGCCTTGCCTGCCAAAGCAGAACAGGCACTGGCTATTGAGGAAAAAATGCAACGCTTTGCCTCCACGGTGAGCCAGAAAAAGCATGTGTTCTTTGTGGGTCGGGGGCTGGACTATGCCCTTTCGCTGGAAGCCGCGCTCAAGCTCAAGGAAGTGAGCTATGTGTTCAGCGAAGCATACGCGGCCGGCGAGCTGAAGCACGGGCCCATCGCCTTGCTGCAGGAAGGTCGGCTGGTGGTGGCGACCATCACGCAACCTGCCCTCCTGGATAAAACCCTGAGCAATTTGAGGGAAATCAAAGCGCGTGGTGCGCGTGTGCTGGCGATTTGCCGGGAGGATCTGGAGGCAAAAGTCGTCGGTGAAGCAGATGACTTGATCCTGATCCCTGCCGCGGATGATTTGCTCGCCCCTTTGCTGGCTGTGATCCCGCTCCAACTGTTTGCTTATTGCATGGCCGTGGCGCGCGGCTGCGATGTGGATAAGCCCCGCAACCTGGCCAAGAGTGTCACCGTGGAATAAGGCATCCTGCGGTGACCCACCCTGGCGTTGCATGGCAGGCGCCGCACGCAAGCCCATGGCGCAAGCATCTGCCGCCGCCTGAAATGTTCGCCGAATTGGCACGCCATATAAAACGCGCTCCGCAATGCGGAGCGCGTTTTTGCTGTATGCCAGTCAATGGCGATCAAGGGTTGCAGCGGCGTTTCCTGCCTTGAAGGCCGGTTGCGCCGCGGTGGTTTACGCCCTGTACCCTTTAGGATTCTGGCTTTGCCAGCGCCAAGAATCGCGGCACATATCCTCCAGGGTCAGTGAAGCCTCCCAGTCCAGCACTGTTTTGGCTTTGCTTGCATCGGCATAGCAGGTGGCGATGTCGCCGGGTCTGCGCTCCACCACATCAAAGGGAATGGGTATGTTGTTGACCCGCTCAAAGGTATGGATCAGTTCCAGCACGCTCACGCCCAAGCCCGTGCCCAGGTTGAATACCTCGCACCCCGTGTGCGAAAGGAGGTACCTGCACGCCGCTACATGACCGCGTGCCAGATCCACCACATGGATGTAGTCCCGCACGCCTGTGCCGTCCGGGGTGTCATAATCATTGCCAAACACGCGCAGTTTTGCCAGCTTGCCAGATGCCACCTGCGTGATAAAGGGCATCAGGTTGTTGGGGAGGCCTACGGGGTCTTCCCCGATGGTGCCGCTTTCATGCGCGCCGATGGGGTTGAAGTAACGCAGCAGCGCCACCGCCCAATCAGGGTGTGCCACCGCGATATCCCGCAGCACCTGCTCGATCATATACTTGGTCCAGCCATAAGGGTTGGTGCAGCCGGTGGGCATGGTTTCAGTCAGGGGCACGGTTTCCGCAAGCCCATAGACGGTGGCGGAAGAGCTGAACACAAACCGGGATACTCCGTGCGCCTGCATTGCATCGCACAGGGCAAAGGTACTGTCCAAATTGTTCCGGTAATAGGCCAGCGGCTTGGCCACGCTCTCGCCGACGGCCTTATATCCTGCAAAATGAATCACGGCATCAAAGGTGTGGTTCAGAAACACTTTTTCCAGCGCCTTACGATCGCACACGTCCACATCATAATAGGTCACGGGCTTGCCGGTGATGGCCTTGAGCCGCTCGATCACATCCGGGCAGCTGTTGTAAAAGTTATCCACAATCACGGCATCGTAGCCTGCCTGAACCAGTTCCACATAGGTGTGCGAGCCGATATAGCCCGCGCCGCCGGTCAGTAAAATCGCCATCGGGCATCCTCCCTCCGGTGTTTTTTAGAAGAGCTTGTCGGGATAGAGCCCGGCCTGATGCATGTGCAACAGCTGTGCCTGCACAAACGGCTTATCCTCCTGGTACGTCACGCCAAACCAGGTTGCATCCGTGCTGAGCACATCCACCCGCAGCCCTTCATCCTTCATCATTTGGTCGATGAGCACCGGCAGCACGTATTCCGCCTTGAGTTCATCAGCCGGAAGCGCTTTCAGGAAAGCTTCAAAGCGCTTTTCGGCCACCTCAAACATCCACGGGGTAAACCCAAACAGGTTCATGCTCACCAGACTGTTGGGGTCCAGCACCACGCCCGCGGGATCCTGATGGGTATCGCGGATGGTGCCATCGGGGAAGGGTGCAATCTTATAGGTTTCCGTTACGCTTTGCAGCTGTCCCTGCGCATTGGTCGCACAAACGCCGCGCGTCACGTGCCCATTTTCGCTGACGGTATTTTTGAGGTAATAACCTACCATGCAAGCATGCCCTTGCGAGGCGAGTGAGTCCAAATGCCCGCTCACCAAGGGATAGGGGTCACGGCCATAATAATCGTCCGCGTTGATCACGGCAAAGGGCTCGTGGATCACGTCCTTTGCACACAGCACCGCATGCACCGTGCCAAAGGGTTTGACGCGCTCCTGAGGCAGGTGGTACCACGCGGGCAGGCTGTCAAATTCCTGATAGACATATTCCACCTTCACGCGCTTGGCAAGAGCATCGCCGACCATATCGCGGATACGTTGCTCAAAATTGCGCTTGATGATGAAAACAACTTTGGTGAAACCCGCAGCCAGCGCATCGTAAATCGAGTACTCCAGAAGGATCTCGCCATGCGGCCCCATCCCGTCTACCTGCTTATCGCCACCGTAGCGCGAGCCCATGCCCGCCGCCATGATCAGGAGCGTTTTGTCCATTGATCCCGTCCCCTTCACAACTTATTCAAAGCGCCGCGTTGGCGCCGGATAACAACTCCGGATCAAGCTTCTGGTGCTCGGTACTTTCCTGCCCCGTAGCAGCGGAAGGGCTGCCTGTGTCCAGCAGGGCGGGATCAAGCGCCATCCCCGCAGGGGCATGGCCGCCGATGGCGCACACGCCCTTGGTGGCGCACTCGTCCTCGGGTACGGGTTCTGTTGGTTGCCCGTCCAGCAGGCTGGAGTCAAGCGCCATCCCCGCAGGGGCATGGCCGCCGATGGCGCACACGCCCTTGGTGGCGCACTCGTCCTCGGGCGCGGGTTCTGTTGGTTGCCCGTCCAGCAGGCTGGGGTCAAGCGCCATCCCTGCAGGGGCATGGCTACCGATGGCGCACACACCCTTGGTGGCGCACTCGTCCTCGGGTGCGGGTTGGTTCGGCTGCGTTTCCGGCGGACTGGAAGCGTCCTCCTGGCGTTTCAAATCGCTGGCGTCCATGATGATCTCCTTGGCGCGGTTTTCTCGCGTCACCTGTATGGTATCGCCTGTGGGCGTAACGATGGCGATGCCGCCTTCCGTCCCGTCCTCTGGCATGGTTTGGTTCATGTGCGTGGTGCCCTCGGCCACCATCGGATGGATCGGCTGCGTGCGCAGGGCTGGACAACGGGCTTTTCGCCCAGTCTGGAACCCTTCGGTGCTGTCCCTGCGGAAAAAGATCGTGGCGGTTCGCATGATGAGCTTGATGTCCATCATCAGTGAAAAATTCTCGATGTACAGCAAGTCCAGAATCACTTTGTCTTTGGGGGTCGTGTTGTATTTGCCATCGATCTGTGCCATACCGGTGAGCCCGGCCTTCATTTGCTTGCGGTATTCAAACTCCGGCACTTCCTGCGTGTAGCGATCCACGTTTTCCAGCATTTCTGGGCGTGGCCCCACGATGCTCATATCCCCTTTGAGCACGTTCAGGAGCTGAGGCAGTTCATCAATGCGGTATTTACGCAAAAAGCGTCCGACCGGGGTGATGCGCTCGTCATTGACGCACGCGGATTGCGCTCGCGTATCGCAGGCATTGCGGTACATGGTGCGGAACTTGACAATGCGGAACACCTTGCCGCCAATGGTTGCCCTTTCCTGCTTAAAAAACAGTGTGCCCGGGCTGGTCAGTTTGATGGCGATGGCTGCACATAGCATGAGCGGGCTGCCCACCACCAGGCCGATCAGGCTGATCACAATATCCATTGCACGTTTGATGAACCGCTGGATCAGGGTAGGCTCTACCCGGTGCATGTACAGAAACAGCGTATCGTCAATTACGCTTTGCTGGGAGGTGGAAATGATCACATCCTCCAGCTCAGCCAGGAGGTAGATGGTCTTGCCGTATTTGTAGCAGAAGGACTTGAGCTGTGCCTCCTCTGTATCGGGGATGCCGGCTAAAAACACCACATCGTGTGCGAGGATGGTCTCCTGCACATCCGCGCAGGCATAGTGAACCACATCATACAACTTATATTTTTGCCGAAAGGTAGCCACCTTCTCGGCGATATGTTCCGCCTGCTCCTGGGAGCTTGCGACCACACAGCATTTTTGCGGAGGATTGATCTTGAAATAAAAACGGTAGCCCAGCCATACAAACGCATAGACCAACCCCACCTGTATGGCCATCGCCAGCAGAAAAAGCCAAAAATCATCGCCGAAAAGAATGAGACGATCATTGTTGGCCGGGTTCACGTTCATGATCTGCAATTGTAGGTAGGTCGCAATATCAGTCATCAAAATCGCGATCAGGATGGAGGAAAACACAGAGCGCGCCTTTTTGACGCCTATCTGATACCCGCCATAGACCATGGTCAGGATGAAAAGCAAAATGGCAAACGTAGCCATCGTGGTTGCCGCAGTACGGCTCATGGTAATGATTTGCGGATTGGTGATCGACAGCAGCAGGAAAAACGTTAAAAAGAGGGATATATACAGCAAGCCTTGGAATACCGTTTTCATGACTTGCGACAGCACATACCGCTTGTCCATTCATGCCTCCATGATCGCAGCGCGGCAGGCGCGCAGCGCAATACTTAGGCAGGGGCACACGCCCGTCCGGGGAACAGGCAGGCTTCACATGGCTCCGGCAGAACGTACTGCCTTCGCCGTGCGTACGCATGCCGCTGGGCTGCCCTGAACCCGGCGCCGGTGTGTGAAAGCGCCTGCCTGCCTTGATTGCATTCAAACAGACTAAGGATATCACGCACGTGGGGTGCTGTCAAGCGCACAGGCCGCCATGCAAAGCGGTAGGCAGCGGTGCGGCGCCGTGCTATACTGAGCCATATACCCCTGATAGGAGGATGATCCATGAACATCCTGGTCAGCGCCTGCCTGCTAGGCTTGGCGTGCCGTTACCAAGGCATAGCCAAAGAGGATCCCGCCGTTTTAGCCTTGGCCGGTCGCCATACACTCATCCCCACATGTCCTGAGGTCTATGGCGGTTTACCCACCCCGCGCGAGCCTTCGGAAATCGTAAACGGCCGTGTACTGAGCCAAAGCGGCGCCGATGTGACCGCCCAGTTTGCCAAGGGAGCCCAGGAATCCCTGCTGCTTGCCCAACAGCTGCACTGCACCTGCGCCGTGCTGATGGACAGGAGCCCTTCCTGCGGTGTGGGCATGATCTATGACGGAACCTTCAGTGGTACTTTGATCGAGGGCGACGGCCTCACGGCTCGCCTACTCAAGGAGCAAGGGCTGCGTGTTTTGCCCGCGTCCCGCATTGGGGAGCTGTAATCGGCAACGCCTGGGGTCGATTTTCATCGGCTTGGCGGAAACCACCCTCCTTTAGTCTGCTCCGGTTCGCCTGCGCCGGATCACGCTTGCCATGGGGAGCGCGCGGCAGGATCAGGGCTGGCCAGAGAAGCCATTGGCCGAAACGATCTGCCGGCAAACCCAGCCATAGCTCGTTCTTGCTCACGTCAAAGCCTTTCGGCCTATCGAAAAGTTGGGAAGCGCTGTGGGCAAGCACAGGTCTATGCCAAACCCAAAGGCATTTCATCCTTCGGGAACCAATAAAGAGCGTTACCTATGCTTTACCCTTCTTGACAGACGTAAGCCGGCCGAAGAAATCTTCGGCCGGCTTTGCTGAACCATTCATGGCATGGCTTTGATCTTTCTTCACACATCATCACTTGTGCAGGCGCAGTTTGCACATGGCGGGCATATCGGATCGGGGCGCACCATACGGCTATTTGACCCAGTTCTGCACCGCGCCGGGCACCACCTGCGCAGGCATGGCTTCACCTTCGCGCAGCACATAACCCAAGTTCAAATCCAGGTTCCGCTCACCGCTGGCTACCGTAAAGGGATCGCTCGTGGCTTGATTGCCATCTCCGGCAGTCAGGCAGCTGGAAATGATGCTCAGCGCGGGCACCCCTTGCGTGATGGTCAGCTCCGGATAGGCTTGCGCGGCAAGCGTGTAGGTACCGGGGTATACATCGGCAAACTCATAATAGCCCCACGCATCGGCTGTCGTGGTGTAGGCCGCCGCACCATCCGCCATCAGCTGGATGGTCACGCCATTGAGGTTCGGTTCATCCGCATCCATCAGGCCGTTGGCATTGCTATCCAGCCATACCTGATCGCCAATAATGGCGGGTTTGATGAGCACGACATCCGTATCCAGCTGATGGTCAGCCATCTCCAGGTTGATCGCATCGCTATAGCCTATGCCCTGCAACGTTTGCACTACTGCGCTTTCGCCGGGGGCATAGTTGGTGTCCTCCGGCTTGACAAAAATCATCCCTGCGGGCAATGCCACGCCGATGCGGTACGCATCCGGCCACAAGCCATCAAAGCGGTATGCGCCGCTTTCGTCCGTGGTGGCTGTTTGCACAGGCGCAACGCCGTCCCCTTCATAAAGGTGCACGGTTACGCCCGGTTGCGGGGTGCGGTTGCCACGCTCGTCCAGCGCCACAAAACCGCCTATGCTGGTGTACGACACAAGCCCGCCGTCAATTTCGGCAAAGGTTTCTCCTTCGCCTACGGCGATGCCGGTGTGCACCATACGCGCGCCCTGCTTCACAAAGGTACCCTCGCCCCCGGCCGGCTGCGCCTGCATGGGAATCGTGAAACGCACAGTGTAGGTAGAGGGTCTCACGTCGCCAAAGGTCACATAGCCATCTTCGGCTGCGCGCGCAGTCTTGACCACCTGCGCCCTGATTTCATCATAGAGTTCATAGCCAAGCCCGCTGAGCAGACGTTCCTGCTCGCTATGGGCGCCGTCGCGGTTTTCATCCAGCCATACGGAAGCGCGGATGGTTGCAGGCTTGACCAACCCAATGCCGTTGTGTGCGCGATTGGTCAGCGCCGCCCAGGGAATCGGGATGCTGGCACTGCCTGCGGCAGGCATGGTGAGCCCGCTCTCCGCCAGATCGGCGGAAAGGATATACCCATCGGGCAGGGTGATGGCCAGCTGATAGCTGCCCGGGCGTACCCCTTCGATGGCGAACGCACCCGTCCCGTCCGTTTCCGCCGCAAAGGCGTTGGCATCGCTCGCGCTTTTGCCGATGCGGATGCGCACGCCCTGCATGGGTGGCTCATCGGCATCCTGCACTCCGTTACCATTTACGTCATGGTAGGCCATGCCCGCAAAGGAGCCAAGCGTGACCGCGCCGACCAGCGGCGCCGTATAGGCTTGGCCGCTTTCCACATTGAGCCCTTCCAGCACGTTTTCCCTGCCTTGCGGCGCAAGCGTATTGCCCCCCTCTGCCACGTTGGCCAGCGCCGCGTGCTCGGGCAGCAGGTAGGTAACGGTATAAGTTCCGGGCATCACACCATCAAAGAAATATGCGCCATCCGCAGCAACTGGTTCCGTCAGGTCGATCTCGCCATCGGCCGAGCGCAGGCGGACGCTCCCGGCTGTGTAGCCGGCTTCCCCTTCGTCCCTCAGCCCATTGTCATTCACATCATCAAAGAACACACCGGCCAGCGTGGAGGAAGGCAGCATGCCTGCATCGATGTCCTTAATTTCTTGCCCCATTGCCACGGTCAGTGTTTCAGTTTCGCCGTAGCCGTCTTTAGCCAGCAGTTTGACATGGTTGCCGCCTTCTTCATCCGGTCGGTAGCGGGTAAAGGCATGCCCTTGCTTGCGCTGCACACGCACAGTGTATTCGCCGGGCATAATGCCAGCCAGGGTATACCGTCCGTTGGCATTGGTGGTATCAGTGGCTGCAATTTGACCATCCGCATCCATCAACTGCACCCGAACACCGGAGAGCTTTTTGTCAGCCCCTCCGCGCACGCCGTCATACTTAGGATCAAGCGATACAACGCCGCTGATGGTCGCGCCCATGGCAACGCCAACGCAGGTTTCCACCGTTGCGCCGTTGGACACCGCCACCTCCGGTATGCTGTTTTCACGCCTGCCCTCGCGTGCTACAAATTGATTGAACAGGCCGATGCCCTGTGCAGGCACCACGGTAAAAATGCTGCCGTCATTGGGCAGGATCGCGCGCAGGCGGTAGGAGCCCGGACGCAGGCCCTCAAACGTGTAGCGACCCGTATCGTCTGTCACGGCTTTGCCCATGGATTTTTCATTGCTGTTGCGGATCAGCTCCAGCGTGACATTGGCGTAGGGCGGCTCCCCCTCGTCATAGATGCCGTTATAGTTTGCATCCAGAAACGCAAGGCCGGTGAGGGTCGCGCCATACACGATGCCCACATTCTTCTGGCTCACGTTTGCAGCGTCCGTCACAATAAACTCACGCGCCGCGCTGCTGCCATCTACCGTGAACACGGATCGGCTGTCCCCGCCGGTCTGCGTGTAGCGGGTAAACAGCATGCCGTCCGGCAAATCGGCCGTGAAAACATATGTATCGTTGCGCAGCTGTGCAAACCGGTACGCGCCGCTCTCATCCGTGGTCAGGTCATAAACGGCTCCGGTTTTGGTGCCCTTCAGCTTTAAGGAAACGCCGGCCACGCCGGTTTCCCCTTCATCCAGCACGCCGTTGTAATTGGCATCGTTCCATACGGTGCCGGCAAAAGACCCGACCGGAATCGCGCCCACACCTGCATCGGCCGTCTGCCCACCCTGCAGGGTAATGGCGTCCGACAGGGCCATGGAGCCGCCCTCATCCGCCACACAGCTGCTGGTCAGCGCAAAGCCGCCGCCTTTGACGGTGAACAGATATCCCTGCGGAAGTGTCACACGGATCACATACACGCCCGCCGGAATATTTTCAAGCAGGGCACTGCCGTCCGCAGCGGTGGTCGCTTCGGCCACCGCTGCGCCGTCCGGCGCAGCAGCAGGCACCACGGCCACACGCACGCCCGAAACCGCCCGCTCATACTCGCCGCGCGTTCCATTTTCATTGCTGTCAAAGAAGGCGGCCATGCGCAGCGTAGCCGGCCTTGCCAGCGCGATATCAGCAACATCTGTGAGCGCATCGCCGTTGCGCACGGAGATGCTCCCCCCGGCCACCACGCCCTGCGCTGCATCGCCCAGCGGCGTCGCATCGCCACCGATGGCCGCCACACCCAGGCCGCCTGCCGCTTGGGATACCACGCGGTAATCCCCTGCGTCCAGCGTTTGGAAGGAATATTTTCCATAAGCATCGCTGAGCGTATTGGCGACATCCGTCCACGCTCCGCCCTCCATACGCTGTAGCGCCACAGGCACTCCGCTCATGAGCTGCTCGCCTTGCGTCAAGGCCAGATCTCCGTCATCATCCAAAAATGCGATGCCTTCGATGCTGGTCATGGCAATGTACTCCACCGCCGGCAAGGTGCGGGTTTCGCCTGCCGCCACATGTACCGTTTGCCAGATGGTGTCACCTTTTTCGGAAATGCGCCAAGGGGAATCCCCCAGAAGCGCTTTGCCCTGCGGCAGCGGCGCGTAGACGGTATAGTCCCCCTCGGCCAGGCCTTCGAAGGTAAAACTCCCATCCGCCTGCGTGGTAGCTGCAAGCTGCGCCGTCAAGGATGCAGCCGCAATAGACTGCCCTGCGCCCAGTTCGGCAATCTTGCCCTGAAGGGTAGCAGTTGCTTCCATCGCAATATCCGCTTGGATCGTTTCGCCCGCACGGACGGTAAAGTCTTGTGAGAGCATGCCGATACTACGGGTCGATTCATCCGCACCCAGCGTGGCAGCACGTCCGGATGGCACATCCACGGCAAGCGTGTAGCTGCCACCGGGTAGATTGGTGAAGGCATACTTGCCTGTAGCATCCGTAGT
>LVAR01000061.1 GCA_001604115.1 Clostridiales bacterium Firm_12 | reverse complement strand
CTCATATATAATTCTCCTGTTGTCTGTTTAGGGATGAAGTGGTAAGTTGCCGTCCGGCCAGACGGGTAATTATCACGGACCAGCCCGCTAATCGGGCGACGGACTCGATAGCGTCAGAGAGGATCTGCACCTGCAGTGGATCCCGGAGAACGCAAACGAGAACGAATTGAGGAGGTTAACAGGAATGGCCAACCAGAAAATCCGTATCAAGCTGAAGAGCTACGAGCACAAACTGATCGACCAGAGCGCGGAGCGGATCGTTGAAACCGCAAAGCGTACCGGCGCTCGTGTCTCCGGCCCCATCCCGCTCCCCACGGAAAGGGAGATCGTCACTATCCTTCGCGCCGTCCATAAGTACAAGGACAGCCGCGAACAGTTCGAACGCCGCACCCATAAGCGGTTGATCGACATCAACAATCCGAATCCCAAGACGGTGGACGCCATGATGAAGCTCGATCTTCCTGCTGGTGTCGAAATCGAAATGAAACTGTGAGGCAGGAGGAGCGATTAATATGAAGAAAGCGATCGTGGGCAAAAAGATCGGCATGACGCAGGTCTTCACTGAAGACGGCCGTCTCGTACCGGTCACCGTGATTGAAGCGGGCCCCTGCACAGTGGTGCAGACCAAGAACATCGAAAGCGACGGCTACGATGCCGTACAGGTCGGTTTCGGCGACCTGACCGAGAACCGTGCCAAGAAGCTGCTCACCAAGCCTGAAATCGGCCACTTCAAGAAGGCCGGCGTGGAAGCCAAGCGCACTCTGCGTGAATTCCGGTTTGAAGACTGCAGCGGTTACAAAGTCGGCGACGTTCTGAAGTGCGACCAGTTCGCCCAGGGCGACAAGATCGACATCACCGGAACCAGCAAGGGTCACGGATACACCGGTCCCATCCAGCGGTGGAACCAGCACACCGGCCCCATGGCTCACGGCTCCAAGTATCACCGCGGCGTGGGTTCCATGAGCGCGAACTCCGACCCCAGCCGGGTATTCAAGAACAAGCACATGGCCGGCCACTACGGTGTGGATAAGGTCACGGTGCAGAACCTGGAAGTCGTCCAGGTGGACGCGGAACGCAACCTGCTGCTGGTCAAGGGCGCTGTGCCCGGCCCCAACGAAGGTCTGCTGATTATCCGTGACACCTGCAAGGCCTGAAGCTGAGCAAGGAGGAAGAGACAATGGCAAAAACCGCACTTTATAATATGGAAGGAAAGACCATCGGCGAAGTTGAGCTGAGCGACGAGATCTTCGCGGCCCCGATCAACGAAGCAGCGATGCACCTGATGGTCCGCTCCTACCTGGCAGCACAGCGCCAGGGAACACAGAGCGCCCTGACCCGCGGCGAAGTCCGCGGAGGCGGCCGGAAGATCTACCGCCAGAAGGGCACCGGTAACGCCCGGCACCATGGCAACCGCGCACCCCAGTTCAAGCACGGCGGTGTCGTGTTCGCCCCCAAGCCCCGTGATTACGATCTGGCTGTGAACAAGAAGGTTCGCCGCCTGGCTTTCAAGAGCGCCATGACCACCAAGCTGAACGCCGGTGAGATCATCGTTGTTGACAAGCTGGAGCTGAAGGATGCCAAGACCAAGCTGATGGCCGAAACGCTGAAGAAGCTGCAGGCTGAAAAGAAGGCCCTGGTGATCCTGCCCGAGCGTGAAGAGAACGTGATCCGCGCGACCGCGAACCTGCCCCAGGCCAAGGTCAGCTACGTGAACACTCTGAACGTTTACGACATCCTGAACGCCGACAAGCTGGTTATGACCGTTGCGGCCAAGGAAAGCGTCGAGGAGGTGTACGCATGAAGAACCCCCATGACATCATCAAGCGGCCGATCCTGACGGAAAAGGCTTACGAAGGAATCGACGAGAAGCGCTACGTTTTCGAAGTCGACATCAAGGCCAACAAGGCCGAGATCAAGAACGCCATTGAAACCGTGTTCGCGGAAGACGGCGTGAAAGTTGCCAAGGTCAACACCCTGCGCACCATCGGTAAGATGAAGCGCCAGGGCCGCACCCAGGGCATGACCCCCGAAACCAAGAAGGCCTATGTGATTCTGAAGAAGGACTCCAAGCCCATCAAGTTCTTCGAAGGCATGGCACAGTAACGCAAGGGAGGAACGAAAGAAATGGCTATCCGAGTTTACAAGCCGACTTCGCCCGCCCGGCGGCATATGTCGGTTCTGACCTTTGAAGAGGTCACCAAGAAAGCGCCCGAGAAGAGCCTGACCGAGGTTCTGAAGAAGAACAGCGGCCGGAACAAGCAGGGCAAGATCACCGTCCGTCATCAGGGCGGCGGCAACAAGCGGAAATACCGCATCATCGACTTCAAGCGCGACAAGGTGGACATTCCCGCCAAGGTCAGCGCGATCGAGTACGACCCGAACCGCAGCGCCTTCATCGCCCTGCTGAACTATGTGGACGGCGAGAAGCGCTACATCCTGGCTCCTCTGGGCCTGAAGGTCGGGGACACCGTGATCAGCAGCGACAGCGCGGACATCAAGCCCGGTAACGCCCTGCCGATCAGCAACATCCCCGTTGGTACCCTGATCCACAACCTGGAGCTGAAGCCCGGCCGCGGCGGCCAGCTGGTACGCAGTGCCGGCATGAGCGCCCAGCTGATGGCTAAGGAAAACGGTTATGCTCAGGTCCGCCTGCCCAGCGGCGAAATGCGGAAACTTCCGCTGAACGCCAAGGCCACCATCGGTACCGTGGGTAACACCGATCACGAGAACGTTCGCCTGGGTAAAGCCGGCCGCGTTCGCCACATGGGTATCCGGCCCACCGTCCGCGGTGTGGTTATGAACCCCTGCGATCACCCGCACGGCGGCGGCGAGGGCAAGAGCCCCGTTGGTATGCCGGCTCCTGTTACTCCCTGGGGTAAGCCCGC
>LVAR01000060.1 GCA_001604115.1 Clostridiales bacterium Firm_12 | reverse complement strand
CGCAACGTGCTCGATCCGCAGCTGTATTTTCAGGGGGAGCACAGCGTTGGCTCTGAAGCTGCTGTGAGGGATCAGGAAACATGGGGCAGCGATTTGGAGGAGATCGCCGATGCGCGCGTGCTCATCGACCTGACATCCGCCTCGGACTATACCAAGGAGATCATTTATAGTTTTGCGCCGGCCAAGTTCTTCCTCTCCACACCGGAAAACACCGCTTCACCGCAGGCGCTGGCTGAATTTTTACTGACGCAGAACATCACGCATGTCGCCTGTATGGACGAGAGCTCCCCCTTGGCGCAAGCCGCCACGCCGCTTGCCGATGAATATGGCTTTTATGGCTATACGCTGTATGCCGTTGTGCCGGACGGGAATCAAGTGGTGCTCACCGAATACTAGCAAACCGCAAAGGAGCCTGGGCATATGCCCAGGCTCCTTTGCGGCGTGCATGACCCTTGCCGCTTGAACGCCGTCCGTCCCGCTGCGCTCAAGCTGCGGAGTTTCTGCTCTGCTCCCGGATGTAAGCATGCCGCCGCAGCGCGCTGCACTCGCCGGTCTAGGCCAGCGAGTAGGCGGCTATGCCAATGAACAGCGCGATGGATACCAGCGTTTGCACGGAGAGCGTGGTCGAAATATAGTCGGCGTGCCCGGTTACATCCACATACAGCGGAACGATGAACGGCGCCGGCATGCTGTAGGCCAGCAGCATGGCGATGAACAGGGGCTTTTCAAACGGAATGATGCTGAACACGACCAGCGCGCCAATCGCCAGCAAAGCATACATGATCAGCAACCGAATGCCGATGGTTTTGGCCACGGGCGCCAGCAATGTTTTTTGAAAGCGAAGCTCATACCCCACAATGATCAGGATGAGCGCGGAGGTCGGTGCGGCGATGAATCGGATCACATCGCTGACGATAGGGCCCACGGCGCTGGCCAGCACCCACTTGCCCACGCCCAGCGCGCCAAGAACCGCGCCCAGGGTGATGCAGACAAACACCACATTGCGCACCATGTTGGTGGCCAGCGCTTTCACGCTCACCTTTTCCCCGCCCGTCGCCTTCAGCGCGGCCAGAAAGACTGTAAAGGCGCAAAAGGACTGTCCAATATCTACCATGGCAAAAATTTGCGTTTGGCCTGCATACAGCAGCCCAAACAAAGCATAACCCAGCATCCCGCCTTCAAAATTGGTGGTCAAAAACGGCATGAACTTGTCATAGGGCTTGACGAAACGCCGCATGGCAAAGCCCAGCAACAGCCCGCCAACGCAGGAAAGGAACACGATCCCAAAGAGCAACGCAATTTTTCCGGAATATTCCGCAGTGAAGAACGCAAAGAACAGCACCGCCGGCAACGTCACGTTGCCCACGACCGCCTTGAGTCCTGCCAACCCCTCTGCACCGAACACCTGCTTGCGGTTGCACAGGTAGCCCAGTCCAAAGGTAATGAGCACCGGAAGCACCATTTGCAAAATCGATAACACCATCGGTCGTTCCCCTCCAAGCTGATCATTCCATATGGATGGCGCGCCGCAGTCATCACAAGGCTTTCACGCCGCCTGCGCCCCGAGACTGCAGCACACTAATGCAAAACCAGTATACCCACAAACACCCCGGGGGGCAAGTAGTCAAACGGGAAAGGGAACGGCCAAGGGAAGCATTTCGGGCACATGCATCAAAAACTCCGCCGTGGCGGAGCTTTGATGCATGGAAGCGTATGCCCAGGGGGGCGGATCCAACTTTGGTGCGAGAGCCCGGCTCAGCCGCTCACGCGCGCACATTCAGCGCCCGGCTTGCGTTGAGGATCGCCAGGAAACTCACGCCCACATCCGCAAACACAGCCAACCACATGTTGGCTAGCCCAACGGCCACCAACAGCAGGGTGAGTGCCTTGACCACCAGCGCAAAAATGATGTTTTGCCTGGCAATAGACAGTGTGCGGCGTGCGATGCGCATGCCCAGCGCAAGCTTGCGGGGATCATCATCCATCAGGACTACGTCGGCAGCCTCGACTGCGGCATCGCTTCCCAGCGCGCCCATGGCAACGCCTACATCCGCACGGGTGAGAACGGGCGCATCGTTCACGCCATCACCCACAAAGAGCAGCCTGCCCCGGCCTCTTTGGCGAGTTTCCGACAGCAGTGCTTCTACCTCGGCCACCTTATCGGCGGGCAACAGCTGTGCACGTGCTTCATCCAAGCCCAGCTCGGCGGCCACATAATCCGCCACGGGCTTGGCATCGCCCGTCAGCATGACAGTCTTGCGGACGCCTTCACGGCGGAGCGCGGCAATGGCTTCCTTGGAGGTAGCCTTGATCTGATCCGCAATGACGATATGTCCCAAATACGTGCCATCCTGCGCCACATGGACGATGGTGCCCAGATGCGGACACACGGGGATGGCTACGCCGATGGCGTTCATCAAAGCTTCATTGCCGGCATAGACGGTGCGTCCGGCCAGCGATGCCGTCACACCCTGCCCGGCGATCTCCTGCACATTGGCCAGTTCCTGAATATCTACGGGCAGGTGATAATGCGCGCGGATAGAGCGGCTGATGGGGTGATCGGAGTAGCTTTCCACCGTGGCGGCAAGCCGCAGGAGCTCCTGCTCGCTGACCAGCTCAGGATGTACCAGCGTCACGCGGAAGGCTCCCTCGGTCAGGGTGCCTGTTTTATCAAACACTACGACCTCTGCATCCGCCAGTTGCTCCAAATAGTTGCTGCCCTTGACCAGGATGCCGCGTTTGCTGGCGCCGCCGATGCCGCCAAAGAAGGTGAGCGGCACGGATATGACCAGCGCGCAGGGGCAGGAAACAACCAGGAAGCTCAGGGCACGTTCGCCCCATGTGCGCGCATCCCCGGTGATGAGGCTGGGGATCACAAATAGCAGCAGCGCCAGCGCGCACACCAGCGGCGTGTAAACACGCGCAAAGCGGGTGATGAAATTTTCGACCTTGGCTTTTTTGACACTGGCATTTTCCACTAGATCCAGGATTTTGGACACGGTAGACTCACTGTAGGGTTTCGTGACCCGCACGCGCAGGAGGCCGCTCTGGTTCACGCACCCGCTGATGACCTCATCACCCACGGTCACATCCCGGGGCGCGCTTTCGCCGGTCAGGGCAGCTGTGTTGAGCGCGGATGTCCCTTCCAGGATGACCCCGTCCAGCGGCACCCGCTCGCCGGGCTTGATCACCAGCACATCGGCCACGGCCACATCTTCCGGGGAAAGGACTGCGGTGGTACCGTCCCGCTCCACGGTGGCGGTATCGGGACGGATGTCCATGAGCGCGGCGATGGATCTGCGGCTTTTGCCCAGCGCATAGCTTTGGAATAACTCGCCGATCTGGTAGAGCAGCATCACAGCCACGGCTTCCGGATATTCACCAATGACGATTGCGCCTACGGTGGCAATGGCCATCAAAAAATTTTCGTCAAATACCTCGCCGCGCAGGATGTTTCGGCCAGCCTCCAGCAGCACTTCCCACCCGGAAAGGGCATAGGCTGCCAGCAGCAACACCATGCGCAGCGAACCTTCCTGCAGGAACAGCGCCACAGTAAACAAGGCAGCCGATAGTAGGATGCTCAGCAACGTACGTTTTTGCCTACGGGACACAACCATCATCTCCAAACAACAAAATAGGGGAGCTTCAGAGTACTTCGCAGCCGCGCTCGGCACGCGGCACGGCCTTGCGCACGCGTGCTAGCACCTCATCAAAGGCGGCATCGTCGGCTTCCAGCGTCAGCTTTTGCAGCACAAAGTTCACCGTGGCGCTCTGCACACCCGGCACAGCCTGCACCGCTTTTTCCACCTTGGCGGCGCACATGGCGCAGTCCAGCTCCCGTAAGGCAAAGGTCTTTTTCATACCAATGGACCTCCTCTTTCCTTATTCCGAAACGTGTTCCATACCTTGGTCAATGATGCGGCGCACATGATCGTCCGCCAAAGCGTAGATGACGGTCTTGCCATCCCGGCGGGATGCGACCAGCTTGCTGCGCTTGAGCACCGCCAGCTGATGGGAAATGGCGCTTTGGGTCATGTTCAGGAGCGTGGCGATGTCGCACACGCACATCTCGTTGGCAAACAGGCAGTACAAGATGCGGATGCGCGTGGAATCCCCGAAAATCTTGAACAGCTCGCTCAGGTCAAAGAGCGCATCCTCCCCGGGCATGTTGGCCTTTACATGAGCCACCACATCCTCATGGACGCAGATATAATCGCACTGGTACGCCTCTTTATCGGTAGACATGCCCTTCACTCCTTCATGTGAACAATCGTTCATATGAATAATAACGCATATGTTGTCGGGAGTCAACCCCCTTTGTTGAATTTCTTGTCATCCAAAAGGAGAAATCTGAGTTTGCAGATGGGGCACTATCAAGGCGATAGGGTTGCCTGCCGCAGCGGCTGCCATGCATCCTGAAGCCTGGAAAGGCTCCACGCGGCGTTGGCTGGGCTGGTGGAAGGGAGGGTCAGGATGGGCACGCCGCAGCTGGGCTCAATATAGCGGCGGTAAAGGGCAGCCGCCGTTTGCCCATTGGCAAAGACCTGCATCCCGGACGAACCGGCAAGCCGGCTGGCGATATCGTTGGGCACAGGCTGGCGAATGGTTTGATCCGCACTGCCGACGATATCGCAGGAGGCGAGCACATCCCACAGCGCGATGCGCTGGCAGATCAGGAAGGCCGTTTTTTCGGCGATGGTAGTCGGCTCTGGTTGTGCGTAGAGCGTGGCGAGCAGCCGCCAGAAGCGGTTTTGCGGGTGACCGTAATAAAAGGCGTTTTCGCGGGAGCGCACGGAAGGAAAGGTGCCCAGCACCAAAGCGCGAGCCTGCGCATCCCATACCGGCGCAAAAGGATGTATGATGTTTTGATATGTTTCCGCCATCCCCGACCCCTCCCAGCCCACGTACTGGCAACAGCATACCGCATCCCGGACGGGCATGCAAGCCGGAGTGTTCATGGTTTGGTCATATTTGGGATATGACTTGCTCACGTTTTTCGTGTATGATACGATGATAGGACGGATATTGGCAGTCCTGACAAGGAGGGTTTCGTTCATGGGCAGAACCATCGGCATTGATCTGGGCACCACCAACTCTTGCGTTGCATTTTTGGAAAACGGCGATCCCGTCGTGATCCCCAATGCGGAGGGCGCGCGCACCACGCCTTCGGTGGTGGCCTTTACCAAAAGCGGCGAGCGCATCGTGGGCAGCGCAGCCAAGCGGCAGGCCGTCACCAACAGTGCGCGCACCATCATGAGCATCAAGCGTGAAATGGGCACGGACAACCGCGTGAAAATCGACGGCAAAGCCTACACGCCTCAGGAGATCAGCGCGATGATCCTGCAAAAGCTCAAGGCGGATGCCGAAAGCTATCTGGGTGAGGCGGTGACCGATGCCGTCATTACCGTGCCCGCCTATTTCAGTGACAGCCAGCGGCAAGCCACAAAGGATGCGGGGCGCATCGCGGGGCTTAATGTGCTGCGCATCATCAACGAGCCTACCGCCGCGGCCATGGCCTATGGCGCGGATAAGGGCGAAAGCATGAAGATCATGGTGTATGATCTGGGCGGCGGCACCTTTGACGTGAGCATTTTGGACATCAACCGTGAGGTTATTGAGGTGCTGGCGACAGCTGGCAATAACCGCCTGGGCGGGGATGATTTTGACCGTGTGATTTCCGGCTGGCTGGCCGATGAGTTCAAAAAGGCGGAGCGCATCGACCTGACGGGCGACGCCACTGCCATGCAGCGCATTCGTGAGGCGGCGGAAAAGGCCAAGATCGAGCTGAGCGCCGCCACCAGCACCACAGTTAGCCTTCCTTTCATCGCCAGCGGCATGGATGGCGCAAAGCATCTGGAAGTGACGCTGACCCGCGCGAAGTTTGACGATCTGACCCGCTCTCTGGTGGAAGCTACCATGGGGCCTGTCAAACAGGCGATGAGCGATGCGGGACTAACGGCCGCAGACCTTGGCCGTGTACTGCTGGTTGGCGGAAGCACGCGCATCCCGGCTGTGCAGGAGGCCGTCAAGCGCTTTACCGGTAAAGAGCCCAGCAAGGGCGTGAACCCCGATGAGTGTGTGGCCATGGGCGCGGTGCTGCAAGGCGGCGTGCTGCAAGGGCAGGTCACAGGGCTGCTGCTGCTGGATGTGACCCCGCTATCTTTGGGTATTGAAACGGTTGGCGATGTGTTCAGCCGCCTGATTGAGCGCAATACCTCCATCCCGGTCAAGCGCAGCCAGGTGTTCACCACGGCGGCCAATTTCCAGACCCAGGTGGAGATCCATGTGCTGCAAGGGGAGCGGGAGATCGCCTCCTACAACAAAACGCTGGGCAAGTTCAAGCTCACGGGCATCCGGCGTGCCCTGCGCGGCATCCCGCAGATTGAGGTGACGTTTGCCATCGACGCCAACGGGATCGTGAACGTATCGGCCAAGGATCTGGGTACAGGCAAGCAGCAGGACATCACACTCACGCAGAGCAGCAACATGTCCAGCGCAGAGATCGATCAAGCCATCCGCGATGCCGAGCGCTATGCGGCGGACGATCGGCTGCGAAAGACCAGCGCGGAGCTGCGCAACCGCGGCGAGCAGCTATGCTTTGAAGCCAAGGGCGCCCTGCGCAAGCTTAAGCCGGAGGATCGGAATCGGGTGGAGGCGCTTCGCAAACGCACCCAAAAGGCGCTGGACGATAAGGATGACGCGGCTTTGCAGGAGGCGTGCGAGGAGCTGGAGCAGGCATTGGCTGCGGCTGGGCAATACACCGGCGCGGCCGCGGGCGCGGCCACGGAGGATGGCGCGATGGATGCGGACTATACCTCGGCCGAGGCAAAGGACGGGCCATAAAGGAATGCACCGTTACCGTGCATGGCATGCGCAGGGCGGATCAAAGGGCATCCGGCATATTAGGATACCGAGGGGGGTGTAGCGGTGTTTGGCTATGTGACCATAGACCCCACTGAACTGGCGCAGGAGTCGCGTGACCGTTATCAGGCTTACTACTGCGGGCTATGCCGTGTGCTTAAGCAGCGCTTTGGCAACGTGGGCCGCGTTACCCTCAGCAATGATATGACCTTCCTGTACCTCCTGCTCAGCTCCCTGTATGAGCCGGAAGAAGAAATTGCGGAGGGTCGCTGCCCGCCGCACCCCATCCGGCAGCGGCAGGGGCTGACCAATGAGGTGGCAGCCTACTGCGCCGATATGAACATTGCGCTGGCTTACCATAAATGTTTGGACGACTGGGCGGACGACCGGAGCCTGAGCGGCCGGGCGGAGGCGGCGCTGTTACGCAAAGCATACCGGCAGGTGGCAGAGCGCTACCCGGAAAAATGCGCCGCCATCGCCGCTGCGCTTCAGGATATCGGCGGCATTGAGCAGCAAGGCTTGCTGGAGCCGGATGCGCCCGCCAACCTGACCGCGCGCATGCTGGGGGAGATTTTCGTCTATACCCACGATTTGTGGGCGGTGCCGCTACGTACCATCGGTGAGGGGCTTGGGCGCTTCATTTACCTGATGGATGCCTACGACGATTTGCAAAAGGATGCCAAGCGCAGCCGCTACAACCCGCTTGCGGCCTACCGTGACCAGCCGGATTTTGAACGCCTTTGCCTGGACAGCCTGACCTATGTGATGGCCGAAGCGACGCAGGCATTTGAGGTGCTCCCGTTGGTCAAGGATGTGGCGATCCTGCGCAACATCCTCTACTCTGGCGTATGGATGCGTTACCGGCAAAAGCAGCAGAAAGCCAACCGCAAAGCGGGCAAGCTGAAGGAGAGTGACCATGAACAGAGACCCGTATGAGGTGCTCGGCGTACCCCACACTGCGACGGATGATGAGATCAAGGCGGCCTACCGCAAGCTGGCCAAGAAATACCACCCGGATCTCAATGGCGGTAGCGCCAGTGCGGAAGCCAAAATGAAGGAAGTCAACGAGGCCTATACCCTGCTCATCAAGAACAAGGGGCAGGCGGGAGCAGGCGGCTACGGCAGTGCGGGGTATGGCGGCTACCCGCCGGGCGGCGGCTATGGCACGGGCGGCTATGGTTCCGGCAACCAAAACTATGGCTCCGGCGGCTATGGCAATAGCGGCTATGGCAGCGGTAATTCCTCCGGAGGCGGCTTTGGGGATTTTGATCCCTTCGGCTTTGGGGAGTTTTTCCGCCAAGCACAGCAGCAACAGACGTACCAGCAGCGCCAACATACGATTTATACCGAGTATGACCCGCTGCTCAAATCCGTGGAGGATGCCGTGCTGGATGGCAATTTTCGCCGTGCGGCGGAGCTGCTTTCCGCTGTGCGTGAGCGCAAGGCGGCCTGGTATTACTGGAGCGCGCGCACCAACATTGGCCTAGGCAACCGCGTTGCCGCGCTGGACAATGCGCGCACCGCGGTACAGATGGCGCCCGACGAAGCCGCTTACCGGGAACTGCTGAGCACCCTGCAGGCCACTGGACAACGCTACCAGCAATCCGGCAGCCAACGTGGTTTTTCCGGCGCACTGTGCTCCAATCCGTGCCTGACGCTCATGGCAGCCAACGTACTGTGCAATTGCTGCCTGGGTGGGCGCTGCAACCTCTGCTACTGCTGATGCGGTAACGCAGTGCTGGCATGGAATGCGCAGTCCGGCGGCAGCCAACGCAGCCGAAAGCTGCTGCGGATGCATTACCGACCAGCATGGCACAGGATGCCTTTGCTAAGACCAACTGAACCATGTTACTTCACGCTATGGGGGCGTGTCGGGATATAAGGAGGAGAACGCGATGACGTTCTGGGAGAAAATCAAACAATCACTGCGCAATTTGATGGCCGGAAGGCATGGGGTGGATCAACTCTCCCTGGTGCTGGTGTGGGTCGGCCTGGGGCTCTATGTGCTGGCCGCGTTGCTGAACCTGGGCATCCTGAGCCTGATTTCCATGGCGCTATATGCGGTGACGATCTTCCGCATGTTTTCCCGCAATTTGGAAAAGCGCACGGCTGAAAACCGCCGTTACCTGGCCTATCAAAACAAAGTGCAGACCAACGTGCGCCAGGCACGCACGCGATTCAAAAACCGTAAGCAGTACCGGTATTTCCGCTGCCCCAACTGCAAAGCATGGCTGCGCCTGCCGCGCGGTGCGGGTGTGGTGACGGTCACCTGCGGGCGCTGCAAAAACAGCTTTACCCAAAAGGGATAATGCCCTTGGCGGCCGCGGCCGCGCATATGCTCTTACCGGGCGGGCACCGAGCCGATGCTGCGGTGGCGCCCGGTTTCCTATGTGCCCGGCTGCCACAGCGGAGCAGAGGGATGCGCGCAAATGCCGCAGGCTTGCAGGCACGCGTTTTGCATGAAGGATCGTAACGTCCGGGGCATGGCACAGCGCCATGCCCCCTTTGCCTGCCGACCCATTTCCTGAATCCGGCAGGCAAACTGGTGTTTCCATTTTGCCGGCTTCATGGTACAATGATTGTGAAGTTCACAGGGGAGGATGTACCATGAACCGATTTGTGCTCAAATCACCCTATCAGGCCAGCGGCGACCAGCCCGCAGCCATTGCAAGCCTTGTGCAGGGTATTGAAGACGGGCTGACCGATCAGGTTTTGCTGGGCGTGACAGGCAGCGGTAAAACCTTCACCATGGCGTCGATCATCGAGCGGGTGCAAAAGCCCACGTTGGTCATCGCGCACAACAAGACGCTGGCCGCGCAGCTGTGCAGCGAATTTCGCGCATTCTTTCCCGAAAGCGCAGTGGAATACTTCGTCAGCTATTATGATTATTATCAGCCGGAGGCCTATATCGCCTCCAGCGACACCTATATCGAAAAAGACGCATCCATCAATGAAGAGATCGACCGGCTGCGCCACAGCGCCACGGCCGCGGTGCGTGAGCGGCGCGATGTGATCATCGTTGCCAGTGTAAGCTGCATCTACTCCATGGGCGACCCCAGTGAGTATGAGGGCATGATGGTGAGCATGCGCCCCGGCATGCAGCTGTCGCGTGATCGCCTGATCCAACGGCTGATCGAGATCCAGTACAACCGAAATGATTTCGAGTTTGCGCGCGGCAGTTTCCGCGTCCGGGGGGACGTGCTGGAGATCATCCCGGCCAACGAGCGTGAGCATGGCCTGCGCATTGAGTTTTTTGGCGATGAAATCGAGCGCGTGCGGGAAATCGAAGTGGTCACGGGCAATGTGCTGGCCACGCTGGAGCATGCGATGGTGTTTCCCGCCACCCACTACGCCATGGATCGGGACAAGATGACCAGTCAACTGGACGTGATCGAGCGCGATCTGGAAGCACGCGTGCAGCAGCTCAAGGACGAGGGGCAGCCCCTTTACGCCATGCGCCTGCGCCAGCGCACGCAGTATGATCTGGAAATGCTGCGCCAGATTGGCTTTTGCACCGGCATCGAAAACTACAGCCGCTATTTTGACGGCCGTAAACCGGGGGATGCGCCCTACACACTGCTGGACTATTTCCCGGATGATTTTTTGATGTTCATAGACGAAAGCCATGTGACACTGCCGCAGGTGCGCGCCATGTACAATGGCGACCGCGCCCGCAAACAGGCCTTGGTGGATTATGGATTCCGCCTGCCCTCCGCATTTGACAACCGACCGCTGGTGTTTGACGAGTTTCGCCTGCGGCAGCGCCAGACGGTGTATGTGAGCGCTACGC
This sequence comes from Clostridiales bacterium Firm_12, assembly GCA_001604115.1. Taxonomy (GTDB): domain Bacteria; phylum Bacillota; class Clostridia; order Christensenellales; family Aristaeellaceae; genus CAXXOK01. The sequence continues at coordinate 9,295 of LVAR01000060.1, read as the reverse complement.
CTGCGGAGTATGAGCTGAACCTGAGCCAGAATGTGGTGGAACAGATCATCCGCCCCACAGGGCTGCTGGATCCGATGATCGTGCTGCGCCCGGCCACCGGGCAGGTGGATGATCTGGTGGGTGAGATTCATAAAACAGTTGCCAAAAACGAACGCGTGCTGGTGACTACGCTCACCAAACGCATGGCGGAAAGCCTGACGGATTATCTGAAAAATATAGGAATCCGCGTCAAATATCTGCACAGCGACATCCAGACCATGGAGCGCACGGAGCTCATCCGTGACCTGCGCCTGGGGGAATATGATGTCATGGTGGGCATCAACCTGCTGCGCGAGGGGCTTGACATGCCCGAGGTGGGACTGGTGGCCATTCTGGATGCGGACAAGGAAGGTTTTTTGCGCAGTGAGACATCCCTGATCCAGACCATCGGTCGGGCGGCGCGCAATGTGGATGGCCGCGTGATCCTCTACGGCGATACCCTTACGGACAGCATGATGCGCGCCATGAGCGAGACCAACCGCCGCCGTGCCCTGCAGGAGGCCTATAACACGCTGCACGGCATCACGCCGCAAAGCGTTAAAAGCACGGTGCAGGCGCTGCTCAAGATCACCAATGATTTTGCGGCAGGCGCGCCGGAAAGCATGAGTGAGGAGGAGCGGCAAACGCTGCTGCGCAGCATTGAGGATCAGATGCTGTCCGCTGCAAAATCACTGGACTTTGAAAAAGCGGCCAAGCTGCGTGATGAGCTGTTCAGCCTCAAAGGGGAGAGCAAGGATATTCAAAAGCCGCAAGTCAAGCGGCGCAGGCTCAAAAAGCCGAACCGCTGATGCCGCTTTGCGGGATATACATGCCGAAACCGACGCTGCTGCATGGCGCGGCAAGGCAAACGCTGTAGCCTGCGGAAATGAGGAATGCAAGCCCCGCGCCTTGTGAGAGGCGCGGGGCTTGCTTGTGAATGTCAAAAAGGTGGAGCCGGGGATGTCCCTCAAAGCCTTATGGGGAACCTATTGCGCAAGCGAGCGAACAGCCCGAAGGGCTATGAGGTGAGCGGTGGCAGCGACGATCCGAGGATTTTCGACAGTCTGAAGCAAAGCCCAAACAAGGCTGGGATGCAGCACGCGGCGCAGCCATCCGGGCAGCGCGCTCGCTTGGGTATTGCAGTGGGGCAAGGCGACGGATGTTGCCCAAACGCACGGCAGGTATTATATTCTGCCAACCTGCCAGAGGTTTCGCCTGAATCCGCCTTGGTAACGGGCAGACCCGCACCAGTCAAGCGGTGCGGGTCTTGTCATATATTGTGGGTGGCGCCGGTTTGGTGGATCACTCCGTCCGTGCGTCCAGCGGGCGGTAATCCCGGTTGGGCATTACGGCTTTGTAGGCCGGGCGAATGATTTTATCCATATTGATCAATTCTTCAATGCGGTGGGCACTCCAACCCACGATGCGTGCGATGGCGAAGATGGGCGTGAACAGCTCCTCCGGGATGCCAAGCATGGAGTAGGTGAGACCGCTGTAAAAATCCACATTGGCGCTTACACCTTTGTAAATGTGCCGCTCCTTGGCAATCACTTCCGGGGCGATGCGCTCCACCATGGCGTAGAGGGAGTATTCTTGTATTTTATGTTTTTCATCGGCCAGCTGCTCCACGAAACCACGGAATATGGTCGCGCGCGGATCACTGATGGAATAGACGGCATGCCCCATGCCATAGATGAGCCCTTTGCGGTCAAAGGCGTCGCGGGCAAGCAGGCGGTGCAGGTAATCCCGCACGGCATCCTCGTCATTGGGGTCGGTCACACTGCGCTTGAGATCGGCCATCATTTGCACGACCTTGATGTTCGCGCCGCCGTGCTTGGGGCCTTTCAGGCTGGCCAGGGCAGCGGCGATGGCGCTGTAGGTGTCCGTGCCGGAGGAGGTGACCACGTGCGTGGTAAAGGTGGAGTTGTTGCCCCCGCCATGCTCCATGTGCAGCACCAGCGCCAGATCCAAAACGCGCGCTTCCAGCTCGGTATACCCTTTGTCCGGGCGCAGCATGCGCAGCAGGTTTTCCGCGGTGGAAAGGTTCTCGTCCGGCCGGTGGATGTACAGGCTATCCACCCGCTCGTAGTGGTTGTAGCTTTGGTAGCCGTATACGGCAAGCATCGGAAAAACCGTGATAAGCATCAGGCATTGCCGCAACACATTGGCAATGGACAGATCCATCACATGATCATCATAGCTGGCCAGGGTGAGCACACTGCGGCTCAAGGTGTTCATCATATCCGCAGAGGGGGCTTTCATGACCACATCGCGCACAAAATTGGTGGGCAGTGTACGGCTCAGCGCCATCGTGCGCACAAACTCCTCCAATTGCGCCTTGGTGGGTAGGTCGCCAAAGAGCAGCAGGTAGGCCGTTTCCTCAAAGCCATAGCGGTGCCCTTCCAGAACGCCGTTCACCAGATCGACAATGTTATAGCCGCGATACCACAGCTTGCCTTCACAGGGCACGCTTTCTCCGTTTTCCTCCCGGTAGGACTGGATCTCGGAGATGCCGGTGAGTCCGGCCAGCACGCCTTTGCCGTTTTTATCGCGCAGGCCGCGCTTGACACCGTATGTCTGGTACAGTTCCTGGTCGATCGATGCTCCTTGGATCACATCCTGCTCCCGACCGGCTGCATACATGGCCAGGCGCTCCAGGGGCGATATGGTATGGTTGATCATGTGCGAATTGCCTCCTCCATTCATCAGATTGATGCTTGCCTCAGCGGTTCATCTCTACTTTCTGCTGTGTTGTGGGATCGTTTCCGGTAAGTTGGTTATAAAATGTTACGAAAAGATTATAAGGCTTCAGTGCCTGCAGTGTCAAGCAATTGTATCCAATCCGTGCCGGTGTGCCTTGTGCTCCGCAAGGCGCACACAGTGCCTCCAGCGCGGCAAAAGTGACGCTGCAACCCAAGCAAGCAAAGGCTTTGGCGGTTGTATGGGACATGTGCTTTTTCACGGGAAACCGTTTGACTTCTGATATGCCCTGTGCTATGCTAAAGGATAGCGGAATACAGCCGCATCGTGTGGGAGGGACACCCAGAATGCACTCGCAGCGTTGGGAAGCGCAGGTTGCGCAAGCCACCGGGTCGCCCGAGGCGCTCCCGTTTTGGGATGGAGAGATCAGGCACCCCGTGTACAGCAAAGTGATCAAGCGAGCGCTGGATCTCGTGCTGGCGCTTTTGCTTTTGCCCTTTGGCGTCATCGCCATGGCGCCCATCGGTTTGCTGGTCAAGCTCACCAGCAAGGGGCCTGTGTTTTACAAAGCTCTGCGCGGCGGCTACCATAACCGTCCCTTTAACATCCTCAAGTTCCGTACCATGGTCGTGGGGGCGGACCGGTACAGCGGCACCACCGCGCTCAATGATCCGCGCGTGACGGCGGTGGGGCGCGTGCTGCGCCGCACCAAGCTGGATGAGCTGCCGCAACTGTTTAACATCCTCCGGGGGGATATGAGCTTTATCGGCCCGCGTCCGGAGCTGCTCAAATACACCATGCGCTACACGCCGCAGGAGCAATGCATCCTGTGGGTGCGCCCGGGCATCAGCGACCCCAGCTCGATCAAGCTCATCAGCCTGGATGAAGCCGTTGGCCACGATGATCCCGAAGGCGCCTATGAGCGAAACATCCTGGGCGAGAAAAACCGCATGCGCGTGGCCTATGCCCAGAACCAGTCCTTTCGGACCGATGCACAGCTGATGGCGCAGACCATCTGGTGTGTGGGTCGGAAAATTTTCGGCGTCAAGCCGAAGGCGTGATCGATACTCGACCTGTGCCTTGGCGCCAGGCCAAAGGAGCGTACCTGACATGAACGATGCAAAGAGCAGGGATCTGGCATACCGTGTGCGCCGCCATGCGCTGGACATGACCAGCCGTGGCGGCACAGCGCACATCGGCAGCATTTTTTCCATGGCGGATATTATCGCCGTGCTGTATGCCGATGTGATGCACCATGACCCGAAAGCCCCCAAAATGCCTGAACGCGACCGGTTGGTGCTCAGCAAAGGGCATGCTGGCGCAGGCATATATGCAGTGCTGGCCGAGTGTGGCTACTTTCCCACGGAGGAGCTGCTTACCCACTGCCAAAACGGAAGCCGCTTGAGCGGGCATGTGAGCCACAAGGGTGTGCCGGGTGTGGAGGTGAGCACCGGCTCTCTGGGGCAGGGCTTGCCCATGGCCATGGGCATGGCGATGGCTGCCAAAATGAACGGGCAGGCGCACAGCGTGTTTTGCATCATCGGCGACGGGGAGTGCGACGAGGGCGCCATCTGGGAAAGTGCGCTCATTGCCAATCAGTTCAAGCTGGACAACCTGATCGTGACCATTGATTTTAACAAAATCCAGTCCATTACCAGTGTGGAAAACACCATCCGCCTGGAGCCGCTGGATCAAAAATGGGCGAGCTTTGGCTGGCATGTGATCCGCATTGACGGGCACGACCATGCCGCTTTGCATGCCGCCTATGCCGAGGCGCTGGGCGCGCGCGGGCAAGGCAAGCCCATTGCCATCGTAGCCGATACCGTCAAGGGCAAGGGCGTCAGCTTTATGGAAAACGACGTGCTCTGGCACTACCGCACCGCGCGCGGCGAGGAGTATGTGGCAGCCGTTGAGGAACTGGAGGCGCAAAAACCGTGAGAGAGACTTTCACCCGTTGTCTGGAAGCGGAGGCAAGCCGCAACCCCAATCTGGTGCTGATTACAGGGGATCTGGGGTTTGGCGTGCTGTTCCCGTTTATGGAAAAATATCCGGAGCGTTTCATCAACGCCGGCATTTCTGAGCAGGCTATGATGAGCATGGCAGCCGGCATGGCCATGGAAGGTAAAACCGTCGTGGTCTATTCCATTGGTAATTTTCCGACGCTGCGGTGCCTGGAGCAGATCCGCAACTGCTGTGCCTACCATGAGGCTAACGTCAAGATCGTGTGTGTGGGCGCCGGATTTGTCTATGGTACCCTGGGCATGACGCACCACGCGACCGAGGACATGAGCGCCCTGCGCATGCTGCCAGGCGTGACGGTCTATGCCCCGGCAGATGCGGTGCAGACCGAGGCTGTGATGCAGCGATTCCTGACGGAGCCGGGTGTGGCATATTTGCGCATCGGCCGCGGCGGGGAGCCGATGATGAGCGATCCGGCTGCGATGGCCGGCTACCAGACCGGCAAGGCCGTGCCCTATCAGGAAGGCACGGACGCCTACATCCTGACGGCGGGGGGCATCCTGCCCAGCGCGGTGCAAGCCGCCAAGCTGCTGGCAGATGCGGGTTACAGTGTGGGCGTGACCAGCTTTCCCACCGTCAAACCGATGGACGAAGCCTATCTGGCATCCCTTTGCACCAAGGTCAAGGTGCTCTTTACCTTGGAGGAGCATACCATTGTCGGCGGTTTCGGCGGCGCGGTGTGCGAAGCTGTGAGCGGCTTTGCGGGGGAACGTGCACGTGTGGTGCGCATCGGCATGCCGGATATTTACAGCGCGATTGTCGGCAATCAAGCCTATCTGGTTGAGCGATACGGTCTGGATGGGAAGAGTGTGGCGGCAAAAGTGCAAACTGTGCTGGAGGGGAAGGCGTAATGCCCTACGGGCTGGAAACGGTGCACGCTGAGCTTTATGAAGTGCTTGCGGATGCCGTGCGCGTGCTGGAGATGCACGGGCTGCCCTATAGCCTGATGTGCGGTTCACTGCTGGGTGCGGTGCGCCATCAGGCCATCATCCCTTGGGATGATGATGTGGATTTGGTTCTGCCCCGCGAAAGCTATGACCGTTTTGAGGCGCTGTATCCCGGGGAATGCGGGTTGGGCTTCACCTTAGACCTATCGGACACCTGGGTGCCGCGTGTGCGCAAGCTCGGCGGCTCCGCCTTTATTGATCTGTTTGTGCTGGACCCGCTGCCCAGTGGCCGGATGCGGCGTTTTTGGAAACTGTTCCGGTTGCAAACGCTGCAGGGCATGCTCAAGGAGCATCCCCAGTATCGGCGGTTTTCTTTGCCCAAACGGTTGCTTTTGTGGGGCACGCACATGCTGGGCAAACTGTGCCACCGTGAGCGCATTCTGCTTGCCTACCGCCGTATTGCCCGCAGTGGCCTGCCCGGAAATCACGTACATATGAGCAACGGCTCTTTTGCCCTGCTGAGCACAGCGTTTTTGCCGGATACCTTTACCGCGCTGACCTGGGCGCCGTTTGGCCCCCTGACAGTGCACATCCCGCAGGATGCGCCTGCTGTGCTCACGCGCCTCTACGGCGCTGAGTACATGACCCCGCCACCCGAGCAGGAGCGCAGGCCGCTCCATCTTGACAGATAAACGAGGGACACCGCTTTGAGCAACCGCAGCAACACCCGCACATCCCGCTTTGTGCAAAACACGGTGTTCACCGGAGCGTATCAGATTACCGCGATGCTGATGGGCTTTGTGACCCCGCGCCTGATGATGCTTTTTTATGGATCGCAGGTCAATGGCCTTATTGTTTCCGTGACGGAATTTTTGACGTATTTCCGTCTGGTGGAGGCGGGGCTTGCGGCGGCGGCTGTGTATAGCCTCTATAAGCCGCTCTCCGAGGCGGATCATGCAGGCGTGAGCGCCATTGTATCGGCCGCGCGGCAATTTTACAATGTTGCCGGCTGGATGTTTGTCGGGCTTACGTTGTTGTTTGCGGCCATTTATCCGCTGTTTGTGCCGGTGGCAACCATTCAGGGCGACTGGATGAATTACTGGAGCATGTTCCTGCTCATCTGCGCCATGGGTATTTCCGGCGCGCTGGAATTTTTCACGCTGTCACGCTACCGCGTGCTGCTCACGGCCGATCAGCGTTCCTTCATGATCAGCCTGGCCAGCATGACTTCCCTGTTGCTGCAGACTGCGGTCATTGTGGTGCTGGCTTACCTGAAAACCAACATCATCCTGGTGCGCCTGTTGGCATCGCTGACCATTGTGGTTCGGCCGCTGATCCTGAGCAATTATGTCAAGAAAACATACCCACAAGTTGACGCCTTTGCACCGCCGAACAAAGGCGCGCTTTCCCGGCGGTGGGACGCGATGTACCAGCAGTTTACCACAGCGTTTCATCAGGGCGCCGCGGTGATGCTGACCACGGTGATCACCCGCAATGCGGCCATGATTTCCGTCTATGGGACCTACCATATGGTCACCATTGGCCTGTGGGGAATCCTGAAAATGTCCACAACGGGCATCTACAGTGGGTTTGGCGATTTGATCGTGCGCGGGCAGAAAGCCAAATTCCAGCAGGCGTACAAGGATTTCGAGTATCTGTACCTTGCGCTGGCAACGGTGCTCTTTTCGGTGGCGGCGATCCTGATCGTGCCTTTTGTAGTGCTCTACACCGATAAAATCACGGATGCCAACTATGATGCACCCCTGATCGGCATTATGATTGTGTTGGAAGCGCTGACCGATCACTGCAAAATGCCGATGGATCTGATGATCACAGCCAGCGGGAAATTCCGTGAAACCAGGCACCATTGCACGGCGCAGATTGCCACCGCCGTGGTGGCCGGCCTGCTGCTGGGGCTTTGGGGTTTGCAAACCAGCCTGACGATGGCGGTGGTCGGCATCCTGTCCGGCATTATCCTGTCCAACATCCTGCGCGCGGTGCTCCAGCTGTGGTTTGTGCCCAGACAGATCACGGGGCTTCCGTGGCGGGCTACGCTCAAGCGTATGCTGTTGATGTTTGTGGAGGTCGCGGTCATTGCAGGGCCCTTCCTGGCCTTTGGTCTGCTGAACATTAATGGCTTCTTCAAATGGATCACACTGAGCGTGCCCCTGTGCATTTATGCGCTGGCGATCACACTGGGTTTTGGGTGGCTGTTTGACCGGGACAGCGTGTTATCGCTGTTTGGGCGCATCAAGTTTATGTTCCAAAGGGGGAAATGACCATGCTCACCAAGGTGAACCTGTTGGCAGCGGCGAATGCCGTGCAGGGTCTGTACCGCTATGATAAAGTGGGGCGGCTGAACGGCCACGTGCTCAGCGTGGTGCAAGTGGAAAACCGCACATTGGATTTTCATGTGCATGAACAAAGCGATGAGCTTTTTATGGTGCTGGAAGGGGCTTTTGAGCTGGAAACAGAGGATGGCCTCCTGCCGGTGGCACAAGGTGAAATGGTGATTGTACCCAAAGGGACGCTGCACCGGCCTGTGGTGGGTAAGTTGACCAAGTTTCTGATGGTGGAGCTGGATGGGACGCTCAACCAGGAAAACAGCGGCGATCAGTATGAGCCGTGACATCGGCCTGCATGGAGGGCCGGACGATACCCCCGAAGCGTAAGCATCAAGCGGTGACTGCGCATCAATCAAAACACCCGCAAAGCGCTAGGCAATGCGGGTGTTTTTCATTGGAAAAGACTGTTAGCTGTCAGGTGGCTTGCCCAGGGCGATGCCTTAGCCTTGTGATGCAGGCGCTGTTTTGGTGAGATCCTCACCCAGCCAGTACTTTTGCAGTGGCTTGAACAGCAAGAAGGCCACTACGCCGGTAATGAGCATTTCCGGAACCATGTAGGAAGCGTTGTAGGCGAGCGACCAGACGGTGGGTGCCCAGCCGAGCCCGTTGGGCCAAAGCGCTTCCCAGATAATCAGGCCGCTGAAGAAATGGCACAAAAACCGTGCCGAAAACGTGACAATGATCCCGGAAACAATGGCCCATTGCGGCTTGCGGATCGATTTGCGAAACATTGCCGAAAACCCGAGCACCCCGTAGGCCAGTACATAATCCAACAGAATGATGCCAATGGCGGTGAGCGCGTCCGGCGCATACTGTACATTGTTTATTCCGAGCACCAGTTGGATCAGGCTAAAGGCAAATGCAGATAAAAGCCCCCACTTGGTGCCATAGCGCCACGCAATGATGACGATCGGCAGCATGCTGCAAAAGGTGATGCTGCCACCCAGCACCCAGGGGCCGGCAAATTCAAACAGGCTCAGAACCATGGCAATGGCCAGAAGGATGGCGCTCTCTGTCAGGCGCTTCAGGTTGTAACGCATGAAAAACTCCCCTTTACACAAAAATTCCCGCGGTTGCGGGTAAAGCAACGCGGGATCCATCAAAGGAAATTTTCCATTGATTCCTACGCCGGCATTACCCGGATCAGGTTCGAGGGTCCCGGGCAGAAGCCCGATCTCAGCCGACTTACGTCAGCACCCCTTGCGCACGATGCGCATGAGTATTGTAAGGCACGGAAGCGCGGTTGTCAAGGGGTGAAGCGGGGAGGAAAGGCGGCAGTAGCCCACGGTAAGAACACCCTCCCCGCCGCAGCGGAACCGGGTCAAG
>LVAR01000059.1 GCA_001604115.1 Clostridiales bacterium Firm_12 | reverse complement strand
CCCAGCACTGCCTGCTGCACGTTGTTGTAGGTAAAGCGCAGCGGTTTATCCTGTGTGCGCGTGACCAGTCGGCAGCGCTCCCAGTATTGGAATGCCGCCAGCACATCGCTTTCCTCCATGCTCAATTCCCGCGCCAGCGAAGCGGCCGAGAGCCCTTCCCCCGCCGCCGCCGGGAAATGCGCATACAGCAGCCCATACAAATATACCTTGACGTAGCCTTCCGGCGCGTGGGGCATATATTCACAGATAAACGCATTGGGTAGCGCGGTCGCATCCCACAGGATGCCCGCCTTGTCCGGTTCAAAGAGCGCCATGCCAACGCCTCCTGCTTTCATCACTCCACTGTGGGCGATCCATGCCCGCGCCTTTCAGTATAACACAGGCGCAGGCTGCCGGGCAAGGCGGCAGGGTTGCCGCCTTGCCCGCTTTGCGGTATACTGAAGGGTAGCCAAACTACGATAAGCGTGCGCTGTTTCGCGCAGCGAAGCTAGACCGCATCCCATCCCCCACACCCGCGCACAAGGAGGCCACCATGGCGTTTGCACACCTTCACCTGCACACGGAGTATAGCCTGCTGGACGGCGCTTGCCGCATTGACCTGCTCGTCAAGCGCCTGAAGGCGCTTGGCATGGAGCATTGCGCCATGACCGACCACGGCGTGATGTACGGCGCGGTGGATTTTTATTCCGCCTGCAAGGACGCCGGGATCCATCCCGTGATCGGCTGCGAAGTGTATGTGTGCCCCGACCGCTTCGACAAAACTGTGGTGAGCCGGGAGTACAGCCACCTGATCCTGCTGTGCGAAAACCAGACGGGCTACCAAAACCTGACCAAGCTGGTGAGTCTGGGCTTTACCGAAGGGTTTTACTACCGTCCCCGGGTGGACTTTTCCCTCCTGCGTCAATATGCCGAAGGGCTCATATGCCTGTCTGCCTGCCTGAGCGGCGATTTGCCCAAGCTACTGCTCCAGAATCGCCGGGAGGATGCGCGCGCCCACGCGCTGGAGATGCAGCAGATTTTTGGCAAAGGCAACTATTTTATTGAGATCATGGATCACGGCATCCCGGAGGAGCGGCAGGTGCTGCCGGAGCTCATCGCCCTGTCCCGGGACACCGGCATCCCGCTGGTGGCCACCAACGACTGCCATTATCTGGAGCGTAAGGACGCCGCCGCGCAGGAAGTGCTCATGTGCGTGCAGACCGGCAAAACCTTGCAGGATGAAGCCCGCATGCGCATGGAAACCGAGGAGCTGTACGTCAAGAGTGAGGCCGAGATGCGCGCCCTGTTCGCCAGCGTGCCTGACGCTGTGGATCGCGCGGCGGAAATCGCCGCCCGCTGCGATGTCGTCTTCGATTTTAACACCCGCCACCTGCCCAACTACCCCATCGATACCGATGAGACCCCACTGGAGATGCTCACGCGGCTTTGCATGGCCGGGCTGCATGATTTTTACCCCGCCGAGGCGGCCGACCCGCACAGTGAGCCGCGCAAGCGCCTTGCCTATGAGCTGGACGTGATCGCCCAGATGGGGTTTATTGATTATTTTTTGATCGTGTGGGATTTTATCGACTATGCCAAGCGCAACGGCATCATGGTCGGCCCCGGACGCGGCAGCGGCGCGGGCAGCATCGTGGCCTATACGCTGCGCATCACCATGCTCGACCCGCTCAAATACAACCTGCTCTTTGAGCGCTTTTTGAACCCCGAACGCATCAGCATGCCGGATATCGACGTGGATTTTTGCTATGAGCGCCGTCAGGAAGTCATCGACTATGTGACCCGCAAATATGGCACGGATCACGTGGCGCAAATCATCACCTTTGGTACCATGAAGGCCAAGGCCGTGGTGCGTGATGTGGGCCGCGTGCTGGGCATGAGCTATGCCGCCGTGGATCAGGTTGCCAAAGCCATCCCCTTTTCCCTGGATATGACGCTGGAAAAAGCCGTTCAGATCAGCCCGCAGCTGCATGAAATGGTCGCTACGGACCCCGCGGTCGCCCAGCTCATCGAAACCAGCATGGCGCTGGAGGGCATGCCCCGCCATGCCAGCACCCACGCGGCCGGTGTGCTCATCACCGCGCGCCCGGTCACGGATTATGTGCCCCTTCAGGTCAATGACGAGGTTGTGACCACGCAATTCCCCATGGGCACGCTGGAGCATTTGGGACTGCTTAAAATGGATTTTCTGGGGCTTCGCACGCTCACTGTGATCCGCGATGCGCTGGACATGATGCGCCAGATCGGCGTGGATATGACCCCGGAGGATATCCCCCTGGACGATGCCGCCGTATATGAAATGATATCCGCCGGGGACACGGACGGCGTGTTTCAGTTGGAATCCGGCGGCATGCGGCTATTTTTACAGAATATGAAACCCGCCTGCTTTGAGGACATCATCGCCGCCATCTCCCTGTACCGCCCCGGCCCCATGGAAAGCATCCCCCGCTACATCGCGGGCAAGCAAAAGCCGGACACCGTACGCTATCCCACCCCGCTGGTCAAGCCCATCCTGGATGTGACCTACGGCTGCATGGTCTATCAGGAGCAGGTCATGCAGATCGTGCGCGATCTGGCCGGTTATTCCCTGGGGCGCAGCGATCTGGTGCGCCGCGCCATGAGCAAGAAGAAAAAAGACGTAATGGCCAAAGAGCGCGAGTATTTCGTGCACGGCATGACCGATGCGGACGGCAACGTGCTGGTGGAAGGCTGTTTGCGCCGCGGCGTGCCCGAAAAGGTAGCCGAGCAGCTCTTTGACGATATGACCGCTTTTGCCAGCTACGCCTTCAATAAAAGCCACGCGGCGGCCTACGGTGTGGTGGCCGTGCAGACGGGCTGGCTCAAACGCCGCTATCCCGTACAGTTTATGGCCGCTATCATGAACAGCGTGCTGGACAATACCGGCAAGATCGCGGGCTATATCCAATATTGCCGGGGCAAGGGCATCCCCGTTTTGCCGCCGGATGTAAACCACAGCGGCTGGAAATTTACCGTTGGTCAGAGTGCGGACGGCACGCCGGGCATCCGCTTTGGCATGGGCGCGATCAAGAACGTCGGGTTTCATGCGGTGGAAGCCATCGTCAAAACACGCGCGCAGGAACCCTTTGCCGATCTGTTTGACTTTGCCGACCGTGTACCGGCCGAGTCCATCAACAAGCGGGTAGTCGAAAGCCTTATCAAGGCGGGCGCGTTCGATTCCGGCCGCTACAACCGCGCCCAACTCCTGGCGGTGTATGAGCGCACCATCGACGAAGCCGCCCAAAAGCGCAAGGGAAACCTCTCCGGTCAGGTGAGCTTGTTTGATATGGCAGGCGGCATTGCCAAACCCACACACGCCGCCGTACCCGCCCTGCCGGAGGAGAATCTCAAAGTATTGCTCAACATGGAAAAAGAAATGACCGGCGTCTACATCAGCGGTCATCCGCTGGACGAGGTGGCCGATCTGCTCCGCATTGGCTTCACCACCGTTTCGGATGTGCAGTCCATATCAGAAAACGAACACCATGGGCTGGATCACGATGGGGATACGGCCGTCATGGCAGGCATCCTCACCCTGGCCAAGGGACGCATTACCAAGCGGGGCGCTATGATGGGCATCATCACCCTGGAGGATCTGACCGGTCAAATCGAAGGGCTGGTGTTCCCCAAAATCTACGATAAGTTCGTGACCCTGCTCGCGGCGGATACGTTGGTGGTACTGACCGGCAAGCTCTCCTTCCGCGAGGAGGAGGATGCCAAGCTGTTGGTGGATACCGTGCAGCCGCTCACCCCACAGACCGCCCAGCAGGCCAAGCTCGGCTTGAACTTGCGACGCACGGTTCGCGTGCCCATGGCCGCCGAGCCGGAGCAGTTGGATCCGCCTGCGCCGCCCTGGCGGCACGACCCCGCCAAACCCTATGCACGCTTGTCCCCCGTCAATCTGGCTATGATCAAGGCCTACCCCAACGCAACGCAAGAAGCCCCCGTAGATGAAACCCTTTTGCACGGCGCGCCGCGCGCATTGCCCGCACAGGCCGATGCCCTGACTGCGCCGCTGCCTTTAGCGCCTGAAGCGGCGGCAGCGCCCATCAAGCCTGCGGCAGCTCCGCCCGCCGCATCCGTACCCCTTACACCCTTGGATGATACCCCGGCGCTGACCGATGCACAGCTCGCCCGACGCGCCGCACAAAAACTTGGGTTAGTCCTTCCCACGCGCGCACCCTACCTGGAGCAAGTCAAAACCTTGTGCTCGCAGCACCCCGGCCAGGTGCCCGCCTATGTCAAGATCGTGGATGAGGGCATCACTTTGCTCATGGAACGGGCCTGCTGGCCGGACGCTTCGGCTGCGGCGCTGGCCTCGCTTCGGCAACTGCTGGGCGAGCAGTCCGTTACCTTAAAGTAGCTTGCCCTCGGCGAATCTGTGCACTTTGCCGAAGTTACGCAAAACACTTGACAAATCGGACGGGGTTCGATAGTATACAAAATACAAAGAAAGAACAAGGGGTGTACTGATGTCCGTGATGCGCTTTACTCCTTCGGTCGAAAGCAAACCTATCCGTGAAATTGCTTACGAAACGCTGAAGCACGCCATAATTACCGGCCAGATTCCAGCTGGCGCGCGAATCGTCGAAACGGAGTATGCCGATAAGCTGCACATCAGCCGTACGCCGCTTCGTGAGGCACTGCGTAAGCTGGAGCGGGATGGCCTGGTGGAGTATGTGCTCCGCCGCGGGGTCGTGGTGCGCGCCTTCACCATCGCCGATGTGGAGGAGATTTACACCATCCGCAATGCGCTGGAAATGCTCACGCTGCCCGCCATCATCGACAACGCTACCCCGGAGGATATCCGTTCCCTGCGGGATAAGCTGCACCGGATGGACGCGTTTATCAACCAGAACGATATCGAGGGTGTGAGCCCGCTGGCGCGTAGCTTCCACGATGAGCTGACCGCTATTTCGGGCTTGAACCGCATCCTGCGTGTGATTCAGGGGCAGGATGAGTATATCCGCCGTTTTTCCGCCATGAGCATTGCCAAGGAAACCCGCCGCAAAGTTGCCCATGAGGAGCATTACAAGCTCCTAGAGTATTTGGAGCAGCGGGATCTGGCCAGCTTCGAGCGCCTGATGCGCAAGCATATTGAGCGCAGCAAGGAAACCTGCCTCATGGCGCTTTCCGAAGCCAACTACCAACCGACCCGCGCCTGAAACGCACGCCCACCGCGCTAGGCCGCGGCGGGCGTGTTTTTTCATCATATCAACGGTCTAAGCCCGCAGGCCACAGTGTGCCTGCGGCTTTGCACACGATCAAAGGAGTGAAGCCCATGGAAGCCACTTGGGATTTGAGCGTATTGTACAAAGGGTTTGACGATCCCGCCCTGCGCGCGGATATTCTGGCCATCACCACCATGACTGCGGAAGGCCAAGCCTTGCTCCAGGCCGATCTACCCCAGGGCGAAAAGCTGGTCCAGCTCGTGAGCCATATGGAAGCGCTGAGCAACAAGCTCTCCCGCGCTTTTCTCTTCTGCCAGCTCACCTTGGCGGTAGAGGCGGAGAACCGCGACGCCTTCCGAACCTTGGAGGAACTGAGTGCCCTGTCCGTGGATGCGCAGGTGTTCCGCAGTGCCTGCACGCGCTTCATTGGCGAATTGGATGGGTTGGAAGCGTTGATCCAGGGTCATGAAAAACTCCGGCAAAACGCCTTCGTTTTGCGGGAGGCACAGCAGGAAGCCAAGCACATGCTCCCGGAGAGCATGGAAAAGTGGATGCTGCGCATGTCTTTGAGCGGCGGGGATGCCTTCCAAAAGCTCCGCGACCAGCTTATGGGCACCCTGACGGTGGATTTTCAGGGGCAAAGCCTACCCCTCCCCGCTGTGCGAGGTAAGGCCTATGATCCGGATCCTGCCGTGCGCAAAGCCGCCTATGAGGCGGAGTTGGCCGCCTACCCCAAAGTGGCGCTGCCCATGGCGTTTTGCCTGGGCGGCATCAAGGGCGAGGCGCTCACCATGAGTGAGGCTCGCGGTTATGCGGATGTGCTCACCCAGCAGTTGGCCGAAAGCCGTATGGATCGGGAAACGCTGGATGCCATGTTTACCGCTATCCGCGAAGCCCTGCCGGACTTCCGCCGCTATCTCAAGGCCAAGGCCAAGCTGCTTGGGCACGAGGGCGGCATCCCGTTTTACGATTTGTTTGCCCCCGTGGGTCAGGATGTGCAAACCTATACCATCGAGGAAGCGCGCGCATTGCTCACGGATGCCTTTGGCAAGGCACACCCCAAGATGGCAACCTTCATTGCCCATGCGTTTGACCACCGCTGGATCGACCTTTACCCAAGGGAAGGAAAGGAAGGCGGCGCGTTTTGCAGCGAGAACCATGAGCTGCGCATCAGCCGCATCATGACCAATTTCGTGGGCAGCTTCAGCGATGTGAGCACACTGGCGCACGAGCTGGGGCATGCCTGGCATGCGCGCTGCCTGGAGGCTTCGCCCCTTTTGATGGCGCAGCCGCCCATGCCGCTTGCGGAAACCGCCTCCACCTTCAATGAAACCATGCTGGCTCAAACCGTGCTGGAAACCGCCACACCGCAGCGCGCCTTCAACATCCTGGAAGGCATCCTGATGGAAGCAACCCAGTGCTGTGTGGATATCCTCAGCCGTTTCCTGTTTGAAAGCGCGGTGTTTGAGGCGCGCAAGACGCATACCCCTTCCGTGGAGGAGCTGCGCCAGATGATGCTCGCCGCACAGGAGGAAGCCTATGGCGATGGTCTGGCTGCCGATGTGCGCCATGCTGATATGTGGATCAACAAAGGCCACTATTACACCGTCGGCCTGCATTTCTACAATTTCCCCTACGCGTTTGGCCTGCTGTTTGGCTTGGGCGTTTACCAGCTGTACAGGCAGGAGGGGCAGGCCTTCCTGCCCAAGTATGATGCGCTGCTGGCCTACTGCGGCAGTGACACCATCGCCAATGTAGCCGCCACCGTGGGCATTGATGTGCGCAGCGCAGCCTATTGGCGCAGCGCGCTGGATGTGGTGCGCGGCGAGATCGATCAATTTGTCGCGCTGGCCGAGCAACAGGCCGCCCGGTGAACACCGCATTGCTCCGTGCGCCGTGGCTCAGGGAGGCGGCGCGCGTGTTTGAAGCCGGCAGCCAGCCCCTGTATGCGGTGGGCGGCGTGGTGCGCAATGCGCTGATGGATCTGCCCGCCAGCGATGTGGATCTCTGCGGACCAGCCACCCCGGAGCAGGTATCCGCCCTGTGCGCGGGCACCGCCATCCGTTCGGTGCTCCGCGCCGCGCATTTTGGCACGGTGGAATTGCACCTGGCCGATGCGGACGGCCGCCATATGGCCGAATACACGACTTTTCGGGTGGATAGCTACCGCTGCGGACACCAGCCAAGCGCCGTGCGCTTTGCCCCCAACGCGGATATCGACGCCCTGCGGCGTGATTTTTCCGTCAATGCGCTCTACTGCCGGCTTCATGCCGATCCGGATGCACCGCTTAGGGTCGTCGATCCCACGGGAGGGCTGGCCCATCTGGCTGCGGGGGTGTTGCACACCGTGACCGCCGATCCGGATCAGGTGCTCAAGGACGATGGTTTGCGCATTCTGCGTGCGGCACGCTTTCAGGCGGAGCTTGGGCTCACGCCCACCCCAGCGCTGCTGCTGTCCGCGACCAAGTATGCGCCCCTGCTGGCGGATATCGCACTGGAGCGCCTGCGGGACGAGCTATGTAAGTTGCTCCTGTCTGATGGCCGGTACCCCTCCCTTGCCCGCAGGGAAAACCCAGTGGTCGCAGGCCTTGTGACCCTGCGCCAAACAGGCGCTTGGGCAGCTCTCTTTGGCACTCTCCCGCCTGATGAGGCAGGGATCGCAGCGCAGGCGCACTACGTTGCGCCGGAAGGGATGCCCCCGCTGGCAGGCAAACTCTCACTGCTTTTCTGGCAGGCAACCCCCGAAGCACTGTCCGCCTGCACAGAACGCCTGCGCCTGAACCAGCGGGAAACCGCTGCAGCACAGGGCGCTCTCTCCGCCATCCAGCGGATCATGCAGGGGCAGTTCACCTTGATGGATGCGGTTCGCGTGGGCACTCCTGCAGCCAGGCAGGCCATTGCGGCCTTTCGGGCACTGGCTGCCAGCGGCGTGGCGTGCGGGCCATGGCTCGCTTTGGCGGAATCGGTTGGCACACAGCTGAGCAGCGGCATCCCCCTCACGCTCAAAGACCTGGCCATCCACGGGGACGATCTGCTTCCGCTTTGCCAGCGCATGGGGCTCCCCGCCAAGCACATTGGGGCTGCGCTGGATGCCCTCTGGCAGGCGGCCGTCACAGGCAGCCTCCCTAACGAGCACGCCGCTTTGCTTGCCCGCGCCGAGCATTGGCTTTCCGCGCAGCTGCCATGAACAAAACCCATGCAGCAGCATAGCCCAATTGCCAAGCAATCCGCTTGTTACGGTGCATCCGGCTGACCAAAACCTGCTTGCAGCCATGTTCTCCTTTGCTGCGGCGCATTCTTTCCAAGGGTCAAAAAGCATTTTCACAATCCGTTTTTCCACCCAACTAACCCCTTGCAATCGTGTCATGGCTATGGTATACTATTATTCGCGGTTCTGTAAGAACCTACACATGCATGCGCAAAAGAGGTGAATTCGCATGAAAGAGAAAATCCATCCCAAGTATGGCAAGGCAACCGTCCGTTGCGTATGCGGTGAGACGTTTGAGACTGGTTCCACCAAGCAAGAGCTGAAGGTAGAAATCTGCTCCAAGTGTCACCCTTTCTTCACCGGCAAGCAGAAGCTGGTAGACAGCGGCGGGCGCGTGGATCGCTTCAAGAAGCGTTTCAACATGGAATAAGCATAGGGCGGGGATGTTTCCCCGCCTTTTGCATGCCCAAAACCGCACGGCAAGCCTATGCCGCCACCGTTACGTTAACCCCTGCCCTCGGTTGCTGAGCCGCTTTGCGCCGTGAACAGGACCAATGAGGAAGTGCCGCGCCACGGCAATGCCCACCCAAAGGGCAAGGCAAAGCCTTGTGCCGCCTGTGTCAGGCCACCTTTTGATTGAGCACAAGGCTATTTTGCACCCTTCTATATTGCGAACCCCCCGCCATGCTGTTCGCAACGCGGGGGGTTCGCTATTTGTAGTTTATGTACGGTTGGCTCAATGACCCTGCAACGAGCGGTCGATGGCCGCCGCCGCTTGTTTGCCTGCGCCCATGGCCAGGATCACCGTGGCTGCGCCCGTGACCGCATCCCCGCCTGCGTACACATGCGGCCGGCTGGTCAGGCCATCGGGGCCGTTGGTCACGATGCAGCCATGCCGATCCGTAGTCAAACCATGTGTCGTATGGCGGATCAGCGGGTTTGGCTGTGTGCCAATGGCAATGATGACCGTATCCACATCCAGGATAAACTCACTGCCGGGCAATGCGATCGGGGCGCGGCGGCCGCTGGCGTCCGGCTCGCCCAGTGTCATTTTCTCGCAACGCACGGAGGTGACCCAGCCTTTCTCGTCCCCCAGAATTTCCAAAGGGTTCACCAGCGTATGGAAAACGATGCCCTCTTCCTGTGCATGCTCGATCTCCTCATGGCGCGCGGGCAATTCGTCCATGCCGCGGCGGTAAACGATATACACCTGTGTGGCGCCCAAGCGCTTGGCACAGCGCGCCGCATCCATGGCCACGTTGCCCCCGCCCACCACCGCCACCGCATGGCTGCGCTGGATCGGGGTGCGGCTGCTCTCATCATACGCCTTCATCAGGTTGATGCGGGTCAGGTATTCGTTGGCGCTGTACACGCCTTTCAGGCTTTCACCGGGGATGCGCATAAAACGGGGCAACCCGGCACCGCTGCCGATGAACACCGCTTCATACCCCATATCAAAGAGCTCGTCCACCGTCAGCGTACGGCCGATGACCACGTCCGTCTGGATGGTCACGCCAATCGCCTTGAGCCCGTCGATCTCTTTTTCCACAATGGCCTTGGGCAGGCGAAACTCCGGAATGCCATACACCAGCACGCCGCCGGCCAGATGCAGCGCCTCAAACACAGTCACCGCATAGCCTTTGCGCGCCAAATCACCCGCACAGGTCAAGCCACTGGGGCCGGCGCCCACCACCGCCACACGGTGGCCGTTGGCAGCAGGCCTGGCCGGCATGGCATCGCTGTGCTCGCGGTGCCAATCCGCCACAAAGCGCTCCAAGCGGCCGATACCGACGCTTTCGCCCTTCAGGCCGCGCACACACACGCCCTCGCACTGGCTTTCCTGCGGGCACACGCGGCCGCACACCGCCGGCAATGCCGTGCTCTGACTCAGCACCTCGTAGGCGGCCTCAACATCCCCTTGCGCGACCTTCTCAATAAAGCCGGGGATGTCGATCGCCACAGGACAGGCCGAAACGCAGGGTTTGTGTTTGCAGTTCAAGCACCGCTTCGCCTCGTTCACAGCCATCTCCGGCGTATAGCCGAGTGCCACCTCTTGAAAATTGCGGTTGCGCACATCGGCCGGTTGGGTAGGCATGGGCGTCTTGCGGGGTTCCATATTGCGCTGCGCCATGGCTTATTTCGCCTCCTTGGGGAAAAGATTGCACGCCGTCTCGCGCGCATGCTGCTCAAACTCGCGGTACATCTCTCCGCGGCGCAGTGCCTCGTCAAAATCCACCAGGTGGCCGTCAAAATCGGGGCCATCCACACAGGCGAACTTCGTCTCCCCACCCACAGTCAGGCGGCAGCCGCCACACATCCCAGTACCGTCAATCATGATGGGGTTCATGCTCACAATGGTTTTGACACCGTATTTTTTGGTGGTCAACGCCACAAACTTCATCATGATGAGCGGGCCGATGGCAATCACTTCGTCATAGACATTGCCAGCTTGGATCAAGGTCTCCAACGCTGTGGTCACAAGCCCTTTTTCGCCGTGACTGCCATCGTCGGTCATGATGCGCAGCTCATCGCTGATGGCACGAAACTCATCTTCCAGAATCACCAACTCACGATTGCGGAAACCCACCACGCTGTGCACCACCGTGCCCTGCTCGTGCAGCTTCTTGGCAATCGGCAACGCGATGGCGCAGCCCACACCGCCGCCAACCACGCACACCTTGCGCAGGCCTTCCACTTCGGTGGCCTTGCCCAGCGGCCCCACCAGATCCTGCAGGCAATCCCCGACAT
Organism: Clostridiales bacterium Firm_12; assembly: GCA_001604115.1. GTDB lineage: Bacteria > Bacillota > Clostridia > Christensenellales > Aristaeellaceae > CAXXOK01. Next base: position 1,613 of record LVAR01000059.1, on the reverse strand, counting down.
TCAGGCTGTCAATTTCCATAGTGCCCGCGCCCATCACCTGAAAAATAAGCGTGATGGAGCCTGCCGCACGGTCAAAATCCGCAATGGTCAGCGGGATGCGCTCGCTGTCCGCTTTGGCGCGCAGGATGATGAACTGGCCGGGTTCGGCCTTGTTGGCAATCAACGGCGCATGCACGCTGATGCGTGTGACCGTAGCATTGAGCGATGCTTTTTCCAGAATTTCAAACATGTGTCTCTATCCTTTCCTTATCCATGCGCATGCGTTTGCGTACGCAAAGCAAGCCTGCCGCCGCGCAGGGCGCAGGCGTGATCTCCAGCATCGCCAAGGCACTCAGCGGCTAGCGATGCACTCGATCTCCACCAGCCCGCCCAGCGGCAATCCCGCAACCTGGATGGTGCTGCGGGCGGGGTAATCGCCGGCAAAATAGCTGGCATATACCGCATTTACGGCCGCAAAATCCGCCAGGTCTTTGACAAAAATGGTGGTTTTCAGGATGTGCTCATACCCCAAACCCTTGGCTTTGAGCACCTCGCCGATATTTTTCATGGCGCAGTGCGCCTGGCTTTCAACACCCTCGGCCAGCTTGCCAGTCGCCATGTTGATGCCCAGTTGCCCGGACGTGAACACATGCGCATCCGTCGCCGTCGCCTGCGAGTAGGGGCCGATCGCCTGCGGCGCGGCCTGGGTATGGATGATCTCCTTCATCGGAATTCGCTCCTTCTTCTGTGGCGCACTGGAGCGCCACACGAATACGGTATGTATTGTAGCATTATCCAACGCGATGTGTAAAGTCGTTTTGGCGGTTGTTAAGATAAAAACGATACCGGTTCCACTGTTTGTGTAGAACGGTTGAAAAACGCAAGTTTATGCGCAGGCTTGCAGCGTTTCTGCAATTTTATACAATAAAAAACCCGGATTTGGACGCATTTTCGTTGACAAAGCCTCGCAAAATCAGTATCATCGGCAAAAAAGCAATGCCGTGCGGCGGGAGGTCAGCTATGCGGGATGTAATGGAGGGGCTGTTGGAGCTGCAACGCGCCTATGATGACCACATGCGCCAGCACCTGGGGGCGGATTGTGCGCACCCGCGTCAGGCGCCGCTTCTCTGTCTGCTGCTGTCGCGGGAAGGGGTCAGCCAGGCGGAATTGACGCGGGAGCTCAACGTGAGCGCATCCACGGTCGCAATTTCCATTGGCAGGTTGGAGCGCCTTGGCTATGTGTGCCGCGAGCGCAACCACCGCAACCAACGCGCCTATGTGCTCGCCCTGACGCCGGAGGGGCGCCGGCAGGCGCAAACCCTGCAAGCCGCCATGCAAATGGCCTGCAAAGCCGCCGCCTGCGGTATGAGCGATGCGGAGCTTCGTCAGTTCATGCACACCCTCTACCGTATGACCGATAACCTGCGTAGCGCCGCGCATCCGGCCATTCATGCTGTGGCAAAATAGGCCGTCGCCGCATCCAAGGCGCGTGCAGCGCTCACCGGCCGCGCATGCCCTGCATACGGCAGTGCCGATTGCGTGCAGCCCGCAATGCTGCCGCGCCGACGCATGTAAAAAGCGCCGTCCCTATGGCGGCGCTTTTTACATGCGTCGGCGCGGTTCTTGCATCAGCC
>LVAR01000058.1 GCA_001604115.1 Clostridiales bacterium Firm_12 | reverse complement strand
GGGCGGCGCCTGCCGCCCGCCGCCGCGCTTGGGTCACTTCATGCGCGCTGCCAGCGCCGCTTTCTTCTGCAGATCCTTTTGCACCAGGTCGATCACCACGGCAACGATGATCACCACACCTTTGATGACCATTTGCCAGAAGGAGCTCACGCCCATCATGATCATGCCGTCATTGAGCACGGTAATGACCAGGATACCGATGATGGTGCCGCCGATGGTGCCCACGCCGCCGCTCATGCTGGTGCCGCCAAGCACCACCGAGGCGATGGCGTTCATCTCCCAGCTTTCGCCGTTGGCGGGGTGCGCCGCGCGCAGCTGGCTGGTCATGATGATGCCGCTCATGGCCGCCAAAATGGCGGAGAACATATACACAAACACCTTGACCTTCTGGATCTTGATGCCGGAGAGCTGCGCGGCGCGCTCGTTGCCGCCCACGGCATAAATCTGGTTGCCCAGCGGCGTTTTTTTCATGATGAACGCGGATATGAATGCCATCACGATAAAGATGAGGATGGAGTAGGGCACGTCAATGCCCGGGATGCTCCCCGAGCCGATCAAGTCAAAGCCCAGGTTGCCCTTGGCCGCATCGCCAAACAGGTTGGGGAACGTGGCGCCGCCGCTGCGCAGCATGGCCGCGCCACGGCAGATGTACATGGTGCCAAGCGTTGCAATGAATGCCGGCACCCGCAGCCGCGCGATCAACTGCCCGCTGACCCAGCCGACAAAGATCGCCAGCACAAAGAGCACCAGCAGGATCAGCGGCACATTGGGGTAGATAGTGCCTGCGATCCACGGCAAGCGAAAGCCCTGGATCATCAGCCCACCGGCGATCATGCCGGTGAGCCCCACGATGGAGCCCACGCTCAGGTCAATGCCGCCGGTGATGATGACCATCGTCATACCAAGCGCCAGCAGACCGTAGATGGAGGCATGCTTGACCATGAGCACCACGCTGCCCCACTGCGTAAAGTTGGGCGCGCGGAAGCTGAAAAAGATCAGTAGAATCAACAGCGCAATAAACGTACGCCCCTTGAGCAAAAGCATACCCAGCGAAGGTTTGCTTCTCAGATCGCCCTGTGCTTTGGTGGTGTTCATCATTCCATGCTCCCTTCGCTCGTTGCGGCCTTGCCCGTGTGCAGGTTGGCGGCAGATGCTTTCACCAGCGCCGCCTCGGTTATGGCGTCCCCAGCCAGATCGGCGGTCAGTTTGCCGTTGCTCATGACCAGCACGCGATCACACACGGAAACGATCTCCTTGAGCTCGCTGCCCACAAAAATGACTCCATTGCCCTGCGCCGCAAACTGCCGCATCAGGATAAAAATGTCCGTTTTTGCGCCCACGTCGATGCCGCGGGAAGGTTCGTCCATCATGAACACCTTGGCGTTGGCCATGACGCACTTGCCGATGACCACCTTTTGCTGGTTGCCGCCGGAAAGACTGGAAATCAGGTGTTTCACGTCTGCCACCTTGATTTGCATATCCTTGACCGCGCCATCCACGGCGCGCTTGCACGGCTCCTTGCGCACCACCCCGCCTTTGGTGAACTGCGGGATGCTGGTGAGCAGCAGGTTGTTTGCGATGCTCATGGTCTGCACCAGGCCGTCGCGCTGCCGATCCTCCGGCACGAGCACCATGCCGCGTGCAATCTGCCCTGTGATGGTGGGCCGGGTGATGGTTTCGCAGCCCAGCACCATCTCGCCGGTCGCCTCGGGGTGCAGCCCCATCAGGCTTTCGACCAGCTCGGTGCGCCCCGCGCCCATCAGCCCGTAAATGCCGAGCACCTCGCCCGCATGCAGGGTAAAGGACACGTGATCCACCGTATAGCCGCCGCCAAGGCGTGGCAAAGTGTAGTTTTTGACCTCCATGATGGGCAAACGCTCGCCCGGGTAGGGTGTTTTGTCAATGGTCAGGTTGGCGTGGCCCACCATGTTTTCAATGATCCAGCGCACGGAAATATCCTTGACCTGGGCATCCGCCACGCGCCGCCCATCCCGCAGAATGGTCACATAGTCCCCGATGCGGATGATCTCCTCCAGGCGGTGGGAAATATAGATGATGGCAATGCCCTGCGCCTTGAGATCCTCAATGAGCTTGAAGAGCACATCCACCTCCGTGTTGGAAAGGGAGCTGGTGGGCTCGTCCATGATGAGCACGCGCAGGTTTTGGCTGAGCATGGTCTTGGCGATTTCCACAATCTGCTGCTGCCCCACGCGCAGGTTGAGCATGCGCTCGCCGGGGTCGATGCCCGGCTGCAGGCGGTCGATGACCTCGCGGGCGAGCTTGGCCTGCGCGCGGCGATCCACCACGCCCATCCTGGACATTTCCTTGCCGGCAAACATATTGTCGGCCACGGTCATTTCCGGGAACAGGTTCAGCTCCTGATGGATGATGCCCACGCCGTGCGCCGTAGCCTCACGGGTGTTTTGAAAGTGCACTTCATGGCCGTGCAGCAGCACCTTGCCTTCGGTAGGGCGCTCGATGCCCGCCAGAATTTTCATGAGCGTGCTCTTGCCTGCGCCGTTTTCCCCGATCAGCACATTCACTTTGCCGGGGTACACGGCAAAATCCACATCCTTGAGCGCCACGGTGCCGGGGTAAAGTTTGGTGATGCCCAACGCTTCCATCACAGGAGCCGGCCGCTCCGCCACATCGGCAGGGCGCTCGGCGTTTGGGGCGTTCATCGTCTGCATCGGCTCAACCCCCCGCAACGGACAGCACCACGGGGATCACGACCAGGTTATCATACGTGGCGGCGGTCAAGGAAATGCAGCCGTAAAAGGATACCGACTTGCCCACCAGATCGGCTGCGGCGAATTGGGAAAGCACATCCGCCTTGACGCGGTTGTTAAAGGCGTTGGTCAGATCGGCAAACTCCACCTGGTTGGCAAAATCGTCCAGGCGCAGGAAACCCACGCCATCCCGGATGGCATTTTTTATATTGGAAGAAAAGACTTTCCCAAAAAACAGCTTGCAGTCCGGCGTGCCGTCATAGGGCGGCAAATCCAGCGTTAGCAGGGTCTTGTTGGGTTTGTCCGCGTTTTCGATCTCCACGACTTTGGCATCGCCCTTGACGCAGAAGCTCCACGCGCTGGTTTCATTGGCGCGGTTGCCATAGGTTTTGCCTGCGGCGTCCAGGTCGGCGGTCACATCGGCCACAAACTGGGGCAGCGCCACGGCGCGCTCCTGGATGGTGGGCACGATTTTGGCATCCCAGTTGTCCAGGGTAAACTGCTCCGGATAGGTGAGCTTTTCCACGGCCACGGTTTCGCCCGCGTCGTTTACGTAGGTTTGCTGTATTTCATCGGGGATGATGGTCACCCGGCAGGTGAGCGCCACCAGCAGGATGAGCAGGAGCAGACCGGCTGCTTTTACGATGCTTGCCTTCTTGATTTTCATTTGCTGCGCCCCTTTTTTTCAAAAGAAGGGCGGTGCGCGGCCGGGCCGCGCGCCGCCCTTGATAGGGTGTTTTGTACCTTACTTGGCCAGGGCGAAGTTGTCCAGCGTGGCGGCGTTGTCCTTGGTGATGAGCACGCAGTCCATGAGCTGCTTCTCTTCCTTATCGGTGCTGCCGGTCTTGATGTAGGCATCCGCCTGCACAACAGCCTGCTCGGAGATGTAAGCGATGGGCTGCAGGCCGGTGGCTTTGATCTCATCGCGCAGGATGGAATCACGCACGTCGTTGCTGCCGTCAAAGCCGCACACGATCACGTCGGTCATGCCAGCCTTCAGGCAGGCCTCGATCACGCCCATGGCCATGGTGTCGTTGCCGCAGATGACGCCCTTGATGGTGTCAGCGCCCTGAGCCTGGATGATGCTTTCCATCTTCTCATAGGCTTCGGTCTGGCTCCAGTTGGCGGTCTGCTGCTCGATCATCTTGAGGCCTTCATACTGGTCGATGACATCGTGGAAGCCGGTGGAGCGCACGCCAGCGTTGGTGTCGCTCTCTTTGCCGGTGAACTCCACATAGTTGCCTTCCTCACCCATGGCCTCAACGAAGAATTCGGCCACAAGGCTGGCGCCCTGGTAGTTGTTGGAAACCATCTGGGCGACTGCATCGCCGGTGGAGTTGATTTCGCGGTCCACCAGGAAGGTGGGGATGCCGGCGGCCTTGGCGCGCTGCACGGGCTCGATGGTGGCGTCCGCGCCTGCGTTGTCGCAGATGATGGCGGCGGCCTTGCGGGCGATGGCGGTATCAAACGCATCGGACTGCTTGGTCACATCGTCGTCATGCTGAATCACCAGGGAATCATAGCCCAGAGCGGTCGCCTGCGCGCTGGCGGCATCCGCAACGGTCTTGAAGTAGGGGTTGGAGTGGCTGGGGGTGATGATCACGATGAGGGGCTTGTCTTCGGCCATTGCGGCGACGCTGAACATGGACAGCACCATCAGGGTGGCCAGTACCAGGGCGATGAGTTTTTTCATGGGGGGTTCCTCCTTGATGTATTTGGGTCTATTTCTCAGCGCAACACACCTTGCGCATGAAATCAGTCAAAAACGCAACGCCGGCCACACATAAAGGGCACCGGCATGCGGGAAGGGGAACCTGAACGCGTCACTTGATTGCATGTGCATTATAGCCGAATGATTTAGTTTTGTCAACTAATTTGAAAAGAAATTTGTACATAAAGATTTTGTTTTTGTTTAGTGTTTTGGTCGTTACGCATGAAAAGAGCGGGAAAGTTTTGCCCAATTCAGTTGTCCGGGTGTGTTTGAGCAGGGCACGCAGCCATTTTGGAAACTGAACCGAAACCTAAACCATTTGGGGTGCAGGTGATGTGCAAAAAAGTGATATGCCGCAAGGCCGACCCTTTTACCGCGCCTGCGGCGCCGGGGTTTGGCCTTGCGGCAGGGGTTTGCGGCGGGCGCGGCCGCCTATTGCCGGATGACGCCTTTTTTGAGGATCACGCAGGCATACAGCGCTCCCTCGCCCGTCTGCACCGTTGCAAAGGCGTTGCGGCTGCGCTCATAAAAAGCGAACCGTTCCACAAAGCCGATTTTCGCCTGTGGTTCATGTTTGCCCACCACCGCGCGAAAATCCGCCCAGATGGGCGGCTCCCCGTCCGGGATGGAGCCCGGGACCACTTCCATCAGGGAAACAGGCGCATCCACAAAATCGTCCAGGGGCATCAGCTGCAACACCGCATCCAGCAGGGCGGCGACCCCGTGCCCATCGCAGCGCACACAGCGCTTGCCCATGCTTGCCGCCGGAAAGTTGCCATCCCCGATCACCAGCTCATCCCCATGCCCCATCTCCGCCAGCACCTTGAGTAGCTCAGGCGGGAAGATCGGTGAAATTCCTTTAAGCATACCAAACCCTCCACATTCTTTTATCATTTGTTTGCCAAATGTTTAGTTGTCTGTTCTGTTCTCCCTGTGCTGGGTGTTTCCCTGCCTGCGCGGTAAATTCGCCCTCTTGCGAAAGCATGTTCCCGTCTGCTACAATGGGACATGGGTTTACTTGCCCCGCGCGGCGCACGCCCCGCGCGCCCCATGCCACCGCCGGAAGGAGCGCTCCTCATGAACGAAGCATTGCAGCACAAGATCCGCACCCTGCCGGACAGCCCCGGCTGTTATTTGATGAAACACCAGGGCGAGATCATTTACATCGGCAAGGCCAAAAACCTGAAAAACCGCGTTCGGCAGTATTTTCATGCCTTTGAGGCGCACACCCCCAAGGTGCGCGCCATGGTGTCCCGCGTGGACGATTTTGACATCATCCTCTGCCGCAACAACTTTGAGGCGCTCACGCTGGAGTGCAACCTGATCAAGCACCACCGCCCGTTTTATAACATCCTCTTAAAGGATGACAAGCACTACCCCTACCTGCGCTACAATCCCAACGAGCCGTTTCCCAGGCTCACAGTGGCGCGCACGCTGGACCCGCACGACGGGTACCGGTACCTGGGCCCCTACATCGGCGCGACGGCCGTGCGGCAGGTGCTGGCCGAGCTGAGCCGTTACTTTCCCCTGCGGCGCTGCGCCCTCAAACTGCCGCTGAACCATCCCTACCGCCCCTGTGTGTACCACTCCACCGGGCAATGCATGGCTCCCTGCGCAGGCTATATTTCCGAGGCGGATTACAAGGACATCCTGCGCCGCGCGGTCGATTTTTTGAACGGCGACGCCAAGGATATCCTGCGGGAACTGACGGAGCGCATGAACACCGCCGCCGCCGCCATGGCGTACGAGCAAGCCGCCGCCTACCGCGACAAGATTGCCGATGTCAAGGCCATTACCGTGCGCCAGCTGGCCATCCAGACCCGCGATGTGGAGCAGGATGTGATTGCCGTGGCCACCGACCAGAGCGACGCGGTGGTGCAAGTGCTGCACATCCGGGGCGGGCGCATCGAAGGCGGGCAGAGCTTCACGCTGGAAAACGGCGGCGGGGACGATGCCGCCACCATCATCGAGGGCTTCATGACCCAGCATTATGAGGATGGCCGCGCCATCCCACGCGAGGTGATCGTGGAGACGCTGGGCGAGGATCAGGAGGAGCTGAGCCAGTGGCTGCGCGAGCGGCGCGGCGCAGCCGTGACGTTGCTGGCGCCCCAGCGCGGGGAGAAAGCCGCCCTGGTGGGCATTTGCCAAAAAAACGCCGCCGACGCGCTGGCCAAGCGCCAGCAGGATGAGCAGATCCGCCATGCGCGCACCGCATTGGCCATGGAGGAGCTACAGGCCGCGCTGGATTTGCCCACGCTGCCCATGCGCATTGAAGGGTTCGATATTTCCAACACACAGGGCGTGCTGTCCGTGGCCAGCATGGTGGTGTTTGAGGGCGGCATGTCCGCCAAGAAGCAATACCGGCATTTCCGCATCAAGACGGTGGAAGGCGCCAACGATTTTGCCTCCATGGCGGAGGTCATCACCCGGCGTTTTACCCACGGTTTGCAGGAGAAGCGGGAACGCGAGGAGGCCGGGCTGCCCGTGGAGGAAGGGCGGTTTTCCTCCTTCCCTGATGTGGTACTGATCGACGGCGGCCCCCAGCAGCTTGCCTTTGCCTACCGCGCCATGCTGGACACAGGGGTCAACCTGCCCATGTTTGGCCTGGCCAAGCGTTTTGAGGAAATTTACCTCCCAGGCGAGGAAACGCCTATCGTGCTGGACAAACGCAGCAATGCGCTGCATCTGGTGCAGCGCGTGCGCGATGAGGCGCACCGTTTTGGCATCACGCACCACCGCGCCCTGCGCGGCAAGGCGGGCATTGCAAGCGAGCTGAACAACATCCCCGGCATTGGGGAAAAACGGCGCATCGCGCTGCTGCGCGCCTTCAAAAGCCTGCCGGCCATCCTTTCCGCCAGCCGGGAAGCGCTTTTGGATGTGCCCGGCATGAACCAGACCACCGCCGATGCGGTGCTGGCCTACGCCGCCGGCAAGATGAGCGGCAAAGAGCAGCCCAAAGACAAGAACACAGACAACTGAACCCTGTCATGGCGGGGCGGTGGGTCAGGGCAAGCGTCCCTGACCCACCGCAGTCTGCACAGGCAGACGCGATGCTTCACAAAAGCATAGCGTGTGTTTGGCGGGTCGACCCTGCGCCGCACACAGCCCAAGCCGGGATGGGGCGGCATTTTTGATGGAGAACCGATTGTGCGGGCTGCGCTGCATTGGCGGCGGGTGGCGCGGGTATGTCCATGTTGCATTGTGCGGTTGCCGCTCGCCTCATAGCCCTTCGGGCTGTTCGCTCGCTTGCTCGCGGGCGCTGCAGCGCGGGGGTTTGGGGGTTCACCCCAAGCCCCGCAAGGGCTTTCGCCCTTGACCCTTTTCCGCTGCGGCGGGGGCGTAGGCTTGTCCATGTTGCATTGTGCGGTTGCCGCTCGCCTCATAGCCCTTCGGGCTGTTCGCTCGCTTGCTCGCGGGCGCTGCAGCGCGGGGGTTTGGGGTTCCACCCCAACCCCCGCAAGGGCTTTCGCCCTTGACCCTTTTCCGCTGCGGCGGGGGTGTGGGGGTGTCCATGTTGCATTGTGCGGTTACCGCTCGCCCCATAGCCCTTCGGGCTGCTCGCTCGCTTGCTCGCGGGCGCTGCGGCGCGGGGTTTGGGGTTCCACCCCAAGCCCCGCAAGGGATTTCGCCCTTGACCCTTTTCCGCTGCGGCGGGGGCGGTTATGTCCATTTTGCAAATTCAAAGTCTGTTGCCTACCCCTTTGTGCCGTTTCATGCTATACTTGGCCTGTATCCCTATCATTCAGCACTTATCCCCCACCGCCCCTATGGCGTTGGGCACCCCACACAGGCGCGCCGCGCCGGAAAGGATCCCCTTGGCTAAAACAAAGTCCGTCTTTGTGTGCGCAAACTGCGGCTATGAGACCCCCCGCTGGCTGGGCTGCTGCCCGGATTGCGGGGAGTGGAACACCTTTGAGGAGCAAAGCCGCGCCCCCCTGGCCGCACCCACGAAAACTGCCGAGAAAGCAGCCAAATACCAAACCACCCCCGGCGATGCCGTGCGCCTGATCGACGTGCAGGAAAGCCAGGAGGCCCGCATGCTCACCGGCAACGAGGAACTGGACCGCGTGCTGGGCGGCGGTCTGGTGGAGGGAAGCGTGATCCTGCTGGGCGGCGATCCGGGCATCGGCAAGAGCACGCTGCTCCTGCAGGTGGCCGCCGAACTGGGCGCGACCCGCCGCGTACTCTATGTGAGCGGGGAGGAAAGCGCCCGCCAGATCAAAATGCGCGCCAACCGCCTGGCCGTGGATCAAACGCGCCTGTACGTGCTGGCCGAAAACAGTGTGGAAAGTATCCTTGGCAAGTGCGAGGCCATGCAGCCACAGGTGCTGATCATCGACAGCATCCAGACCATGGTCAGCGAAGCCAGCGCCAGCGCGCCGGGCAGCGTGTCCCAGGTGCGCGAAAGCGCCAGCAGCATCATCCGCTATGCCAAAACCAGCGGCACCTCCGTGTTTCTGGTCGGGCATGTGACCAAGGAAGGCAGCCTGGCCGGCCCCCGCATTCTGGAACACATGGTGGATACGGTCTTGGGTTTTGAAGGCGACCGCCAACATGAATACCGCCTGCTGCGCGCCGCCAAAAACCGTTTTGGCAGCGTCAATGAGCTGGGCGTGTTTGAAATGCGGCAAAAGGGCGTGTTCCCGGTGCCCAACCCCAGCGAGAGCCTTTTGTCCCAGCGGGCGCGGGGCGCCAGCGGGAGTGTCGTGTTCTGCGCCATGCAGGGCAGCCGCCCCATTCTGTGCGATTTGCAAGCGCTGGCCGCCAAGAGCTTTTACAACATCCCCCGGCGCACCGTCGGCGGGGTGGATTCCAGCCGTGTGGCACTGCTGCTGGCTGTGATGGAAAAGCGCGCCGGTAAAAAGCTCTTTGATCAGGATGTGTACGTGAGCGTGGCCGGCGGTCTGGAGCTGAGCGATCCCGCCGCCGACCTGGCTGTGTGCATGGCCGTGGCCTCAAGCCTTGACAACTTTCAACTGTCCCAAAGCCTGTGTGTGATGGGCGAGATCGGCCTGTGCGGGGAGGTGCGCCCCATTGCCCAGGCGGAGCGCCGTGTGGCGGAGTGCATCCGCCTCGGGTTCACGGAGATCCTCCTGCCCAGGCAAAACGTCAAACAGCTTTCCCATGTCGATGGCGCGCGCATCACGGGTGTGGATACCCTCATGCAGGCGCTGGCCGTCGCGCACTGAGTTCACGCACGGTTCATGCGCATCGGTTAAACTGGCTGCAGGGCGCGTGCCTTGCCGCGGTTTGCCCACGGATTGTTTTTTATTGAGGAAAGGACTTATAACATGCTGAAGAATAAAACGCTGGAACGCCTGTTACGGTTGCTCATCACGCTCATTGGAGCAGGGGTGGGCGCGCTGGGCGCGGCGTTGCTTGTGCCGCTGCTCAGCCGTCTGTATCCGGAGGTATTCGGCCATCTTTCCATGCACATCAGCGTGTATGTGGTGCTGTGCGCCGCCGGCGCGCTTTTGCTGTTCCTATTATCCAAAATCATCATCCAACGGGTGATGCAGCTGAGCTCGGCGGTGGAGCGCCGCTGGTCCAGCATGCCTACCCAGCAGATCGTGCTGGCGACCGTGGGGTTGATCGGTGGGCTGATGATCGCCGCGCTCACCAACCAGCTGGTGCTCTCCGCAGGGGCAAGCCTGTTCACGCTCAGCGTGAGCGCGCTCATCTATGTGGTGCTGGGCACGCTGGGTTTGCAGATCGGCTACCGCCGCTACCATGAAAGCAAGCGGGAGCGCCGCCGTTTCCGCCTGCGCAGCCGCAAAGGCGAGGCCATCGGCGATATGCTGGAGGACGCCCTTACCCGCTACGATGACGAGGACGACGACGATGCCGACCTGCCCGATGCAGGCCCCGCAGCCCCGTGCCAGAGCATCCCGCCCAAAATTCTGGATACTTCCGTGATTATCGACGGGCGTATTTTTGATATCGCCAAGACGGGCTTTATCGAAGGGGCACTGGTTGTGCCACAATTTGTGCTGGCGGAGCTGCGGCACATCGCCGACAGCGGGGATGGCCTGCGCCGCGCGCGCGGCCGCCGCGGGCTGGATGTGCTGGGTAAGCTGCAGGCGGAGCTCAAGGGCAGCGTTCAGGTGGACGAAACCGACTACCCCGATGTGGCCGAGGTGGATGTCAAGCTGCTCAAGCTGTGCCGCGACCGTGATGGCGTGGTGGTGACCAATGACTATAACCTTAACAAGGTGGCGGGGGTCAGCGGCATCCGTGTGCTGAACATCAACGATCTGGCCAATGCCGTCAAGCCCATGCTCATGGCCGGCGAGGAGCTGACCGTACAGGTGGTGCGCGAGGGCAAGGAGCCGGGGCAGGGCGTTGCCTACCTGGATGATGGCACCATGATCGTGGTGGATGGCGGCCGCCGTTTCGTAGGCGAAAGCGTGACCGCCGTCGTGACCACCGTGCTGCAAACCAGCGCCGGGCGCATGATCTTTACCAAGCTCAAAGAGTGACGCCCAAGCGCACGCCCGCACCGGGGAGCGCGGCCTTTGCCTGTTTACTTCCGCCGCGGCCTCATGTATAATACAGGCAGAAGCATGCGATCAATTTCATAGGGCGGAGCGTGATGGGCATGGATGCGGAAAAGGCGATCATCACCGTAGGCAGAGAATACGGCAGCGGCGGGCACGATATTGCCAAGCTCGTGGCGGCAACGCTGGGCATCCCCTTTTACGATAAGGAGATCATCACCCTGGCTGCCAAGGAGAGCGGCATCTGTGAGGAGCTGTTCAAGACCCATGACGAAAAAAACGTCCCCAGCTACCTGTTTGGGCTGGTGACCAACACCGGGGAGATGCCTCAGCTGGCCGGCACCTCCGAGCTGCCGCTGAACCACCGCATCTTCATGGCGCAGTTTGAGGCCATCCAGCGCCTGGCAACCCAGAGCCCCTGCGTGATCGTGGGGCGCTGCAGCAACTATGTGCTCAAAGGGCAGCCGGGTGTGGTGAATGTGTTCCTCTACGGCGAGCCGGAGGCGCGCATCCAGCGCATCATGCAGGTAGAAAACCTGCCCTACGATCAGGCCAAGGAGCGCGTGCGCAAGGTGGACAAGCAGCGCCAGGGGTATTACAACTTCTTTGCCGACGGCAATTGGGGGCATCGCAGCAACTACCACCTGATGGTCAATACCACCGGGCTGGCGCCGCAAGCGGCGGCCGATACCATCATCACCTATGTGCGCGGGTATGCGCAGCGCTAGGCACAGCGCGCGCCTGCAACCCAATCTGAATTTGATCTTGATAGGCAAAGCGGGAGGGCACTGGTGCCCTCCCGCTTTGCATGCGTTCTGGCATGCAATGTATGGTTTCCCTTTGCGCTACCGCCCAAGAGGCGGTTCGCCCGCTGCCGGGGAACGCTGCGGCATATGGCTTGGGTTGCCGCCCACACCCCATAAGGGTGAGGCCCTTGCCCCTGCGCCGCGGCGGCGCAGGGTTTCCGGAAACTTTGGGCTGCCTTGCCGTGCGCCTGCCCGTTTGTTTACCTGGATGCGGTCAGCTGTCTGGGATCGCTCCTCACCCGATTTGCGGGGTGGTTGCCTTGGCTGTGGGGTAAAGCTCCGCCAGCGCGATCTGGATGGCCTCCGCATTCATGGCATGCATGGCCACGCCATCCACCACCAGCACATCGCTGAAGGCATCCAGCGGATAGGCCGCCAGTGTGCGCGCGGTGCCGCCCGTGGTGGTGATGGTCATCTGCCAGCGCGGCGTGCCCGTGGGCACATCGCGGTTGCTCACGGCGCCTGCCACCGTCATCTGCTTGAGCCGCAGCACCAGCGCATCGAAGGAATCGGTCGTGATGGGCGTGCCGTTGACTGTCACGTTCACATCATAGCGCGTGTTGCCCTGGCTGTCCGTCTCGATCTGGTTGTTGGCCAGCACGCGCTCGGTGTAGGTGGCGCGCACATCCAGCGCGCCGTTGCCCAGCTGCACCGTGATGCTGGCGATGCTCGCGCTGCCCAGATCGGCAGGGGTGCGGCTCAGGTACTGCTGCGGCGTAGCGGCCACCAGCGTCTGCACCAGAAAACTGCTCACCCGGAAGCATTCGCCGGCATATTCACAAAAATAGAAGTACTCCCCATCCTTTTTGCCCAGCATAAAGCGGATGGTTTGCTCCGGGGAGGTGACGGTCTTGAGCACGCCCGTTTCATCCACCTGGGAAAACAGCCCTTCCTGCTGGTGCACATCCAGCACCAGCGATGGTTGGTCAAAGCCATACTGTGTGCGGTTTTCCGCCGTGACAGCACCAATTTTGGTGCCCAGGCGGAAGTTCTGGATGGCGGTGAGGAGGCTCTTGGTGGCCTCGCTGTCCATCGGGTAATGGTAGGGTTCCCGCATGGTGCCCAGATAGGAATCCGTCCCGTCCGCCACAAAGCTGAAGGCTATGAGCCCAGCGCCCTGCGTGCGCATGCTCACCCGGTCCATCAGCGCGGGCGCAAGAATCGGCTGCTCCACCGGCAGCAGCATGAGGGCGGTATACTCAAACGCCTCATAAGTGCCCGCATCACACATATACACGCCGGGGGCGCCCGACCAGCGGTAGTAGTGATAGGTGGTGTCCGGCACCAGCGCGCCCAGCGAGAGGGTCTCGGTCTTGCCGCCGGCGTAGGCGGCCTGCACGGTGATCTGCGCGGGCGCAAGCCCCATATCCGCAAGGTATGGCTGCACCTCGGCGACATCCTCGGTCACGGTATCCTCCACGGCATAATCCGTGGCAGCCTTGAGGATGGCCTCGGTGTAGCTTTCATTCACGATCTGCGCCTCGCCCACGCCATCCAGATACAGTTGCCCGTCCCGGTACCGCAAGGTGTAGGTTTCCCCATCGGCGTTGTGCGTGACGGTGATGCTTTCCAGCGCCGCCGTATCGCCTGTGCCCAGGCTCCGGTAGTGGAGCGCGGCCTTTTGCCCCAGCCCTTCCATAGCGGGAAAACGCGCCTGGATGGCAGGCAGCAGCAGCACAAAGGCCACCGCCAGCACCGCTGCGCACAGGGTCAGCAGCAGCAGCCACGCACGGCGGCTCACGCGCCCTTTGCGCGCGGGTTTGGGTTGCTTGATGTCCGGGTGCTCCAATGGATCGCCTCCTGGGTTCAAGTTGCCTGCCGCAGGCATCGCATGGCCGTTAGCGGTTGCGCCGGGGCGTGAGCACCAGCACCGCCGCCAGGATGATGAGCAGCGGCAGCGCCGTGAGCAGGATCACGCCCACTGTTTGGCTGCCCGCCCGCATCCCGGGGTGAAAGGCCGATTTGGCCAGGATGTCCAGCGACACGCTCTTTTGCGGCAGCAGTTCCCCCATCACTTGCAGGATGAACTCCTCATTAAACGTACGTTGGTACATATATTCATCCGTGAATACGGTACTGTTTCCGATGGCGAACATACGGCTCACCGTGCCGCCGGCGTGCATCCGCGCCGCGAGGATGGCCAGCGTCAGCTCCCCTTGGACGTCGCCCTGCGCATAATCGATGCTGGATGCGCCATCCTCCGGGTTTTTGACATAGGCGTTTGCGCCTGTCTTGAGCACCGTGGCGGCGGAAAGCGCGTTGTCCGTCTGCGCCGGGGTCTCAAAGGCGCACGCTCCAGCCAGCAGCAGCACATCCATGCTTCCGCTAATGAGCGGCTGGGTCATCTCCATCTGGGTAAAGTAGGGCAGCAGATAAATACGCTCGCCATAATAGCTGCCGCTGTCCTGCTCGCCGGCCACCACAACGCCGGGGATGGGGGTCACGCCGTAGTTGTTGAGCAGGCTGAGGTAGTTGGGCAGCGTCATGGGGTCTGTATAGTTGCGGATGATGAACAGACTCCCGCCCGCCTCGGTAAAGGCCTTGATGGCTGCCAGTTCGCCGGCGGTCAGATCCTTTTGCGGCCCCGCAATCAGGAGCATATCCACCGCGTCCAGTGTGCCCCCGGCCAGCAGATCAACCGCCTGCACGGCATAGTTGTTGCGCTTCCAGAAATCCGTCAGGTTGGCAAGCACATCCATGGTCAGCTCCCCGTGGCCTTGCAGCACACCCACGGCCGGCAGCTCCGGCTGGGTCACGTACAGCAGCGCCTCCGAGAGTGATTTTTCGTACGCAAGCCCGGCGATTTCAAAGGTGCCTTTTTCCACATTGAAGCCCTGGGTCACAAAATCGTCATAGCTGAGGATCTTATAGCGCCCCGTGGCCTCGCTGCTGACGATCACGTTATCCGCCGCGAGCGCCTGGGTCAGATCCCCCTGAAAGCGGGTCAGCAGGCCGGGGTTTTTGGCAATGTCCGTGGGCAGCACCTGGATGCGCGGGCTGAGCCGCGCATAGCGCAGGAGCACCTCGTAAAGCTGGCTGTCCATTTGCCCGCTCTGGTACAGCAGGTACAGCTGCACATCGGAGGGCAAAGCGCTGACCACCTGCTG
>LVAR01000057.1 GCA_001604115.1 Clostridiales bacterium Firm_12 | reverse complement strand
CACGGTAGTCCTGGATACGCCGCAGATTTTTGCAATCTCGTTCACTGTGACCATGCAGGCAGGCCCTCCCGATGCAAATTCAATTTACTTTACTGCATCCGGCGCTGTTTTGCAACTGGCGGGGCGCATGCGGCCGCACATGGCTGTCCCCTGTTGCACGCGCGTGCCGTGCCGGACGCTTGCGCCGTCCCACGCCTGCGAAAAACGCTGTCCCTGCTGCGGCCATCCTTCACCTACACAGGAACAAAGTGAACACGGATCGGGATTATAGTGGTGGTGTAGGCGGCGTGTCCCTGTCTGGCGCATGCACGCCTGCCCCCTTTCGCCCTGCCCAGGGCAGCGCAAGGCCTTAGCAGCCTTGCCAACGGCATACGGCGTGCCCCCGCGCCCACCACGCCGCCCAAGCCGGAAGGCATCACCTGAACAGAACACTCGGCAGGCCGACCCGCCCCGGTGGGTCGGCCTGCCGGCAAAAGGAGGTACCCCGTGGGCATCACGATCCTGACCGCATACCAGACCCAAAACCGATGTTACCAACGCGGGCGCAAAGCCCGGCATGTGGGCATCCTGGTGCACGCCACCGGGGCGGTGAACCGCAACCTGAAACGCTATGTGGATGCGCCCGGCAGCCTGGGCGTGAACGCAAACGGCAACCACTGGAACAAAGCCAGCGCAGACAAGTGCATGCACGGCTTTGTGGGCTATGACAAGGATGGCCGGGTGATCGCCGTGAACACGCTGCCCTACGCCTATGCCTGCTGGGGGTGCGGCAAGGGCAGCCGGGGCAGCTACAACTACGACCCGACAGCGCATGTGCAGTTTGAGATCTGCCAGGGCAGCAACACCGACAGCGCCTATTACCGGGAGGCGATCAGCGTGGCGGCGGAATACTGCGCCTGGCTGTGCCGGCTGCTTGGCCTGCCCGCCAGCGCCATTTGCAGCCACCGGGAAGCCGCCCGGCGCGGCTATGCCAGCAACCACGGCGATCCGGAAAGCTGGATGCGCTGCTTTGGGGACGATATGAACCAGTTTCGCGCGCGCGTGGCGGCGCTGCTGAGCGGGGCGGGTTCCACAGATGAGGAGGGACAGCCGACCATGGAGATTTTGCGCAAGGGGAGCCGCGGCGAAGCGGTCACAGCGTTGCAAAGCGCGTTGCTTTCGCTGGGCTATGCCATCGCGGTGGACGGGATCTTTGGCAGCCAGAGTGAAGCGGCGGTCAAGCAGTTCCAAAGCGCGCGCGGGCTGGAAGCCGATGGCGTGGTGGGCGCGATCACCCAGGCTGCGCTGCGCGCTGCCGGGGGCAGCGCAGGCACCGCGCCGCAGGCAGGCCGGCGCTACCGGGTGACCGTGCCCGATGTGGACGGCGCAGCGGCCACCTTGCTCCTGGAAACCTACCCGGGCGCAACCGCCGCGCTGATCAGCGCCTGAAGGCAGGGCGCAGCACAGAAAGGAGGGGATGCAATGTGACCCTGGAGCAAGGGTTGACCGCCCTGCAAACGCTGGCACTGATCCTGACCATGGCGGTATCCATCAGCGCGATCAAGGGGCGCGGGGATGAAAAGACCGTAGCCCTGACCACCATGCAGGTGGATATCAAGTACATCAAGGAAAAGGTGGATGGCTTTGAGGAGATCCGGGAAGTATCCACCAAGGCGAAGGCATCGGCGGACAGCGCGCACAAGCGCCTGGACGACCACCTGCGCTACGACCACAACAAACCCGCCCCGCGCGGCGAAGGCTGAAACCCGCAAGCGATTGCATTTTGGAACTTGGAAAGGATGGGATAATCATGGCGGAACGCTTCAAATCCTGGGCGCTGTGGATGGCGCTGGCAGCCCTGATTGCTTTTGTAGTGCTGAACGTGACGGGGGTGGACATCAGCGAACCGATGAGCGCCATCATGGCGCTGCTGCTGCCGGTGCTGGTGGCCTTTGGGGTGATCAACGACCCCACGGTGCATGACCGCCTGTTTGGCGATGGCAGCCAGGCATGGTACCAGAGCTGGGCGGTATGGCTGGCGCTGGCCGCGCTGGTGACGTATTGTGTGCGGCTGTTTTTCAATCTGGATGCAGGCGCGACCGTGCAGGCGCTGATGGACGTACTCTTGCCCGTGCTGGTGGCCTTTGGCGTTGTGAACAACCCTACGAGCAGCAGGACGCTGTAACGCGGTAACAAGGCAGCCCCCGCCACGAACCGTGGCGGGGGCTGCTTTATTGTGGCCTCACCGCCCGCACAAACGGCGCCCGAGCGCATCCCGCACGCAGGGTAAGTCGGGTTCGCGGCTGCAATGGGTCGCGGCTCAATCATGCATTGATGCGGACAAAACAGCTGCGGCGGGCCAGTTTCCCTGCCCGCCGCGGTGTGGGTCACGCTTGTTGTACAGCCGTCTTGCTTTTGCGCTTTTGCCACATCACCCATAACGGCCCCGCCAGGCAAAGGGTGGAGTAGCAGCCGCTGATGGAGCCGACCAACATAGGCAGCGCAAAGCTGATGATCGATTCCAGGCTGGCACGCTGCGCAAAGAAGTAGACCAGCGCCACCGATAGTGATACCGCAACGTTGGTATTGATGCAGCGCATCATAGACTGACGGATGGACAGATCGGCAACGGTTTCGATGGGTTCTTTGGGGTAGCGGTGACGGTTTTCACGGATGCGGTCATAAATCACGATGGTATCGTTGATGCTGTAGCCGATGATGGACAGCGCCACCGCAACGAAGGTATCCCCAATGGGGATGCGGGCCACAACGCAGGTAAAGAAAACCATCAGCAGGTCATGCAGCAGCGCTGCCAGCGCGGTGACCCCAGCCGACAAACCGCCGATTTTGCGAAAGGTGATCCACTCATACACCAGGATCAGCAGCATGGCCAGGATCACGGCCAGGATACCGCGCTGTAAAAAACGTTGGCCAAAAAAGGGTTCTACCAGCGATGTTTCCACAGAAGTCACGGCATTGTCGGGAAATTGAGCGGCCAGCGCCTCGTTCAGCGCATCCTGCTGGGTGGCGCTCATGCCGTATTCACCTGCCAACTGCAAGGCGACGCGCGTCTCGCCGGTGGTCAGGTCTTTCGTTTCTTGAGCGCTCACCAGCCTGCCCAGCTTCTGCGAGGTAAATTCCGCAACGGTATCCGTATCCAGCGTGCCGGTGTAGCTGTATTTCAGGATCGCGCCACCCTTGAACTGAATATCAAGCTGCACGCCGTTTACCAGGAACAATACCAACCCCAACCCCAGCAGGCAAATCGAAATGGTGAAGAACAGACGACGGTGGTTGTAAAAGCTGTAGTATTTCATAATTCGATCCTCCTGGACAGGCTTTGGTATAGCTGGTTACGGCAGAGCACCGTGTACTGGCACAGCGAGCGCATCATCAAACGCGAGGCGGTCACACCAGCCAGGAAATTGAGCATAACGCCTGTCAGCAGCGAATAGGCAAACGAGAGCATGGAGCCCGAACCAAGCAGCATCAAAATGACAGCGACGATCATCACTGTGATATTACCATCAAACACAGAGGAGAAGGCATTCTTAAACCCAATGTTGATGGCTTGTTTTGGGGCTCTTCCGCCTTTGATTTCCTCTGAAATGCGCTCGGAAATGATAACATTGGCATCAACGCCCATACCGATGGAGAGGATGATGCCTGCGATGCCCGGCAGCGTCAGCGTGATCTGCGGGACGGAAAGAGCCAGCACCTGCCCGCTGATCTGCAGCAGCAGCGCAATGTAGGCAACCAAGCCGGGCAGGCGGTAATAGGCGAGCAGCAGCACGCACATCAACGCAAACGCCCATGTGCCGGCCTGAATCATCACCCCCAGCGCATCCGCACCCAGCGATGGGCTGATGGTGGAGTAGTTGCGTGCCTCCATGGAAAAGGGCAGTGCGCCCGCGGCAATCTTCTGCGCCAGCGCGTTGGTTTGGTCATAGGTGCCTGTATTGGAAATCGAAGCCCTGCCGCTGGCTATCACATCCTCCACAGTCGGGTCGGAAATGAGCGTATCGTCCATGTAAATGCCGATGCGCTTTCCAATGTTCTGCTTAGTTGCTTGGGCAAACAGCGTGGCGCCACGGCTGGTAAAGGTGAGTGATACTTCGTAGCGGCTCGTTTCCGGGTTGCTGTGCACGGTGCTTTGTGCCACTTCAATGCCATCGAGCAGCACGTTTCCCTTCTCGTCGCGGAAGGTGAGTTTGGCTGTTTCACCAAGCTCTGCAATGGCTTTTTGCGCGTCGAAGCTGGTTTCGTCCGATTTCCAAGGAAAGCGGACGATCACATCGCCGTTGGTCTGGTCGACTGTCACCTCGCGGTCGAGGATATTTTTCTGATCCAGCCGTGTTTCGATGATGGCGCGAACGGACTCCAGCTCTCCGGCGGTGGGGACACGGCCAAGGTTGACGGGTTCAAACACCGCATCGACGCCCCCTCGGATATCGATGCCAAACCGCATACCGTTGGCGCCGGGGATGCCCAGCAAGCCAAATATCGCTGTCCATGCAATCAGCAACACTGCCGCAAGGACAAACCAAAAGGTGAGTTTATTGGTTTTCATGATGGTTACTCCTTTTTGTTGAATCTAGCCTTTCAGGAGGCTTAGGACTGCCGCCGGAATGTGTCTGTGGGGTTTTGGAGCGCTTTGGCTAAAAGCATCCCACGATTCGGGCGCGCCAAAAAAAGCGATGACGGATATCACGCTAACCCCAACCACACAGCGCCCTATGCTAGTGGCGACTGTCCGTTATCAATGCTCCGTTATATAGTTTTGGGCGGCGCACGCAGCAGGTGCCACGACTTGATTCGAGTGCTGATACTGCAGTTTTGGATCGGGTACACCACAAAGGAAGCGATGATGGCCAACAAAAAAAGAAAAAGCGCAAAGCTCAAAAAATGATAGGTCTGCTTGAGCGTCAAGGGGCTGTTCAAGCGCCGGCAAGGGCTGCTGTTGGACTTTACGGCATAGTCGGCGGGCTGTTCAGCCTGAACGATATCAAAG